>JBBSAV010000011.1:0-41107 GCA_038251965.1 Candidatus Limnocylindrales bacterium
GTGTGCTCATGCTGCGTGCGCTCGGGCTGGTGGCTGGTCGTGCTGTTCGTGGTGCTCATCCTTGCCAATGGTAGGCGCTGTGCGTGACGACCCGGTCAGACGCCCGCCCGCAGCGTGGCGCATCGTGCCATCCTGGAGCGTCTGCCCTGCGCGACGCATGCTGCCACGTGCGGCGCATGCTGCCATGTGCGGCGCATCCTGCCCCGGAAGCCCAACCTGATGCACCCGGCGACTCAACGAGCCAAGTGGTGGCCGTGTGCGGCCAGCTTGATGCGCGGAGTGCCTCAGATGGCCAAGCAACGGAGCGTTTGAGTCGCAGGGCGACTCGAACGGCCACGCCGCGGGCCCATGGTGCGGTCAGCTTGGTCAGTTCAGTCGCTGGGAGTATCACGACCGGGCCGTACTGACCACCCGCAGTCCACTACAGGACGACGATCCCGTTGTTCGGCAGCGGAGCACCGGTGCGGAGGGCCCGCAAGACGGCGGCCGTGTCCAATGGGAGCGTGCTGAGCAAACCGGCGCGATGCTCGCGGATGACCCGGCGGTTGTGGTGCGTGTCGGCGACGAGCAGGATGACCCGGTCGACGCCACTGTCGCGCCGCTTCAACTCGAGGCGCCGCTGCAGCGCCTGGACGTCGTGGAGGCGTGTCTCAGCATCAATGCCGATCGTGACCGGTCCCCGCAACACCACGTCCCAGGCTCGGAGATCGCCGCGACCGCCGACTGGGACCTCGGTGTGCCAGCCATAGCCGTCGTCCACGACGCCACGAAATCGAGTCAGTAGTTGCAGCTGGGGAGCATCGCGGACGGCTGCGCCATCGGGGTATGCCCTGACGTGTAGACGTAGGCCCAGCGCGGCGCACAGCACGGCCGCCTGGTCGATGGTCATCCCCCGCCGTTGGCTCCGCTCAGACCGGCTCACCATGGCCTGACTCAGCCCAGCCACGCGCGCCACGTGGCGCTGGCTGAGGCCGGCACCGGCACGAGCATCGCGGAGCTCGAGGCCAAGGTCCGTCAAGATCTTTCGCGCTTGCTGGCGACCCCGGTCACGGGCGCGCTCCGTCGTGGGCATGGGCCCGAGCATGGTCCTGTCGACTTCACTCCAGGATATCGTTCACCTACCGCCGCCTTGCGCACGACCGACGCGGCGTGCTGCCCGTGCATCGTGACCGACGGCCTACCAGCCACCTTCCTCGCGGAGGAGCCGATGCAGCACGCGGGCGCTGACCGATCGTCGGTATTCGGCCGTGGAGCGCACGTCGTCGATGGGGCTGAGCTCGACCGCCAGCGCTGCAGCCGCCGCAGCGGCGATCGACGCCACTGGTCGTTCACCCTCCAGGATCGCCTCGGTCTGACGTGCCCGAACCGTGGTTGCTGCAACCGAACCGAGTGCCACGCGGACATCGCGCCAGGTGCCGGCATCATCGCGGTAGCTGAGCGCCAGAACGACCTTGCTGATGGCCTGTGCCGCCCGGGTGCCGACCTTGCGATAGCGCGTGCGTCGTGACCGATCGACCGGGAAGCGGATCTGCACCAGCAGCTCGTCAGGGCGCAGTACCGTCTGTCGGTAACCCGTCCAGAACTCGCGCGCTGGCACGGTTCGAACGCCCTCGACCGAGCCTAGGTCGAACGTGGCGTCCACGGCCAGCAGCACCGGCAGCGAGTCGCCCGCGGGAGACGCGTTGCAGACGTTGCCGCCGATGGTGGCGCGGTTCTGGATCTGCGCTGCACCGATGGTGGCGGCCGCCTCGGCTAGCGCTGGCAACCGCGCCGAGATGACCGGCGAGCGCCGCACCTCGGCGAAGGTGGTGAGGGCGCCGATCGAGACGTCATAGCCGTCAGTGCTGACACGGCGTAGCTTATCGAGGCGCCAGAGGTCCAACACGGCCGTCGGCGGCTCGGCGATGTCAGCCTCCAACTGCACCATCAGGTCCGTTCCGCCGGCCAATGGTCGGTAACCGCCTGATGCCATGATCGAATAGGCCTCGGACAAGGTAGCCGGGCTAACGACCGGCGGCTCGGTATTCATGGGGTGTCATCTCGCGCAGCCTTGCCACCTGAAGACTCGTCACTTGAGGGCCTGCCACCTGAGGACTGGGAACTCGAGCCCGCGTCCCGCGCCAGGACTGCTGCCTCGATGGCGTCGATGATCTTGGTGTAGCCGGTACAGCGGCAGAGGTTACCCGCAATCGCCTCGCGGACGTGGTCTTCATCGGCATCCCCACCATCGTCCAAGTAGACCTGCGCCGCCATCAGCATTCCCGGCGTGCAGATGCCGCACTGCGCACCGCCATGTTCCAGGAACGCGGTCTGCAGCGGGTTCAGAGCCGCCGTCTCCGCATCGGAAAGCCCCTCGACCGTCCGTACGTCCGAGCCATCGACCTGGCAGATCGGAACCAGGCAGCTGTCGACGACCATGCCGTCGAGGATGACCGAGCAGGCTCCGCACTCGCCTTCGCCACAGCCTTCCTTGGTGCCGGTGAGGCCGAGGTCCTCGCGGAGGACGTCGAGCAGGCGTCGCATCCCGGGCACCGACACTTCTCGCGGCTCACCATTGAGCGTGAAGCGATAGGTGGCACCAGAGCCCGCCGTCCGACCCTCCCGCACCGCCGTCACGCCCCATCCTCCAACGCCCGAAGGACGCGCTCCGCGGTTGCGGGCAGCTCGGTCACCCAGACGCCCACGGCATCATGGATGGCATCGACGACGGCCGGCGCCGCGACGTTCATGGGTAGCTCCCCAAGGCCTTTGGCGCCGTTGGGAGTGCCGCTGAACGGCTTCTCCACCAGGATCGCGGTGATGCGTGGCGCATCCATCGATGTGGGGATGAGGTAGGTAGCCAAGCGGTCATTGAGGTAGCGGCCGTCCTGCATCTTGATCTCCTCGATGGTGCCGTAGCCGACCGCCTGCAACGTGCCGCCCTCGACCTGCCCTTCGGCCAGCAGCGGGTGGATGACATGGCCTGCGTCATCGGCGCTGACGACGCTGCGCACACGCACCTCGCCGCTGTCGAGATCGACATCGACCACCGCCACCGCGCAGGCCCAGCCGAACGCCGGGTAGGCGTCGCCCGTGTGCGTCGCCTCGTCGAACTCCACCTCGGTCGCCGACTGGAATTGCTCATCGACCCGAGTCGCGCCATGCCGTCGGGCATCCGTCCGATAGACGTCTGCGAAGTCGCCCCCGGAGCGCGCTTCCACGGTCTCGCGCAACCTCGCGGCCGCCTTCGACAGCAAACCGCCCACCACCATCACCGTACGCGACGCCACCGTGGGCCCGCTGTTGGGCACGATCGACGTATCGATCGGCGCCATCTCCACCGCGGACGACTCGACGCCCAGCACGTCGGCGACGATCATCGGCAGGACCGTGTTGGTGCCTTGACCCATCTCCGTGTTGGCCGCCAGGATCCGGATGATCCCGTCATCTCCCAGCTCCAAGCTGGCCACGCTGGCCATGTTGATCTCACCGCGGCCGGTGAAGCCAGCACCATGCCAGCCCATCGCGATGCCGATGCCTGAGGCATTGCGGAGCCGCGTCGAGTTGAAGCCGGAACCTGCCTCTGCGGCCTGGCGCCAGCGGATGGCGCGCGTCTGTCGACTGACCTCCCGCACGCCCTCGTAGTCGGCCTCCCGCGTGGCTCGGTCGAGTACTTCATCTGCCGCGACGCTCTCGTGCAGCACCTGGCCGGTGGGCGTCGTCCCACCCTCGCGATAGGCCCAGCGACGGCGCAGCTCCGCGGGTGACACGTCCAGCTCATCGGCGATGCGCGCGACCTGTAGCTCATGCGCGAAGCCGACCTGGGGCGCACCGAAGCCACGGAAGGCGCCGTTGGGCGGCGTGTTAGTGGCCATGGTGCGCCCGGCGATGTGGACGTTAGGGCACTCGTAGGGGCCGCCGGCATGGAGGACGCCACGCGAAAGCACCACCGGGGAAAGCGTGCAGTACGCGCCCGCGTCCATGACGACTTCGACGTCCTGCGCGATGAGTCGCCCATCGGCGGACACGCCCGAGCGATATCGGATCACCGCCGGATGCCGCTTGGTGGTGGAGGCGATGTCCTCGTGTCGGTCGTAGATCATGCGCACGGGCTTGCCGATGCGCTGCGCCAGCAGGGCCGCATGGATGGCCAGGACGGAGGGGTATTCCTCCTTGCCACCGAACGCGCCGCCAGTCTCAGCCTGGGTGATGACCGCTTGTGTGTCACTCAGCGCCAGCGCACGTTTCAAGGCCGAATGGACGTAGTAGGGACACTGCAGCGAGCCCGTGATGGTGATGCCGCCATCCGGCCGAGGCTCCGCGATCATGGCTTGGTTCTCGATGTACAGCTGCTCCTGGTGGCCGACCCGGTACTCGCCCTGGACGATGAGGCTGGCGTCGCGGAAAGCCGCTTCGGGATCGCCGTGGGTGATCTCATAGGCTGCGAACTGCTGGGTCGAGTCAAGTGGATCGAAGACGGCCGGCAAGGGCTCGGTGTGCGGCTTGATGCGGCGCTTGGCCTCACGAAGCGTCGCTTTGTCCGGTGCCACGACCAGCGCGATAGGCTCCGAGTGGTGCCGGATCTCGCCGTCCGCGAGCGCCGGCATGTCGTCCTGGATGGAGCTGACGATGTTCTCGCCGGGGATGTCTGCCGCCGTCATGACGACGACCTTGGACCAGTCGAAGTTGGGATCGAGCTCCAGGCCGAGCAATCGGGCATGTGCCTGCGTCGAACGGATGGTGGCACCGTACCAGGCACCAGGGAAGACCAGATCGTCGGTGTACTGGGCCTCACCGGTGAGCTTGCCTGGGCCCTCCCGCCGCAGTGGGGCAGGAGAGGCCAGCCCACGAGTCAGCGTCGCGACCTCACCCGGCACCCGCGGCGACATCACCACAGGCGCTTCCGTGGTGCCAAGCTGGTCAAGGGCGGTATCGCTCAAGCGTCTGCTCCTTACTGGGATAGTCCCCACCCTCGTATCGTATGCCGATGGACTCCACTTTGGCACGTCGGGTGCTCCTGCGACGCGGGCTGCGGCTCGAATACCTCACCGTCGGGTGGAACGTCTTCGAGGGCGTCATCGCGGTGGCGGCTGGACTGGCAAGTGGATCGGTGGCCCTTGTCGCCTTCGGGATCGATAGTTTCGTCGAGATCATCTCCGGGCTGGTCCTCATCTGGCGATTGCGTACGGAGGATCGTGGCGCCCTTGACGAAGAGGCCGTCGAGCGGGTCGAACGCCGGGCGGAGTTGCTGGTGGGTGTCTCGTTCCTGTTGCTCGCGGCGTATGTTGCGTTCGAGGCGGTCCAGGCGCTGCTTGCCTCCGAGGCGCCCGATGCCAGTCCGGTCGGGATCGTGCTCACGAGCGTGTCCATCGCCGTGATGCTGTGGCTCGCGCGCGCCAAGCTCGTGACCGGTCAGGCGCTCGGCAGCCGGGCGCTTGTCGCCGATTCGCGCCAGACACGGGCCTGCTGGTATCTGTCGGCGGTGGCGCTGGCCGGCTTGGGCCTCAATGCGCTGTTGGGATGGTGGTGGGCCGACCCGCTCGCGGCGCTGGCCATCGCGGTGTTGCTGGTGCGCGAGGGCCGGGAGGCACTCCGCGGCGAGGACGACGACTAGGCTCAGCTGACGATCCAGCCACCGACTTCCTCTTCGGCCCGCTACCCTACTGGCATGTTCCAACTGTGGTTGTTCCTGCACATCCTCGGCGCCATCGCGGCGTTCGGCTACGGCTTCTACGCTCCCATCTTCGGGATGGCCAGCGCCAAGGAGCCCCAGCACGCCAATTGGTTCAGCCGGGCGTCGAAACGCGTCACCAGCCTCATCATCATCCCCTTCGCCATCCTCATGTTCATCACCGGTGCGATGCTGGTGCAGACCGGCGACGTGCAGTGGTCGGCGCGCTGGCTCTCAGTGGCGATGGGCCTCTATGTGATCGCACTCATCATCGTCTTCGTGCTGCAGCGTCCGGCGCTCAACAGGGTCATCGCGCCGGGCGCGGAACCACCGGGGCCTGATGGCCCGCCCGCTGAGTTGAGGGCCAACGTCAAGAGGATGCAGCTCTACGGCATGCTCCTGATGCTGCTGACCCTCGCCATCCTGGCGCTGATGGTCTGGAAGCCGGCGCTGGGGCAGTAGCCTGCCGGGGTGCCTGCCAACCGTTCCGGGTCAGCTGTGCTCAGCCGCCACCAGCAGCGCTGAAAGGCGCGAGTAGTGCGCGTACACCTCTTCGTAGCTGGCCACGCGTCCGGCATCGGGCTCGGTGAGCATGAGCGGCGGTCGGGCGGCCTCGCTGGCCTCCGAGTACCCGGCGTAGACACCCGCCGCGATGCCGCCAATGAGTGCGGCGCCGACCCCGGAGCGCTCGGGGGCATTGACATAGGCCAGCGACTCTCCGAAGACATCGGTGAGGATGCCGCGCCACAAGGGGCTGGCCAGGCCGTTCCCCGTCGCCAGCCACGACTCACAGTGACCGCCCGCGTCGATGACCGCATCGCGCGTGGCACGCAGCGAGCAGGCGACGCCCTCCAGCACCGCTCGCGCCAGGTGCGCACGACGGTGGCCGAGCGTCAGGCCCAGGAAGGCGCCGGTCGCCTCGGGGTCCATGATGGGTGAGCGCTCGCCCACGAGATAGGGCAGGAAGATGAGCCCGTCGGACCCGGGTGGCACATCTGCCGCGAGTCGGTCGAGCGACGCGTAGGGGTTCTCCGACTGCAGCCGCAGACGGTCACGCAGCCAGCGCAGTGACAAGCCTGCCGAGAGCGTCGCACCCAGCTGGTACCAGCGCGCGGGCGCGGCATGGCAGAAGGTGTGGATGCGGCCCTTGGGGTCGGGCCTCGGACCGTCCGTCGCCACCACGATCTGGCCGCCCGTGCCCAGCATGACCGAGCCGTTCCCAGGGTCCACCACTCCGTTGGCCACCGCCTGTGCACACTGGTCGGCGGATCCCGCGGCGATGGGGATGCGGGGACGAAGCCCCAACTCAGCCGCTGCCCGACTCGTGAGGTGCCCCGCAACCTGGGCCGATTCCAGTAGCGGCGGCAGGATGTGGGACGGCACGCCAAGCCGATCGCACAGCTCAGCCGACCAGGTGCGGGCGGCGACGTCGAACATCGCCGTGCCTGACGCGTCGCTGACGTCGGTGGCGGCCTCGCCGGTCATGCACAGCCGGAGGTAGTCCTTGGGCAGGACGAACATGGCGGCGGCATCAAGGCGGTCTGGCTCGTGACGCCGCAGCCACGCCAGAGTCGGCCCCATGAAGCCCGCCGCGGGCCGGGTTCCAGCGATCGACAGGAACGTCTCGACGCCGATGTCGGCCTCGAGCTCGGGGATGATCGCCGCGGTACGCTGGTCGGCCCAGGTGATGGCATGACCAAGTGGTCGATGGTCGCCATCGAGCAACACCCCGCCATGCATGTGGCCATCGAGACCGATCGCGACGATGTCAACGGCACCGGCCTCGTGGTGGGCCTGACGCACGGCTTTGACGGCGTTCGTCCACCATCCGTCGGGGTCCTGCTCGGCGCGATTGGGCAGCGGGGTCTCCATGGGGATCTCGCGCGTGCCCGTGCCCAGCACCTGCCCAGCCTCATCGATGATGACGGCCTTCACCGCGGAGGTGCCAAGGTCGATGCCCAGTAGTGCCATAGCCGAATGCTAGTCGGTGGCGCTCGCCTCCAAGCGACGCCCACGCACCCAGGCAGCGCGGACCATGCCGGCACGTTCGCGGAAGATCAGGCGGCTGGCGACCTCCTCGACGCCGTGGCAAGCCTCAGCCTCCGGCGGCCGGCCCAGCTCAGGATCGACCGCGATGAGGTCGGCTTCCTTGCCTGCTTCGAGTGAGCCGATGACCTTGTCGAGGCCCAACGCCGCGGCACCACCGAGCGTCCCCAGCCGCAGCCAGTCGAGTGGCCCCGGCAGCGGCGCAGTATCGCCCACCACCGTGGCACGTGCGTTGTGGACGAAGAAGCCCAGGCGCATCTGGGTGATGACCGAGAGCTCGGGTGCGCCGGCTACGTCCGTTCCCAGGCCGATGCGGATGCCCTCATCGAGATAGCGCGCGATGGGCATCACGCCGCTGCGGATGAACATGTTGCTGACCGGGCAGTGCGCGATCGCTGAGTCGGTCTCGACCATCCGCGCGACTTCACGCTCGGACAGGTGGATGGCATGGGCGAAGAGCGCCTTGCGGCCAAGGCCACCGGCTCGGTCGTAGACATCGAGGTAGTCGGCCGCCTCCGGGAAGTGCTCGGTGACCGCGGCCATCTCGCGAACATCCTCCGAGAGGTGTGTTTGCCAGGTGGCGTCGTAATGCTCGGCGAGCGAGGCTGATTCGCGCAGCAGGTCGGCGGTGCAGGAGACCGCGAAGCGTGGCGTAAAGGCATAGCGCAGACGCCCGTCGGCAGCATCGTGCCAACGCTCACACAGCTCAGCTGAGGCGCGGATGGCCTTGTCAAGCACCTCACCGGCTGGGGTGCGGTCGTCGTAGGTCACGCGATCCATCAGCACGTTGCCGATGATGGCGCGGATGCCGTGAGCCTCGGCCGCGCGGAAGCAGGCATCGGTCGACTCGGGCCAGATCGCTGCATAGCCAGCGAAGGTGGTGGTGCCCGCCGCGGCCATGGCGCGGTAGACCTGCGGCGCTAGTCGGTCGGCCGCGGCCACGTCGAAGGCGCGCTCCAGCGAGAAGACGTAGCGCTCCAGCCAGGCCAGGAGGTCCATGCCGGCACCCAGGCCAGCGGCCGGGACCTGGGGGATGTGCACATGCGTGTCGACGAGGCCCGGCATCACCACCAGCGGCCGCAGGTCGATCGCCATTTCCGCGGCACGAGGAGCGTCGGAAGCGGCGCGGATCGATCGGATGCGACCGGCTTCGTCCACCTCGATGACCCCGTCGGGCTGCCACAGCATGGAGCCGTCCGCGAGCGGACTCAACAGCCGTGCGCGCAACGTGAACGGCGGGCGATCAGGAAAGATGCTTGGCACGCTCGCGAGCGTAGGACCGACTGGCGGCCCCGTCAACGAGACCGCTCGCGCGGTCTCACGTCCAGACGAGCGTCGAACAGGTCATCGATATCCTGGCGCAAGGCGGCAGCATCCATCGGAAGCAAGTCACGCGATCGATCGAGCAGGCTCTCCGCGGGCAGGGTCTGCTCCCGCGCGCCGAAGGAGTCAGCGCCATCGCCGACGTTTGGCCGAGCGGCCACATGCTCCTTGATAGAAGGCTTGCGCGTCATTCAACCGGGTCATTCCTCTATGGATGACCCAGATGATAGTCAGTCGAGAGGTGGCGGGAACTCGGGTGCATCGCTTCGGTCGGCGGCCGCAGGTGCGGCTGGCTCGTGAACGTCGTCATCGGTCAACTCATCAGCGCGTCGATCGTCCGCGCAGGTGCAGCGAGCGATGAAGAACTCGTAGCCGTAGGTCTCGGGATACTCGCGGCGGATGCGGTGTTCTTCGACCGTCCCGTTGATGACCGCAAGCGCCGCTTCGTCACCGCCGTATTTCTCCAGCAGTGCCGGGATCCGTGCCTCCAGGGGGGTCTGATAGTGCGTCCACCAGGACTCGGCCGGCAGCGTGAAGTGCCCCACGACCTCATACCCAGCCGCCGCGATGCGCTCCAGGTTGCCGGCAACATCGGTCATGCCGGGGTATTCGGTGGCCCAGAAGTCGCGCACCTCCGCGGGCGGATCCGGGACGAGCCAGGTAGCTTCGCTCACGACGACGTAGCCACCCAGTCGCAGGAATGCGCGCCAGGCCGTGAAGGCCCCGCTGATGCCCATGATGTAGGCCGCACCCTCCGACCAGACAAGGTCGAACGAATCGGGGCCGAACGGCAGGTCCGACATGTCGCCGCGCATGACGTGGATGCGTTCGCGCACGCCGGCCTCAGTCGCCCGCTCGCGCAACTGATCGAGGAACGGCTCGTGGGCATCGACTGCGCTCACCGTGCCGCCCGTCGCCACGGCCAGCGCCACTGTCTGCATGCCGGGGCCGCAGCCGACGTCCAGGACGTTTGGGGCAGCAGGCAGCTCGGTACACATCGCCAATGCGCGAAGGGTCGATCCATCGTCACCGGGACCCTCACGCGGCAGGTCGCGATGCAGATCGAAGAAGACGTCGCGGAGGTGATCGTTGTCCGCCATAGGTGAAGAGGGTAGCGACCCCACGCTCGGGGAGTCGTGGACTTTCGTCGGGTAGAGGACACAGCGATATATACGTCGCAATAGCGCTGTATGCTCATACGATGCGAAGGTTGCAGATCTACATCGACGAGGACATGGACGAGTTGCTCGCCCTCAAGGCGCGTCGTGAGGGACTGTCAAAGGCCGCCTTGATCCGGGCCGCCGTACGCGAGCACTATGCCGAGTACGCAGACCACGGCGCCGCCGATGAGCCACTCGATGCATGGGTCGGAAGTGTCGATGCTGAGTCCGGGGACATCGACGCGGTCGTGTACGACGAATGATGTTCGTCGATACCTCGTTCTGGGTAGCCTTGGGGTTCGCCCGCGATACCCATCACGATGAAGCCCGCGGCGTCTGGCTCGCGACATCCAGGGTGGGCTTGCTCACCTCGAACCATGTCGTCGGCGAGACATGGACCTTCTTGCGCCGGCGGGCCGGGCACCAGGTAGCGTCACGCTTCCTCGACCAGATCGAACAGAGCCGACGGGTGGCGGTCATCCACGTGCGTGAGGAGCTTGAGGCTGAGGCGCTCGCGTGGCTCCGCCGCCACGATGAGCGCAGCTATTCCTTCGTCGACGCCACCAGCTTCGCAGTGATGCGCGGAAGCCGCATGACGGAGGCTCTTGCGTTCGACGGTGACTTCACGGCTGCGGGTTTCACTGAGGTGGGCCGCTAGCCTCGCTCCGCCGTCACTCTACGGGCGGCCGAAGATGCTGTGTCCACCGATGCGACGCCAGCGGATGGCGAGCTCCCCGTCGATCTCGATCCACTCGAATGTCGCGCGCCCGTCGAGGCCGCTGAACGACCACGTCATCTCCCATACCCCACGCATCCCCTGGACACGTTTGACTCGCAGGCCCCTAGGCCAGGGCGACGCAGGGTCGGTTCGATAGCGCTCACACGCAGGATGGAATTGCTCGCGTACGACCGACTCGAACAACCGATGTTCGCCCGCCGAGAGCCTTGCCCAGTCAGCATCGAACGAAGAAAGCCAGTCGAACTTCACTCTTGTCGCGCGCGTTCCAGGAACTCGAAGAACTCGTCGATGTCCATGGCCCTCGTGACTCGACCGGCTGCGATGTCCTCGTCCGCCTCGCGCTCCATGGCCTGCCAACGTTCGGTCCAGAACCAGCGCTGATCCGCCGGGATCGGCAGCATCGGCAGCAATTCGACCGTGCCATCCTCGCGCTCGATGATCTGCACTTGTGCACCCGGTTCATCGAGGTGGAGTCGCCGACGCAGGTCGGCGGGCAGGGCGATCGTCCCCCGGGACTGGACCGAAACGTGGTAACTCTTCATGGTGCGTTGCAGCATAGCGGTAATGCAGTCTTGCGGCTACGTCAGGGTGCCAGTGTGCCGGCGAGCGCAGCCTGGCATCAGTCGCCGGCAGAGGCCGCCACGCGTCGCGCCGGCTGCGGGTCGGCCGTTGGGGTGGCCTTCCTCCCCGCGGCCGTGGCACGGCGCGTACGCTCTGGCGGTCGCAACTCGATCACCAGCTCGGTTCCGGTAGCCCTGGCGATCCGCTGCAGCATGCCGACGCTGGGGTTCTGCTGCCCGGATTCCAAACGGGCTACCGAGGACTGCGGGATCCCAACGAGCCGCCCGAACTCGGTCTGTGTCATGTCCAGATCAGCGCGGGCGCCGTTGACTTCCACAGCCAGTTGGCGATAGGGATAAAGCCTCTCGATCTCCTCGCGTACGCCCGGCATCGCGATAAGCTCGTCCCTGAGTTCGTCCCACCTCACGCTGATTCCTCCAACTGGTCGCGCCAACGATGAACCTTGCGTTCGACGGTCTGAAGCTTGGTCATCCGGAGTCTCTTCGACGTCTTTCGTTCGATCGCTCCGACAGCGATCATGCCTGCGTGCGGACCTAAACAGAAGAACACCCGTCGATCGCCGGACCTGATCTCCCAGAGATCGAGTGATCGCATCTTCTTGACACCATTTGCTCGAGTGCCAAACCGCTGGAGCCGATCGATCTCGGTGACGAACTGCGCACGTATCGGGGTCGATCCTCCACTCACGGTGGTGTCGCGAACGGCGCGGATGACGTCCGGCGAGATGCGAACGTCCCACCCTGTATGTCGGGTCATGCCGACACTCCAGAAGATAGCATCGATGCTATAGCGGAGGAATGGCGATCAGTTGACCGGGCCGGTCCTCCGGAGCGAGGTGGGCACGCCGACCGCATGGCTGAGGTGGCCATCGACCAGCGCGAAGGGTGGCAGGTCGAGGGCGTTCATATCGGTCGCGGCGAACTCCTCGAGCAGGTAGTCGGCGAACTCGCGCTCCACATCGAGGGGCAGACACAGGATGAGGTCGCGCATGGGCGTGAGTACCAGGCCGTTACGTCGACCCAGCACGCGCATCAGCTCATCGGGAAGCAGCAGCAGCGATGAGGCCCAGCCCTCACGGGACTGGAAGGCGACCGTGGGCACATCCGCGACGCGCTCACAGACAAGCGCGAATTGCTTGCGAGCCGCGACCCTGGCACGGACATTGTCGAGCGCCTGTGTGAAGGCACGCTCGGCCGACACACCCCAGCCGGTCAGCTGGTGGTCGCTGACGAAGAGCATCGCCGGGCCGATGTCCAGGCCGAGCACCGTCCGGATGCCGGGCGGGAAGTCGCGGACGGCCAACTCGTCAGTGTCGACCGGGAGGGCTCGACGACGGGGGAGGGCAAGGCGCAGGTTGGGCGCCACCTCGCTCCAGGGTGCGGTGAGGTCGACCGATTCGATCGCCTGGACCACCTCATCGACCGAGGCTGTGGTGACCAGGGGGTCTTCGATGGTTCTCATGCCACCACCATGGCGAGCGACCCTTGGCGGTTGCTCCTCGCGTACTTATCGGGGCCTTCGTCGATGCCTCTCGCCGCAGCGGTCGCTTCGCATGCGCCGTAGCATCGAGGAGTGACCTCCACCCATGCGTCCGCGGCCCAGGTTCGACGGGCCTACGCCAACCAGGCGGCTATCAGCTACAGCTTCTACATGGTCGGCGCGGCTGCCGCCTTCATCGCTGTTGCGCTGGAGTTGTCGGAGACCGAGACGGGGTTGCACTCGTCGGCGATGGCGCTCGGCATCGTCGTGTCCGGCCTGACCGGCGAGCGCGTCGATGGTCGCTTGGGCGTGCGGCGGGCTCACCTGGCGGCGATGGGGCTGCTGGCCGTTTCGCTGCTGCTGCTCGCTTCGGCGTCGGCGCTCTGGGCCACGCTCGGCGGGGCGCTTGGGATCGGACTCGGCAGCGGCATGATGTTCGTGCACGTCAACAGCACGCTGGGCATGGGTGGTGGGGTGATCGCGCGAGTCCAGCTGGCTCGAGCGTCCTTGGTGGCCAAGGCGGCACAGCTGCCGGTGCCGTTGATCATCGCGGTCGGCACCGCGCTGGCGAACGGTTGGCCTTTCGTCATCGTGCCGTTGCTGCTGCTCATGGGCGTCATCGTGGTGATGAGCCGCAAGCCAGGCGAGGAGGTGCCATTCCACGATGAAGCTGGCCGGCTGCCGTGGGCCTACTGGCTGCCCTGGATGATGACGGTGTCGATCATCTCGATGGAGTTCTGCATCGTCTTTTGGGGCAGCACCATCGTGGGGCGCCAGACCGGCGTCTCGCTCGAGGATGCCACGCTGACGATCAGCGCCTTCATCGTGGGCATGATGGCCGGCCGCACGGTGCTCTCGTTCCACGCCATGGGTCGCCTCGACCCGATGCGTGTCATCCGTTTCGGCGCGTTCGTCACCATCGTGGCGGTGCTGGTGCCGTGGCTTTCCGGCGAGTTGCTCGTGAGTGGCGCGGGCATGATGGCCGCCGGTGTCGGCATCGGCATCCAGTTCCCGCCGGCAGCCTCGATCACGCTGGGCGCGGTGCCGGGACGCGCGACTGCGGCGGCCTCGCGTCTCACGCTGGCCGCGGGCGTCGCCATCCTCGTCGCGCCATTCTTGCTGGGTGTGTTGGCCGATCTCGTCGGCATCACTGCCGGCTGGCTGCTGGTGCCGCTTATCTGCGCCTGGGTCATCGTGCTGACAGTGCCGGTCGAGCGGGCGCGCCGGGCACGAAGGGCACGGGGTGCCGGGGCGGGTTAGCCGCGAGCCTCGAGTGACGTTGAGATCTCCACGACGATGCCGCCGAGTCGGTCGCGGATGTCGCACTCCCAGACCTCGAAGACCTGCCAATCCGATTCCTCAAGCTGGCGTCGCTTCCGCGCGTCGCGCTCGTGGTTCAGCTCGAATTTGCGCGCCCAGAACTCCGGGTTGGACTTGGGCAAGTTCGAATGGCAGCGTGGGCAGTGATGCCAGTAGCAGCCATGCACGAAGATGGCCACTTGGCGACTAGGGTATGAGATATCCGGCCGACCAGGAGCGCGCTTCCAGTTCAGCCGATAGCCCGGGTAGCCCGCCTCCCGAAGTGCGGACCGAAGCGTCCGCTCGGGCTTCGTGTCCTTCGCTCGATTGGCCTTCATCACTGCCCGGACGGCCGGAGTCGTGGGTGGTGGATTGGGCAATTGAAGTCCCGCCATGGCGCTAAGTATCGAGTAAGCGACGGGTCGCATACTGGTGCGGTGCGAATGAGCGTCGAGAGCCATCAATACGCCGAAACCGTCCTGCAGGGTGAGTTCCGCGAGGAGTGGGAGGAACTGCTCGACGTCATCGGAACGCTTGAGGTGCCCCTGCGGCCAGTCGGGCCATTCACCCAGACCGGCCGACCCAAGTCACCCAAGCGCCAGTCCCGACTGATCGGCGGGGTCCGGGCCAGTGCCCTGATGCCGGTCGACCAAGCCGAGATGAATCGCTGCATCCGGATCTCGTTGTCCCGACTTGGATGGCATTCCGAGCCGTACATCCTCATCGACCGAGAGGGGAAGCCCATCGACACCAGGCTTCGGGGCGACTTCGAGAAGTCCGGCGTGTTCGTCGAGGTCGAGTTTGGCAATGTCGCGAGCTACTTCCGAGACCTCTTCAAGTTCCACATCGCTGGGACGACCGGTGCGGCGAAGGTGGGAGTGATCGTCGTGGCTACCGATGCGCTGGCGCGACTGTTCGACCAAGGCCAGGCTCGCTTCGAGCAGGCCGTGTCGCTGCTCCCCTACATGCGTGCCGGCGTTCAGCTCCCGACCGCGATCATCGGGATCGACGTCAATGACTGGCAGCCGGTTCGTGAGCGATACGAAGCCATGCGTGCGCTCGTTGAGGCGAACGGAGAGCCATGCCATCCCTTCACATCGGTGATCGCGAGCTAGGACGCTCCTTGCGCTCGGCGAGCGGTCCGTGCTGCGTGTCCGTGTCCTTCGAGCTCGGTGAGTAACTCCGCCCCGACCCGTTCGATGAGCCCGACCACCAGGGCGTTTCCCATCATGAATGCACGTCGACCCTCGGGCATCCCTGTGTCTGTCCAGTCGTCAGGGAAGCCGTTCAGGCGCTCCAGCTCTCGGGGGGTCAGCCGCCGGTAGCGGCCGTCCTCGACCTGGATGAGGTGCTTGAAGCGTGAGGGGGTGCGACCGCCCTCGCCCGTCAGGATGGTCCTCGCGGGCCAGTCGGTGCGATCGGGATATGGAATCGGCCCTTCGACATAGAAATACGGCGTGCCCGTTTCCTTGTGGTAGCGCTGCTCGCGCTTGGATCCTTTCAGATACTCCCACCGTGGAAGCTCATCGGCTGAGACGAAGTACTGATTGGGCACATCATCGGTCGACTCCAGGATGTCACCGAGTGTCACGACCTCTCCACCCCACGCGGGCTCCAAGTCCAGGGTCCAGACGCGACGTTGCGACATGTAGCCGGCGTTCCGGAAAGGTGAAACACCCTTGGTCGCACCGAACGTCTCGGACACGTCGGCTGGTGTTCCTTGTAGGACGAAGGTCGGAGCCGAAGACAAGACCGGCCCTTCGGCCACCGGCAGTGCGCGCGCGAGCGGCCCCTCGTACACGGCGTCATTCGGATTGCGTTCCACAGCCCCGACGTGGCGTCCGATCAGTAGCGCCCGGCGTCGCTTCTGCGGAAAACCGTAGTCGGCGGCGTTGACGACCCGCCACTCGACCTCATACCCCAAGTTCGCGAGCGCTGCGAGCATCACGCCGAAGTCTCGCCCGCGCTGCGCCGTCGGGGACTTCAGCAGGCGGTCGACGTTCTCGAGGAACAGGTAGGGCGGCCGCTTCATCATCAGCAGTCGGTAGATCTCCCACCAGAGCACGCCCTTCTTGCCCACGAGTCCCGCAGCCTGGTTGGCTGTCCTCGCGACCGAGTAGTCCTGGCAGGGGAAGCCGCCGACCAGCAACTCATGGTCCGGGATGGTGCGCTGTCCCTCCTCGGCTTGGTTCATCACCTCGTGGATGTCCTCGCACACCACCCCATCGGTTCCGAAGTGCTCCACGTAGCAGGCGCACGCGTGCTGGGTCTTGGTACTAGGCTCCCACTGGTTCGCCCAGACGGTCTCCCATCCGGAGCGCTCAAGCCCCAGGCGAAACCCGCCAACACCGGCAAAGAGCTCGACGACACCGGGAGCCGCCGTCTGGCGCACCCGACCGACCTTGTCCGACTTCACCGTGGCAGCCCCAGGAACACGCCGGGTTCGAGCCGAGCAGCCTCGTCCATGGCACCATCCAGCACGTAGATGCGTGGATCCCGGGCGAAGCCGTGCACGCGGTAGAGCGAGTAGGAGTCCCGGTGTGTCTGCGACACCTCGACCTCCCATCTCGTGATGTAGAAGGGGGTCAACGGCCCGTAGTTGGTGGTCTTGACCTCGATGAGTCGTTGAGCGCCTGATTCCGAGAAGCTTAGGATGTCATAACCGGCTCCATCCCCATCGTCTCGCGCTACCCAGCGAACCAAATCGGCGAGGTCCGACCGTCCAACCCTCGTTAGTTGCTCTCGCTCGAGATCTGTCACCCATTCCTCGCCCGCGGTGCCCAGTTCGTGCCGGCGGAGGTCGCGAATGGCGTCGTGAGCGGTTCCGGTGATCGAAACCGACGTCCGGCCGCGTCTGACGCGGCCGGAAGTGCTCGGTGGCGGCACCAGGACGTCTGACGTCGATCGAGGAATCCCTTGCGCGCCGACGACAGGTGCCGCACCAAAGTCGGCGACAGCCTCGTTGATGCGTTCCCGCGGGTCCGCACGGGCGACTACCGCACCACGAAGCGCACTCTGGTAGTGAGTCATCGGTTTGTATCCATCGATCCAGGGCAAGCCGAGTTCGACCCGGATCGCGGAGACGTTCTGTAGCTTCAGCTCGACCGCTCCCCGCGTCCGCTCGGGCATGAGCCTCATCAAGTCACGGACCACGTCGGATTTCGCATAGCGCACTCCACGCAGTTCCTTGCGCAGCATGTCCTCATATGCCGCAACCGTTGCCTCGATTTCAAGGCTCGTCCATGCCACTCCGCGTGTTCCCTGCAGTTCCGTCTCACTCATCTGCGCATCGTCGCTATTCTCGCGCATCCGAAGCCCACCTAGCTCCCGCCTGCCTGCTCCGCGGCGACTTCGCTCAGTCGGCAGAACGCGTTGGCTAGCACCATCTGGCGGGGCGAACGTGCATGGGCATGGATGAGCGCCGGCGACGCCACCACCAGCGTCAGGCAGCGGGCGCGTGAGGTGGCCACGTTGAGGCGGTTGAGCGAATAGAGGAACTCCATCCCGCGCGGAGCGTCTTCCGGCCGAGACGTGGCCATCGAGTAGATCGATACTGGCGCCTGCTGACCTTGGAACTTGTCCACGGTGCCAACGGGCACGTCGGCGCAGGCCGGCCCGCGTTTCCGCAGCTCCGTACCGATGAGCGTGCGCTGCGCGTTGTAGGGCGTGATGACGAGGATGTCACCGGGCCCGACCGGCGCACGCACGAGTTCACGGTCGAGCCACGTCGCCCGCCCGTCGAGCAGATCACAGACGAGATCGGCGATGACGCGTGCTTCCTCGACGGAGCGGTTGTCGTTGCGCGCATCTCCGTGGTCCACGGCGATGAAGCGGATGCCCTGCCCATCGGCCAATCCCGACCCGGACAGCGCCTGCTTCTCATTGCCCGCCTCCGGCAGCAGGGCGCTCTCGTAGAAGACCTCCGAGGTGTAGTTGCAGATATCCGGGTGCAGGCGCCAGGTCTTGTCCATGAACAGGCCCAGCTCCGGCGGCATGACCGAGTGCTCCCGACCCAGCAGGTGCGCCAGCGCGCTGCCTTCGGCACCGATGGGATGGGAGCCCTTGAGCGGCTGGTCCAGCTGCTGTGGGTCACCCAGCAGCACGATCGACTTGGCCGCGGCCGACACCGCCACCGCGTTGGCCAGTGAGAACTGCCCGGCTTCATCGATGAAAAGGACATCGACCGCTTCGGCGGGGATCTTGTCGCTGGCCCAGAGCCAAGCAGTCCCGCCGACGACATCGACTGCGCCATCGGCTAGCGTCCCTGCCACGTCCGCTGCCGACTTGATGCCAGATGCGTACCCGCACGTGAGCTCGCCCGAGTCTCCGGGCTTCTGGCAGATCCTCACCCTACGATCCTGGAACGCGGGATGGTCGGCTTGGGCCATCCAGACGTTGTCAAGCAGGTTGCCGATGACCTTGTGGCTACCGGCGGTCACGCCCACGGTCTTGCCCTGCGCCACGAGGTCGAGGATCATGCGCCCGCCGATCCACGTCTTGCCGCTGCCGGGCGGGCCCTGGATGGCCAGGCACGTCCGATCAAGCTGCGTCACCAGTCGCCGCGCCGCATCACCGGCCGATTCACCCTCGATCCGCAGCGGCTCCCCGTCGGTATGCCCCAGGATGCGCGGCGTGCGCCGCATGATGAGATCACGCGCCGCTCGGTACTCGCCGTCACCCTCGATGCCGTGCTCCACAACGGACGCGCCGATGTCCAGCAGCCGCTGTTCTTGTGCCTTGCTGGGCACGACGGTCGTGCCCACGAGCGCTCGCGGATGCTCGATCTCCCGCCTGCGTGGGAAGCGCAGCACGATCTCGCTGCGGTCGAGATCGGTCGCGACGACGGGCAGCTCCTTCATCGTCACCGGATCGGTGGCCGCCTTGCCCACGTCGAAGTCCTGCGCCGGGAAGCGGTAACGATACGTCCGCGCGGTCTCATCCTCCACACCGATCAGTTCCAGACCGGCCAGTGGCTCACGTGCCTCGATCAGCTCCTCTTCGGTCATCTCCAGCTGGCTGAACCAGCGCCACCAGTCGGGCTTCTGCTCGCGCCGATGCCAGCCCGACAGGTTGGCCAGTAACACCCGTCCGCGCTCCTGCGGCGTCCACTCCCGTTCCGACTCATCGACCGGGATGCCCTCGACCAGCGGGTCGGCCACCTCCTTGACACGTTGGAGCCAGGCCGACAACTCCTCGCTCGATTCACCGTCGCGCACCTGCGGCCGCGGCAACTCCTGTCCCAGTCGCTCTCCCAGAGCCGTGCGCTGTACCTCCAACCAGCGATGGAGCTCCAGCGTGGAGACCACGTCATCCTGGTTGTAGGCGGTGATCTGATCGAGTATCTCCTCACCCACGCCGCCGACCCCACCCAGCTACAGCCAACGCTCGAACTCCACGATGGACGAGCCCGCATCGCGCAATTCGATCTCGCGAGCAAAGCCGTAGAACGGCTCCATCTTCTTGATGGAGTAGCTCTCCACCGATGCGCGGACGCCCTGGCGCACGACCCCATAGAGGTCCACCAGTACATCGCCACGGAAGAGCCGGTCGACCTCATCCTGGCGCGTGTTGTAGCGACCCATGAGCTTGCCCAGGTGGCTGGGCTCATAGGGCGCGTAGTGGTAGACGTGCAGGTCCGGGTCGGCATCCAGGCTGGCGATGATCTTGTCGATGGTGGCCTCAAAGGCCGCCTTCTCCGCAACTTCCGTCACCCGGCCCTGGGCGTCCCGGCTCCAGAAGGCATGGAACAGCGGATCGCCCTCCGCATCCTGTTCGCTCGGCTGGAGCAGACCGAAGAGGTAGTCCATGCCGTCCTCACCGGCGAAGGGGTCACCCTCCAGGTCCAGGTAGAGATCACCGCGACTGGGCGTCGGCAGCGCTAGCAGCCCCTTGGTCGGGTCAAGCTCGCCGTCCGGCGTGCGATGGGGCTCCAGCAGCTCGTGGATGTGGCGACTCTCATCCTCGCCCTGGACCTGGATGCGCGCCTGCTCGCGAACGCGCTCCAGCACCTCCGGCCGCGTTCCCTCCAGTCGCGGCTCCAGCGGCAACGCCAAGCCCGCCAACGACCGGCGAGTCTCGATGTCACGGTCGACCAGGGCGCCGCGCGTTCGCGACGTGATGTTCGCAACCAGCGAGAGGTGGTCATCCACCCGGCGGCGCTTGCTGCAGATCTCATCCCAGCTACAGACGCCGCAGTGCTCGTTCGGCTCAGGATACGACGGGGGTGGGGGAGGGTAGTCGGTCGGCAGCGGCGCCCCCACAGCGTCGAGAAAGCGGGTCCGGACGGCGCGGAAGTAGGCTCGGAAGTCCGCGGTGCGAAAGCTCGCCGTCTCCTTGTCCTTGCCGCCGAGGGCCACGTACATGCGCTCGGGATACACCCCCTGGATGGCGGCGAGCATCTCGTTGTAGACGCAGATCTGGAGCAGCGCGGAAGCCTTGACCCGGTGGGCCAGCTTGGTGTCCGCGACCTCATACGACCAACCCAGTGGCGCATCTGGGTCATCGACGCGCAACAGGAAGTCAGCGAAGCCCAACCAGGTGCCGTCGAAGAAACAGGCCTGGAAGATGACGTCGTCACCGCGCTCGATGGCCGTCCGTGTGGCCTCTGCTTGCGCCCGATAGAAGTCCCCGCGGTCGGCTCCCTTTGGGCGCTCCGCGGAGAGGTCCACGACCTGCCGACCCGAATCCGTGAGGCGGCCGATGTAGACGCGCTCGTGCTCCTCGCCGCGCTGGGCGATGAGATCGAGCTCCGGATCGTTTCGCTTGGGCTTCTTTGCCAGCCCAGCGAGCACACTCCGCTCCAGGTCGGTCAGATGGCCGCAGGCAAGGAAGCCCACGAGGTCCGTGGCGGAGTAGACGGGCTTCCCGTCAAGCAGCTGCATACGCCCGATGGTACGCGGCCGTCGTGCCACCTCGCGTGACACAGGACGCGATACATTGGGAGTGATGCCCACCTCGCGTGCCGCATGGCGACTCCGTATCTCCGCATGGCACCGGCGCTGGCGACCGATGCTGCCACTGCTCAGCGCTGGCCTGATCGTGATGATCGGCTTCGGCGCCCTGCTGCCGGTGCTGCCGTTGTACATCCAGGAGCACGGCATGGACGCCGGCCAGCTGGGGTTGATCGTGGCCGCGTGGTCGCTGGCCAAGCTCATCTTCGAGCCCATCTTCGGCTGGTGGGCGGATCGCCACTCGCGCAAGCCGCAGATGGTGGCTGGGCTGTTCCTGCTCGCCGTCGTCAGCCTGTTGCCACTGTTCTTCACCAGCTTCGCCGCCTTCGTGTCGCTGCGCTTCCTGGCCGGCATCGCGACGGCGATGTACGACCCAGCAGCCCGCGGCATGGTCGTCGAGGCGACCGATGAGGACGAGCGTGGCGAGGCCTTCGGCTACTACGGCGCGTTCTCCACCGGCGGCTTCGTCATCGGACCGGCCCTCGGCGCCATCGGGGCATGGTTATTCGACGGCTATGCCTTCCCCTTCATCATCACCTTCCTGCTGGCCCTGGTGGGCACCGCCGTCATCGCCCTCTACCTTTCGCCCAACCCGCACGTGGTCGAGTCGCCCGAGTTCGAGCACCATCCCGATGCCCTGCCCCTGCCTGCCGGCGATCCCTTCACGGCCTCGGAGATCGCGATCGTCCCGCCCGACCCGATACCGGAGCGTGAACAAGCGCCGATGCGGGCTATCTTCAACCGCCGGGTCATCGCCGCATTGGTGCTGGCTTTCGGTCTGCACCTGTCGTTCGGCACCTACGAGGTGATCTGGTCGATCTACATGATCGCGTTGGGGGCCACGGTCCTGTGGATCGGGCTGACGTTCGTGATCTTTGCCATCCCGGAGATGATCGTGGGTCCCCTCGCGGGTCGCTACGTCGACCGACACGGACCGGTGCGTGCGGTGCTCGGCAGCGGCGTGATCATCATCATCGCGGGCTCGATGTATGCGCTCGCGCGCAGCCCCCTCGTACCCACGGCCGTGGTGCCGTTCGAGGCCGCGGCGACGGCAGCCATGCTCCCCGCCCTCTACGCCATCCTCGCCCGAGGCACACCACCTGGTCGAGCCTCCACCGCACAGGGTTTGTTCGGCGCCGTCGCGACGCTGGCGCTGACGGTGGCGTCCATCGTCGCGGGCCAGCTCTTCGAGCGCGGGATCGGGCTGCCCTTTTGGTTCTTCGTGGCGGGCATGATCGTGTGCCTGATCGCGGGCTTGCTCATCTACCGCTCCGCGGAGACGCGTTCAGCCACGCCTCGCACCGCCTCGACGACGCCCTCGTAGGCTGCCTTGCTGGCGTCCTCGTCGGTCGACCTGGGGCGCCTCGCCGGCGTAGGACCTCTTCGGTCCGCATGACGACGCTTCACGGCGCCCATGTCAGCGTAGGACCTCTTCGGTCCACATCGGGTCCATTCGGCCCTTTGACGAACGATGTAAACGTTGTCATGCTAGGGGCCACAACGCGAACAAGGAGGTTCGGGTCTATGTCCTGGGTCTTCATAGTGTCCGTGGTCGTGCTGCTCACGGCCATCGTCCTCATCGAGTACCGCGCCATCCGCGCCGGCGATGAGCGCACGCACCACGCTCCCGGCTACGCCTTCGTCCTGGGTGGCCTGATCGTGATCGCCATCGGCATCGCCGCGGCGGTGTCTGACCAAGTGGCCGTGGCGCTGCTTGCATCGCTGGCCGGCCTCAGTTCGGTGGTCCTGGGTGTTACCCGCGGCAAGGAGGCCGCGACGCACACGCGACACTACTCGCATCGATAGGGGCGACTGCCGCTCGAAGCTATTGCCGCTCACGAAAGGGATCACCCGCTCAAGCGGAGCCCGTCCGGACCTTCTCCGGGCGGGCTCATCTCGTGCCCGCGTGGCGGCCCTGCTGCGGGCGCGCCTCGGCTCGGCCCTGCGCGGCCCCGCGCGGCCCTGCTGCACCCTTGGGTCAGCCCCCACCATGCTGCTGATGCAGGCAGCGACTCAACGGGCGAAGCACGGGTGGCGACTCGGCCATCTGAGTCGCCCCACGACTCAGAAGCTGCTTGGCTCGGCCGTTTGATGCAGCCGGCGACTCGATCGGCCAAACTCGGCCGGATCCGGACTCGTTCGAGCCAACAGACCCCGTCAACTTGGCCCGTTGAGTCATCGGGTGCATCAATGGTGGAGACCCGCCTGTGTTTGGGTCCGCGGCTCATTCCGACAGGGAATGTCCGGCCGCGCCACGACCCAGCACAAGCCCGGCCGCGCCACGACCCAGCACAAGCCCGGCCGCGCCACGACCCAGCACAAGCCCGGCCGGCAACCTCAGATGGTCTGGTTGGCCAGCTCCAGCTGGTGCATCGTGCGCCGCTGTAGCGCCTCTAGACGTGGCGCACTCAGCACCTCGCAGGCCCAGTTCCAGTGCAGCGACACCACGTCCCCGGCTTCTACATCACGAACGAAACCCGCGCCGTCCAGCCAGCGTCGCACCGTCTGCACCCGCGGCTCGGCCAATGCCAGTTTGCCCTCGACGAGCCCCAGCGGCACCGCGTTGACCACCAGCGAATCGCCGGTGATCTCCAACACGCGCCCCCAGCGGATGCGGCACGAGTCCATCAGGCCGACCGCGTCGGTGACGGCACCACCACGCATGAGCCCGACGCGCGGGAAGATGTCAAACACGTGGAAGGCGTGGGTCGGCCGAGCGCCCGCCTCCGGCTTGCCCTCGAGCCACTTCCAGGCCTCCGGCAGCACCTGCGCACGGAAGCGCTGATCCATCGACGCCATCATCAGGCCCGGATCCACGCCATCCGAGAACACATTCCCGATCCAGTAGGCGTCCACGACCCGCAGGTCCATGGGGTCGGCGATGCCGTGTGCGGAGGCGATCAGCTCCAGGTAGGGATAGGCACCCTCAAACCCGGCGGCGAGGTCGCGCAAGCCGTGGTCGATCTCGATCGCCTGTGCGTCGCTGGCGTCCGACGCAGCGCCCAGCTCCAGCAGCGAACGCCAGTCCTCCGGCCCGCACAAGCCCAGCCGATTGGGGCCGAAGGCGTAGCGCGCGAACAGCACCGGACCCGTGGGCGTCGGCCGCGTGGTCGTCGCCCGGGGACTGGCTAACGGGTTGGTCAGGGGAGTGCTCTGATCCATCGGAGAGGGGCGAGCGTCAGGCACCAGACCCAGCCGCCGCAGACCCAGCCACCGCCGGGCCAGCCTCGACTGCCTCGGGCTCCAGCGGATTGCCATCCATGTCGGTCAGCCCGTAGACGACTCCGAACGCATGTGCCATCTCCGCCGCCTGGTCCTCGTCGAGCTTGCGCACTACCGTGCCCGAGTTCACCAGCACCCAGTCGCCGATGACCAGGTCCGGCTCCAGCAACATGGAGGCCTTGTCGACGCGACCGCCGACCTCGACCTCACAGATGCCAGCTTCCACGGATACCACACGAGCGGGTGCCATCAGGCACATGGGGCGACCTCCCGGCATACGACGGCCGGTCCCGGAACCTGGGGCAGGGGAGCGCCGCAATGGTTGCACTGCGGATCGGCAGGAGAGGCCGTCACGGCCAGCTCCCCGCACAGGGCGCAGTGCACATCGTTGGTGGTGATGGTGAACACGGTCGAGCTGAAGCCGTGGTCGGCCAGGATGGCCTCCGCATAGAAGGCCACCGCCTCCGCCTCCGCTCGGGTGGCGTCGCGGATCTCCAGCTCAAGCTGACCACCGGCACCCGACTTGGGCCAGTCGTGGATGACCTTTTCGATGGCGCCGCCGACGGCTCCTGCCTCATGCATGCCACCAGCATGCCGCACCTTGGCGGAGCGCGCCGATGCCGAGCGGCCCGACCGCGACGGGACATGCGGCCCCTGTCGCCAGATACACGCATATCGCTCTATCCAGCACAGCCGAACGGCCCGTGCCGACCATGCCTATCGGCCCTGTAGGCTCCTGCGGATCGAGGCGCACCGTGGGTCCATGACCGATACCTCCACGTTGGTCTCACGCATCAGTGCGACGTGGTTCGGCTCCGGCCTATCGGAAGGCTCGGTCGAGCGTCTGGCCGGCATGGCTCGGGAGTACGAGACCCCGGCTCGTGCGCGCCTGCTCCGGGAAGGCGACGAGACCCGGGAGCTGAGTGTGCTGGTGGGTGGGCGCGTCGCGCTCACCGAACACGTTGCGGGCCGCGGCTCGGTGACCCTGATGACCGTGGAACCGGGTGACATCTTCGGCTGGTCCGCGCTCATCGAGCCCTATAAGGCCACCTCAACCGTGGTCAGTTTGGAACCGGTCAAGGTCATCGCCTTCGATGCCGCCACCCTGCGTGATGAGGTTCACCACGACTGCGTGCTGGCATCGGGCATCTATCCCCGTCTGCTGGAGGCCCTCGCTCGCCGACTGGGTGCCACACGCCAACAACTGTTGGACCTTTATGGCTCGGAACAACGGGATCCCTGGTAGGCCGCGACCGAAGCCGATGGACCACGACGGAAGCCGCGACCGCCAGATGCAGCAAGGAGGAAACCTGGCTGTGATCGATCTGACAACGAGGGCATGGTTGCCGCGTGAGGACCTGGACCAGCTCATCGCCCTGCTGCGCGAGGATGGCCGTGTGGTCGTCGGGCCCACGGTCGCCGATTCGGCCATCGTCTACGCCGAGATCGAGTCACACGCTGACCTGCCCACGGGCATGGTCGATGAACAGGCTCCCGGCCGCTACCGCATCAGCCGGGACACGGACGGTAGCTCGCACAAGTCGTTCGACTATGCCTCATCGCCGACCTCCTGGAAGTCCTTCACCTTCCCCGCCTCGGTGCCCATCGCCAAGGCCTTGCGCAACGGCGACCAGCTCGCCTACGAGGAGGTCGAGCACGACGCACCGCGAACGCCATCCACGATGACGTGCTTAGCGGCGGTCCCTACATCGACGAGGACTACGCCGATCGGCGTGGCAAGGCCTTCATCGTGGCCGTCGATTGCGCCAAGCCCTCCGGCACCTGCTTCTGCGCCTCCATGGGTACCGGGCCAGAGGTCAGCTCCGGCTTCGATGTCGCCCTCGTCGAGCTGGACGACGGCTACGTGGCCCGAGCCGGCAGCGATGCCGGCCACCAGCTGCTCGAGCGCCTGGGTCTGGGCGCGGCCACCTCGGTCCAGATGCACGCCGCTGCAGGTGTGGGCGTGGAGGCCCGTGCCACGATGTCCCAGCAGCTTGGTGTCACGCGCGAAGGGCTGCGGGACCGGCTCATGGCCCAGCTCGAGAACTCGGGCTGGGATGAGGTGGCCGAACGCTGTCTGGCCTGCACCAATTGCACCATGGCCTGCCCCACCTGCTTCTGCACCGACGTCAAGCAGACAAGTGACCTGCTGGGGACTGAGACCGTGTCCGAGCGCCAATGGGCATCCTGCTTCACGCTTGACTTCGCGCGCGTCGCACACGGCAACTTCCGGCCGGGGGTCCGCGATCGCTATCGCCAGTGGCTGACCCACAAGTTCAGCACCTGGGTGGACCAGTTCGGCAGCTACGGCTGTGTCGGTTGCGGTCGTTGTATCACCTGGTGTCCGGTGGGCATCGACGTGCGCCAGGCCCTGGCCCGCATCGCCCCGGTCAAGCCGCCACTCGAAGGAACGCTGCAGCCGGTACCGGTCTCGGCCAACCCCGGCCGCTACTCCATCGGCACCGTCGCTGAGCTCTGGGCGGAGACGAAGAACGTCTACACCCTGCGGCTCAAGGATCTGCCCGAGGCCGTCTGCTGCGGCACGCCCGGCCAGTTCCTGATGCTGGACTTGCCCGGCTTCAGTGCCGTGCCCATCTCCGTCTCGCGCTACCGCGAGGGTGAGATATTCCTGACCATCCGCACCGAGGGCCCCACCACGCGTGCTCTTGCTTCACTGCGACCGGGCTCCCAGATCGGTCTGCGCGGTCCCGTCGGGCGAGGCTGGCCCATCGAGGAGGCCTTCGGGCGTGACGTCGTCATCGTCGCCGGCGGTATCGGACTGCCCCCCTTGCGACCGCTCATCGACAACATCCTGCGCAGCCGCGGGCATTTCGGTCGGGTGCGGCTCTACTACGGCGCGCGCACACCCAAGGACTTGCTCTACACCGACGAGCTCAAGACCTGGGCCGCGCGCGATGACATCAGCGTCGGCGTCACCGTCGATCGGGCGCAGGTGGGCACCTGGAGTGGCGCCGTGGGCGTCGTCACGCACCTGTTCGATCGCGAGCCCATCGACGGCAGCCACACCACGGCCTACATCTGCGGCCCGGAGAAGATGATGTCGGCGACGGCCAACGCCCTCGCTGGGCGCGGCATCCTGCCCGAGCACATCTTCCTGTCGATGGAGCGGCACATGCAGTGCGGCATCGGCCTCTGCGGCCACTGTCAGATGGGCAAACACTTCGTGTGCAAGGACGGTCCGGTGTTCTCTCGCCGCGAGCTTGGCGAGTCGCTGGACGTGGAGGGACTGTGATGGCTGCCTCCAACGCCGGCAAGCTGATCCGCGTGGGCGTCGTCAAGTTCGCCTCCTGTGACGGTTGCCAGCTGGGCTTCCTCGACCTCGGCACCGTGCTCCTGGACATCGGCATCCGCTTCCAGATCGTGGAGTTCGGTGAGGCCTCCTCGAACCGGACGCCCGACGGTCCGTTCGACATCCTCTTCGTGGAGGGTTCCGTCAGCACCGACGAGCAGGCCCAGCACATCCGGCATCTGCGCGAGCGGACGACACTGCTGGTCACTATCGGCGCCTGTGCCACCAGCGGCGGCATCCAGGCGTTGCGGGCATGGGCCGGCAACGATGGCGGCATCAGCGGCTTCATCGACGCGGTCTATGCCACGCCGGAATTCGTCGAGACGCTGGAGCGGGCGCAACCGGTCGCGGAGCTGGTCGAAGTTGATGCCGAGCTGCGCGGCTGCCCCATCGACACCGGGCAACTGGTGGAGCTGCTCACTGCCACCGCCATCGGCCGTCGGCCGCAGCTGCCCAGTGAGGCGGTCTGCGTCGCCTGCAAGCTGGCGGGTCGGGTCTGCGTGATGGTGGCGCGCGGCGAACCCTGCCTGGGGCCCATCATCTCGACGGGCTGCGGGGCGCTCTGTCCGGGTATGGACCGCGGCTGCTACGGCTGCTTCGGCCCCCGCGAGAGCGCCAACGGCACGGCCCTGTCGAACTGGTTCGGCGCGGCGTTGGGTCTCACCGATGAGCAGATCGCCGCCAGGTTCGCGGGCTTCACCGCATGGGCGCCGGAGCTGCGCGAGGTCATCGATGCACATGGAGGTCCGCCGGGCATGCGTGCAGCCGCGGCGCCTGGGTCCGACGCTCCTGTGTCCGAAGGAGGTGTCTCGTGAGCCGCACCAGGCCGCCCGAGCCGGTCGTCGAGCAGGAAGAGCGCACCTTCGCTGTCGATTCGATGTCGCGCGTGGAGGGCGAGGGCCGGCTCAAGGTCGTCGTCCGCGGTTCGGAGGTGTTGAGCGCGGAACTCTCGATCTTCGAGGCGCCGCGATTCTTCGAGCGGCTGGTCGTGGGGCGTCAGCCTGACGAGGTGCTGGACATCGTGGCCCGCATCTGTGGCATCTGCCCGGTGGCCTACCAGATGACCGCCGCGGAGGGGTTCGAGCGGCTCTTCGAGGTCCAGCTCGACCCGCAGGTCCGCCAGCTGCGCCGCCTCTTCTACTGGGGCGAGTGGCTGCAGAGCCATGCCCTGCACATCTACCTGCTCAATGCGCCCGATTTCCTGGGCTACGACAGCGCCATCGACATGGCCCGTGACCACCGCGCCATCGTCGAGCGGGGGTTGGCCCTGAAACAGGTCGGGGTGGACCTGTTGAAGCTGGTCGGCGGACGCGCCGTACATCCAGTGAGCATGCGTGTGGGTGGCTTCTACCACGTGCCCAGCCGGGACCAGGCGCGGGCGCTGCTGCCGGCGCTGGAGGGGGCTCTGGCCGATGCGCAGGAGACGGTCAAGTGGACGGCCGCCTTCGACCTGCCCGACTTCGAGCGCGATCCGCTGATGCTGTCGATGCACGACCCCGAGCTATACGCGCTCGACACGGGTCGCCTCATCACCACCGAGGGGTTGAAGATCGACCCGGGTGCGTGGGACTCGGCCTTCAGCGAGCAGCATGTCGAACACTCCACGGCCCTGCAGGCGACTAGCCTCGATGGCAAGCATCACCTCCTGGGGCCGGCGTCACGCGTGGTGCTGGCCGGTCGGGCGTTGCATCCATTGGCCAAGGCAGCGCTTGAGGAAGCGGGCGGCACGGAGGTGCTGCGGCGAAACATGTTCGCGGCCATCACCGCGCGCGGTATCGAGATGATCCACGCCGCGGCGGAGGCCATCACCATCATCGAGGCGTATGAGCCGCCGGAGCGGCCCTACATGCCGTGGGAGCCGCGAGCGGGCGTAGCGGCGTGGGCCTCCGAGGCGCCGCGAGGCGTGCTCTTCCACCGCTACGACGTCGATGAGCAGGGTCGCGTGGTCAAGGCGCGCATCGTGCCGCCGACCTCGCAGAACCAAGCCTTCATGGAAGATGACATGCGCGGCTACGTAAGCAGCGTCCTTGACCTGCCGGAACCGGAGGCGGCATCCCGGCTGGAGGCGCTCATCCGCTGCTATGACCCCTGCATCAGCTGCGCCACACACTTCCTGCGCCTTGAGGTCGAGCGCGTCTAGTGCGGTGGCCGCGGGGGCGTCGGTGGCCGTCGGTGGCCGTCGGTGGCCTCCGCCTTGCAGCAGATGCAACATCTTGACCTGACAACCGATGGACTTGACACTTCCGTGCATCTGATGAACGGAAGTGTCATGTCTGTGCATCTGTTGCAAGGAACCTGCCGATCCGCCGCCCGACTGGTCGAGTTGTTGCATCTGCTGCAAGGTGCGTCTGTGATCCACGGGAAGCTGAGTTGATGCCGCTCAAGGCCGAGGTTCCCGGATCCCTGGCCGGCGAGAGCAGGCGCGTGGTGGTGTTCGCCTGTGGCGATCCGTTGCGCGGCGACGATTCGGTGGCGCCGCGTGCCTGCAGGGCACTGTCGCCGGAGACGCTGGAACGCGCGGACGTGAGGCTCGTTGGGGCTTTGGAGCCAGAGTATCTGCGCGACCTGCCGGCAGGCGCGCGCGCGGTCATCGTGGACGCCGTTGTGGGGCCGCCGGTCGGGCAGATCGTGGAGATGGACCTGGCCGAGATGAGCGGGCGCGCCGAGCGGGTCGTGACCACCTCCACACATCAACTGCCGCTCGACCAGGTCGTGGCGATCGCGCAGATCCTGCGTGACGAACCGGTGCTGGGCCGCTTCGTGGGCGTCGGTGTCGAGGCCGTGGCCATCGGAGAAGAGCCGACGGCCTCGGTCGAGGCCTCCATCCCGGCCCTGCGTGATGCGGTCACCCGCGCCGTGGCTGATCTCGATGGGCGCGACTGATCCACCGCGCGTGCCGGTCACGCTCAAGTGCCGGTCACGCTCGAGTGCCGGTCACGTTCACACGCCCGGTCAATACCAATGGCGGACGCGCCCGTAGAAAAGGGTCCCGACTGCCAGCGCCAGTATGATCGCGACCGTCCAGCCGAAATACTCGCCGTGGTCGAAGAGATCGGTCTTGAAGTTCATGCCCATGACGCCGGAGATGACGACGGCCGGCAACAGCACGCTCGAGAGCACCGTCAGGCGCTGGACCACATCGTTGGTGTGTCGCGCCATCCTCGCCATCAGGATGTCGAACGTGCCCATCAGGAGGTCGCGCAGGTGCTCGGTGGTATCGATGGCCCGCTCAAGTCGGTCGTCGAGCCCCGGCCAGGGCCGACCCATGAGCTTGTCGTCCTTGCCCTCGGACGATGGCCGCACCAGAGCGCTGATGACCTGTCGCTGGGGTGCCAGCGACCGTCGTACGTCCGCGACCCGACGGTTCATGCCGACGATGCGTCCGACCATGTCGCCCTCACCGTGGCGCGTCCGGAGCGCGGCTTCGTCCAGTCGCTCGACCTCTTCCTCCAGCTCCTCGATGGTCTCGAAGTAGCCGTCGAGCACGCTGTCGAGCAGGATCCCCACGAGCGTGCCGGCGGCGAGGTTCGTCAGCCGCGGATCAGCGAGGGGCACGTGCGCCCGGTCGAGGCCCCGCACCGCCTGGTCGTGGATGGACACCACGACGTTGGGCACGACCGCGAAACGCAGGGTCACCGCGCGTAGTCCGTCATTGCCGCCGTCCAGGTTCACGTCGGCTGTGTTCCCGCCGTTCCGGCAGGGCACGCCGTCGACCACGGCGCTGAAACCGTTGGGGCGGAAGCGGATCGACGCCATCGTCGTCGTGGCGACGTCCTCGAAGACCTCCGCCGCATCCAGGGCATCGCCCAGCGCGCGCAACTGGTCACGATCAGCGCCGATGTCGATCCAGACGACGTCGCGGGCAGCGATGCGTGCCAGCTCTTCGGCCTCGAACTCGATCGACTCGACCGCTTCCGCGCCCTTGCGGTAGACCTTGCCGTTGATCTTCATCGCTCGCTGCAGTCTCCCGCCGAGGGCATCACAGGAACAGTCCCGCCGCAGTCCGACGCATCACACATGCATCGCAGCGTCTGGTGCAGACTCTGGAACATGACCGAACGCCGCATCGCCGTTCCTGGGGGTCAGCTTGCCGTCCACGACTTCGGCACGGGGCCGCCCATCGTGCTGCTGCACGCCAGCATCGTGAACTCGTGGGCATGGGAGCCGCTGACACCGTACCTGCTCGACGCCGGCTACCGGGTGGTGGCCTTCGACCGCCGCGGCAGCGGCGACTCGGTGACCGACGACGTGGCCTATTCCAACCGCGCCGACATCGTGGCGGTGCTCGATGCCCTCGAGCTTGACCGAGCGGCCCTGGTCGGCAACTCCGTCGGCGGCCAGATCGCGGTCGACACCGCCATCGAGTGCCCCGCCCGCATAGCGGCCGTCGTCACCATCGGCGCCAACATCAGTGGCTGGTTCCCGCAGCAGACACCGCAGGAGGACGCGCTCGACGCAGAGATGGAGCGCTTGGCGGCCGCGGGCGATCCCGATGACATTGCCGATCTCGATGTGCGCGCCTGGGTCGATGGCCCGGGTCAGCCGACTGACCGCGTACCCGATGAGATCCGCGAGCTGGTCCGTGAGATGGATCGGGAGTTGGCGGCGTCCGACCATCAACGTGGTACCCCCATCCCCATGGAGCCCCAGGCCGCGGCGCAGCTCGATCGACTGGCGGCACCGCTCCTGGCCATGGCGGGCGAGCTCGACTTCTCCTTCGCGGCTGCGACGGCCCGATACCTCGAAGCCAACGCGCCGCACGCCCGAGCCGTGCTGATACCGGGCGTGGCCCACATGATCGCGCTGGAGGCCCCCGCCGAACTGGCGCTGCTCATCACCGACTTCCTGGCCAGCGTCTGGAACGATCCGCGGCGCGAACGTACCATCGGGTCGTGATCGCTCCACGCAAGCCGCGTGATGTCGGCAATGGCCTCGTTTGTGCCTCCTTTGGTGCGGGTGGTGAATGGCTGAGCTTCGCCACCGTCCATCCGAAAGCGGGCTTCGTCGAGCTCACCGGTCTGCCGCTGTTCGCACCCGAGTGGCGTGGTGACACCGATGCGGTGCGCCGCTATCGCTCCTGGATGCGGCGCGAGGAGCATGCCTTCCTGCACGTGGAGGCTGGGCGCGCCACCATCTCCACCCGCCAGGATGCGCCGCGGGGCACGCGGGGCGTGGTGCAGCGGCTGGTCATCAGTGCGTCGCTGCGAAACCGCCCAGCGGGCATCCGCATCCGTCTCAACGGCCGACTGAGCTCGCCCGCCCTGGCCGAGATCCGCGAGGTCGATCCGCCACCGCCCGAGTCGGGCGTCAAGTCACGCCTCAAGGTCCGCGAAGGGACGCTGCGCCTCAGCGGTGACGGCGGCCCCGTCGTGGTGCAGGCCTGGCTGCGCAAGGGTGGCCAGTCGTCGAGTGGCTCGACCGAACGACGCTCTGACGCGCGGATCGCCTGGAAGGTGCTGCGTCGCCGCATGCCCACGGCGGTGGCCTGGATCGATTGGCCAGGCGAGGCAGAGGAGGTGCATCTGGACATCGCCTGCACCTTCGACACGCCCGCGAGCGAGCCGCCCGACTGGCTGGACTCGACGCGCCTCGCACCGCCTCCGTCCTCACCCGATGCGGTCCGCGACCAGCTGCGACCGCTGCTCGTACCGGCCCGCCTGGTGAAAGCCCTGGGCCGTATGAACCAGCGCGCGGCAACCTATGTCCGTTCCTGCACCGCGCTCCAGGTCGACGGGGCCGAGCGCACCATCCTCGCCGACCACCGCATCCTGCCGCTGTCATGGAACCGGGATGCCTACTGGAGCGCACGGTTGCTGCTAGCCACGTGGGGCCGCGGCGGGCACGATGAGGACGAGCGCATCGTGGCCGACCACCTGCGCTGGCTCTTCCTGCGCTGTGAGCGACCCGACGGTCGCTGGGTTCGCAGTCACTACGCCGATGGGCGCCGCAAGGACCATCCTTTCGTGGCCGACCAGCAACTCTATCCACTACTGGAGCTGGCCGACTACATCGGCGTCACCGGCCGCTTGCCGGCTCTGCCGCCCGGAGCTGCTTGGCCCGAACTGGTCACTGTCGCCTGGTCGGCCGCGGAGGGTGCCATCGACCCGGACGTCGGCCTCGTTCGGACCGTGGAGAACGCGACCGGCGATGTGCCGGCCAATCCATACTTGCTCTCCGACCAGTTGCTCCTGTGGCACACAGTGCGGCGACTGGCTGCGGTGGCGGACCGACTGGGCTTGCCGAAGGCGTCACTGCTCGAGCTGGCTACTCGGGTGCGTGCGGCGATTTCCGAACGCTTCATGGTCGAAGGGCCGTTGGGCTCGATGTGGGCCGGCTCGGTCAACGGCCGCGGCGGCTTCGAGCGCTACGTGGACGCCACCGACCTCCCTGTGGCGCTGGCGCCGTTGTGGGGCTTCTGCAAGCCGACCGACCCGGCCTGGCAGACGACGATGCGCTTCGCGTTCGACCCGGAGAATCCCGGTTTCGAGACGGGGCCCCTGGGCGGGCTCGGCTCGCGACATACGCCGGGTAGCTGGTCGCTGGGCGACATCATCGGCTGGCTGGCCTTCGGCCTGATGGAGAGGCGAGCCGCCTCGGAGGCTGCCCTTGAGCGACTCACGCGATCGGCATTCGATGACGGCATGCTGCCCGAGGCCTACGATCCCGATGGTTCTGGTGCCGCCGTCCGCCACTGGTTCGCGTGGCCCGGTGCGGCGCTTGGCGCGCTCGTGTTGGACCACGCTGCCCGCGACACCGGCGAGTAGACCTCCGACCCTGGCCAGAGCCCCGTCATCGGTCCAGGCTTCGGCTTCGGACCATCATTGGGCCGCCGGCGCGGACTCCGGCGCCACGCTTCCTGTTGGCCCAGCTTCGTCGACTCCGACTCCGGCGCCGGCTCCGGCTCCGGCTACATGCCCCTGCCCGCAAGTCGAGTCTGGGCATATTCCGTTCACGTGCGGTCAGTTCCGAGGACGGTAGGGTCCGGAACCGCGTGAGTTGTCACCAAACTGCCCGCCAGCAGTGAGCGATGGTTCCCGAGCTTACCGATGCTTTGAGCGACCAGTCAACCAGGGTGACTACCGAACGGTCGGACAACGCCCGACTATGCCCTCTGAGCGACTCATGTATGCCCCAACTCGACTGGAAGGTCAGGGGCCAAAGATCCGCCGGACTTCGTCATGGCCACGGACGATCGGCAGAGCGCACCGTGGAGTATCTATCCGTTCGTAATGGACCCGTAACCCCCCGCTTGGCCCATAGACGGAACTCGCGCACGTCGGGACGATCGTAGGCAGACAGACTCAAGGTCCGAATCCGCACGTACTGGGAGCAGCGAATGACGTCATTCAAGAAGATGATCATGGGCGCCGCCGTTGGCGCGCTGGCGATCAGCTCTATCGCCGCGCCGACATCGGCCATCAGCGGGCCCGCCAAGCTCGTCGTCGTCCACGGCATCCCCGGGGCGAAGGTCGAGGTCTGTGTCAGCGGGAACGAGATCAGGAAGGTATTCCGCTACGGCCACCATCTGCGGGCAACGCTCGACCCTGGCAGCTACCAACTCGCCGTTCGGTTGGCGGCACCTGGCAACTGCAAGGGCGCACTTGTCGCGAAGAAGCGCGTCATCCTCGCTGGTGCAGAACGTCTGACCGTCGTTGCGTCATATCGGCACCACGCGCCGGCGCTGCTGGTCTTCGATGACCGAGAGGCCCTGGCCTGGATCAAGGACGCTGCGTTCTCGACCACCTTTGGGGTCTTTCAGAATGCGGCGAGGCTAGGGCCTCTGGACCTCTTCGTGGCGATCTCGATCAGTGCCGGCACTGCCGAAGCGACACCCGCGGTACCCGGCCTGCGCAAGGGTGAGCAGCAAGGCGGCCCGACCGAGCCTGGCACGATCGTTCCCTGGGTCACCAAGACCGGCACCAACCGACGCATCATCGGCCCTCGGCTGATGCAGATACGAGAAGGCAAAGCCAACCACCTGGTCGCTGTCGGCACAAATCGATCCAACGCACGGTTCGTGTTCTTCAGCACCACTCTCGATAGCTGACCCCAACCTCTCGAGCGCGGGCCGGCTCATTCAAGAGCCGCCCGCGCTCGCAACGTGTCGCTGTAGGCGCCCGACCAGCAGAGAAGCTCGCGACCCGTCCAGACCGGCTTCTCACGCGCTCGACCTCAGGCGTTGGCGACCTCGGGCTCCAGCGCCGCGCCGGCGGCTAGAACGTCCGCCGCGAAGCTCTCCAGTGCAGTGGGGCCATCGACCATGCCATCGATGAACGACTGGACGCACGAAATGCCCAACTCACGATAGGCCCCGTACAGGTCAACGCGCTCCTGGCCGGCGGTGCTGACGCCGGCTGACTCGTACCAGGTGTGGACCGAAACCGCCAGCGAATTGGGATCGCGCCCGATCTCCTCGCAGCGTGCCCTGATGATCGGCAATGCGTCCGCCACCTCGGTGGGGCTCATGCCGTCCAGGTTCAACTCGTCGGCGTAGCGCGCTGCCAGGCGCCACGTCACGTCGGGACCGTTGCCGCCCACCATCACCGGGACCCGCGGCTGCTGCAGCGGCTTGGGCTGGTTGATGGCGCCGGAGACCAGCGCAAGCTCGCCTTTGAAGTAGGCCCGTCCCGCGCCGGACTCCAGCATGCGCGTGATGACCTCCAAGTGGTCGCGCAGTGCCGCCAGTCGCTCGCGTGTCGAAGGGAATTCGTAGCCGAAAGCGTCCCACTCCTCCCGCTTCCAGCCGGCACCGATACCGAGCTCTGCCCGCCCGCCGCTGACGACATCGAGCATGGAGATCATCTTGGCCGTTAGCGCCGGGTTGCGGAAGCCGGTGCAGATGACGATGTGGCCGATACGGACGTGCGTCGTGAGTGCGGCCAGTGCCGTGAGTGCCACGAATGGTTCGAAGACGATCTCGTCGGTCGGCCCAGGCCAAGTGTGGAAGTGGTCGTACATCCAGATGGACTCGAAGCCCAGGTGCTCGGCCAGTCGGGCCACAGCCACGGTGCGATCCCACGCTGCAGTGGCATCCCAGCCGCGGTATTCCAACACCCATCCTTGAGGGACGACGATCCCGATCTTCATGGCGTCTCCTTGGGTCGCGGACGGAGCGCCTACCGTGACTCGCGGTACCGCTGCGCCGCCTCTGCGCGCTTACGAACGTTCAGCTTGTGCAGGATGTTGCTGACGTGCGTCTCGACCGTGCGCGGCGAGATGATCAGCGCCGACGCGATCTCGCGATCGGTCAGGCCGTCGGCAAGCATCCGCAGCACGTCGGTCTCACGCGGGCTGAGTCCCTCGAGTGCACCGCTTCGGCCGCTGCGGCCCTTCCGCGCAGCATCGACGAAGTGGCGCATGATTCGCGCGGCGTAGCGGCGCGACATCGCCAGCTCACCTTTCTGCGTCCCCCGGAGCGCGCGCAGCAAGGCCTCTGGGTTGAGGTCCTTGGTGAGGTAGCCGGCCGCACCGCGAGCGAGCGCTTCGATCATGTCTCGCTCCGAATCCGAGACTGTAAGCATCACGATCTTGGTGTCCGGCAGGCGCGGCGCCAGCTCCTCGAGCATCTGCAGACCGTTCATGCCCGGCAGGTCGATGTCCAGCAGCATCACGTCCGGTCGAACCGCCAGCGCCAAAGCGAAGGCATCCTCCGCGGTGGCGGCCTCACCCACCATCTCCACGTCCGGCGCGTCGATGGCCTGACGCACCGCCGAGCGCACCAACGCGTGGTCGTCCACCAGCATCACGCGCAGTGTGCGCGCACCCGTGGCCCCGGATGTGGCCGCGGCGGCGATGTGCGCTTCTCCGAAGGTCATCCCGACTAGCCTCGCACACCACCAGGCTTGACGTCGGGTGCATTCGTCGTGCCTGGCCTGGACGAGGGCTCGCCGATCTCGGCATCGTCGGCGGCAAGGACCCCGGGCAACTCGAGCTGGGTCGCGGACGACGGTTCGGGTTCCTCCCGGGGCGCCATAGCCGTTCGTTCACTGGTCTCGGAGACGTTGCCGATGCCCGCCATCGCCAGCGGGGCACGTACCTCGATGGTGGTGCCGCCAGAGATCTCCGACCGCACCGCCAGGCTGCCGCCCACGAGGCGCGCACGCTCGCGCATGCCCTGGAGGCCCATACCCCGCTCGAATGCCTCCTCCTGCGCGAACCCGCGGCCGTTGTCGGTGACGGTGATGAGCAGCTCGCCATCGGTCACCTCCGCGACCACGCGCACGATGGTGGCGTCGGCATGTTTGCGCACGTTGTTGAGCGCCTCGTTGATGATGCGCAGCAGCTCGACCTGCACTCGCGGCGCCAACGCCGAGGGGATGCCGGTCGAGGCGGTGAACTCGGCTCGCAGCCCCGATTCATCCTCGAAGTCATCGACGGTTCGAACCAGCATGTCAGCGAAGGGCACGTCACCCTCCAGGCTGGAGCGCATCGTGACCAGCGCTTCGCGGGCTTCGATGATGGCCGCGTCGAGCGCCTGGGTCACCTCGTCGGCCAGGGGTCGGTCGTCGTCTGACAGCGTGGAGCTGAGGCGCTCGAACTTGAGCTTGGCGAACCAAAGGTGCTGGGCCAGGCCGTCGTGGATCTCGCGCGCCAGTCGGGCGCGCTCTTCGAGCGTGGCACGTTCAGCTTCATTGACGCGCATCCGGTCGAGCGCCGTGTAGGCAGAACGCAAGGCTCGCAGGTCGCTGCGCTGATCGGCGAAGGCTCCCGCTAGCAGGACGGTGTAGGCCACCAGCCGCATCATGTCGGAGATGGTCACCAGGTTGGTGTAGACGCTGGGCCACAGCGCATACTGCACTTCCGCCACCGCCAGGACGACGAGGCCCAGCGCCGTGAAGGCATCGCTGGTCGGTCCGCCACGTGCCCACGTGAGCCGATACAGCACGATCGCGGCGAGTAGGCCGGTCACGGTGGCCACGACCATGACCAGCGCGACGCCGGTGAAGCCCGGCAGCACCCCCAAGTCGCCGGGGGCGGCCAGCAGCGCCTTCAGCCCCTCCTCCTTGATGAGCTCTGGCAGCAGGTCGCGTACTGGGTAGATGAGCACGGTCACCACGAAGATGACAGCGACCGGCAGGAAGACCATGCGGAAGCGCCGCTTGGCACCTCCATAGACGCCGGTGATGGCGGCGATGCCACTGAGCATGAACATGCCTGAGACGCTGATGCGCACGAAGCCCGACACCCATGCCGGCAGTTGCTCGGGGGCACCCAGCGTCATGCCCACACGGACGTCGAGACGGAAGACGATCAGCAGCAACGTGGCCAGCGTGAACATCGCCCACAGCGCGAATGCCGACGACTGCAGGAATGACGCCAGTCGTCCGGTCTCCCGATAGCGCAGGTACGTCAGCACGGCCAAGCCGGCCACGGCTACGAACGTCAGGGCCGACAACGCCACGTCCAGCGTGCGGTCCTTCATCACGATGTTCAGGTCGGGGTCCAACTGCGGCAGCAGTGTGGCGACGAGCAGGATGCCGGCCGTCGCCAAGAGCAGCACATCGAGCTGGATGGTGCGACGTCGATGCTTGGTGCCGCGAGGGCTCTGCATGAAAGCGATGATAGGTCCGCCAGAAAATGCGAGAGCCGGACGCGCCCCAGCGCAGTCCGACTCTCTTCTCGCTCATTCCGACCCCGCCGTGAAGGGCCAAGGGAGCAAGTGCGGGTATTCGTTGTTGTTCCAAGATGATGCCCGCACAGGCAGCCGAGGTCATCCGTGGTGATACTGAACTCGGTACGGACTCATGCGTCCGTAGCACCACGTAGAGCGCCCGGATGTCCACGGACGCGATCAGGCACGGATCGTTGACCCCGCGCACCGGTCGCTGAGGAGTTGTGAGGTCCGACCCGTACATCTCACGGATGGCGACGCCCGACCGATCGAGAAACCTCGAAGGCTGGGTGTTGGCCGCCGCTACCCGCCGCCCGCCGCCAGCTGCCAAGGCTGGGTGCTGGTCGCCGCCACCTGCCGCCCGCCGCCAGCTGCCAAGGCTGGGTGCTGGTCGCCGCTACCCGCTACCCGCCGCCAGCTGCCAAGGCTGGGTGCTGGCCGCCGCTACCCGCCGCCCGCGTTTGCGTGGGAGTCACGTAACTGACTCCCGACCTGCGTTCATCGTCACTCCCTTGCCTGGTGCGCAAACCACGGTCACGTCGGGCTGATATCCGCACTCCCACGCAAATCCCTGCCTTACTGGGCCACGAACCAGTCGCTTATGTGCCTGGTGGGCAAGCCGGGGGATAGGCGGATCGCTGCGCGGGCCGGACCCAGGCTGCGCGGGCCGGACCCAGGCTGTGCGGGCCGGACCTCGGACTTGCGCGGGCCGGCCCTTCGGTCGCGGGCGTATCGTGGCCGCTGGCGTTACCGTGGTGCTGCCATGACGTCGTTCGCCAGTACCTTGGGTCACACGCAGCCGATTGCCCTGCTGCTCACGCTGCTGATGCTGGCCGTGCTGCTGCCGTCAGCTACCGTCCAGGCCGCGACCGGCTACGACCTTGAGGCGCGCTACGACGTCGATCTTCACCTCGACTGGGACACGCGCCGGATCAGCGTCAAGACCGAGATCGACCTGCGCAATACCAGTGGCGATACGATCGACCGGCTGGAGCTCAACACCGTCGCCGCCAAGCTGGGCGGCCTGCGGGACCTGCGCGTCAAGGTGGATGGCACGCGCATCGTTGCCAGGATGACCGGTCAGACCATCAAGGTGCCCCTGGGAAAGTCACTCCCGCCCGGCGGTTCGGCCGAAGTGTGGGTCTCATACCGGGCTCGCCTGCTGACCAGGTCGGCAGGCAGAGGCTACCTCTTCGCCAAGCTCGACGGCGTGGCCCAGATCTACCGCTTCATCCCGTGGCTCAGTCGCCGCATCCCCTTCGGCTCGGGCAACCACGGCGAACCCTTCGTGACGCCCACCAGCCCGCGCGTGGTGGTCACGCTCAGTGCCGACCGCAAGTTCGTGTGGGCCAGCAGCGGACACCGGGTGGCAAAGATCGACGCCAAGACCTCCCGCTTCGTGGCTACCGACGTGCGCGACTTCAACGTGGCCGCGAGTCCGGGCTGGAAGACGGCTCGCACCACGTCACACGACGGCCGCACCACCATCGTCGCGTACACGCGCAAGCATGACGCCCGGCGTCTCGTGGCCCTCGCCAAGGAAGAGCTGGCACGCTATCAGCGCATCACCGGTGTGCCGTACCCGTACGCCACCTATGGCATCGCCGAGACCGGCGGCGGTCCGGCCATGGAGTCGCCGGCGCTGATCTGGATCCCGGCGGCACGACCGGCGTACGACCACCCCTATCTCGTCTCGCACGAGACCGCCCATCAGTGGTGGTACTCGACGGTGGGCA
>JBBSAV010000012.1:0-40997 GCA_038251965.1 Candidatus Limnocylindrales bacterium
CCGGTTACAACAGATGGACTGCGAGGTCATCGACGTAGGCTTCATCAGCGACCCGCCGGAGGGGGCTGCCGCGGCCGAGAAGCTACGTGTTGCTGACTGCGACATGGTCGTCATCTACCTCACGACGTATCTCACGTCGCACATGGTCCTGCCCATCGCTCAACGTGCCAATGCCCCGGTGCTGGTCATCGACATGCAGCCGTCGGAGCACATGGACCATGCGACCTTCGACACCGGCAAGTGGCTGGCGTACTGCGGCCAGTGTCCTCTCCCCGAGGTGGCCAACGTCTTCCGCCGCAGCGGTATCGACTTCCGCTCGGTCTCCGGCCACCTGCACCATGAGGACGCTTGGCGCCGGATCGAACAATGGGTCAACGCGGCCAAGGTGCGACAGGCGTTGCGCCATGCTAGGCACGGTCTCATGGGACACCTTTACGCAGGCATGCTCGACGTCTCGACCGACATGACCCTCATCTCGTCCCAGCTCGGCGGACACATGGAGGTCCTCGAGTTCGACGATCTGCGCGTCCGGGTCGAGAAGGTCACCGACGAGGAGGTGGCTGCCCGCAAGCAGCTTGCCCGGGAAATCTTCGAGCTCGCGGAGTCGGTCAACGACGAGGACTTCGATTGGGCGGCCCGGGTCTCGGTCGGTCTCGACCGGCTCGTCGAGGACTTCGACCTCGACTCCATCGCCTACTACCACCGCGGCCTGGATGGCGAGATCCACGAGCGGCTCGGTGCCGGGATGATCCTGGGCTCTTCGCTGTTGACCGCCCGGGGCATCCCGATGGCCGGTGAGTACGAGGTCCGCACGATGTTGGCCATGCTCATCTGCGACCGCATCGGCGCCGGGGGCTCGTTCACCGAGTTCCAGGCTCTTAACTTCACCGACGGTGTGGTCGAGATGGGCCACGACGGCCCCGCGCACCTTGCCATCAGTTCTCGGCAGCCGCTCTTGCGTGGGCTCGGTGTCTACCACGGAAAGCGTGGGTGGGGCGTGAGCGTCGAATTCGGCGTCATGCACGGCCCGGTCACCACGCTGGGGATCGGACAGGAGCGTGACGGCACCCTGACCTTCATCGCCTCCGAGGGCGCGACGGTGCCCGGCCCGCTGCTGGAGATCGGTAACACGACGTCACGTGTCGACTTCGGCTGCGACCCTGGCGTCTGGACCGACGCGTGGAGTGCCTCGGGTGTCGGCCACCACTGGGCGCTGGTTAGGGCACTCGCTGGAAGCCGCCAGACTTCTACGTGGCCAATGACAGTGCGAGCCACGTTCTGTCTCGCCCATGGATACGGTGGCAGCGCCCGGCGACGGTGGCGAGACTCGCAGTGCGCGGATGTCTGACTAGCAACCGATGGAGCCAATGAAGCGCCGAAGGCCTCGCAGCCGTTGGGATACAGATGGGGCCGGACCCAGCGCCATCTGGCCCTACCAGCTCTGGGCCTCGCCCCCGACGCGATCCGCCGTGCGCTGCTCGTCTTCGCCACTGTCGAGATAGGCTTCGAACGGATCCGCTGGCAAGCCACGCGAGCGACGCAGATCCGCGAGCGGGCCGCGCACGTCCGTGAAGAAGGCGCTCCAGAGCAGGTTGTTGGCCTTGAGTACATCGCCTCTGGCTTGCGCCGCCACGAGCGCCTCGCGATCGACCAGCAGGGCCTTGGCGAAGAGCTCCTGCAACGTCTGCACCGAGCGGATGATGGCCGCCACCTTGGGCTCGATGTTGTGGCACTGGTCGAGCATGTAGGCGGTTTCGTTGGCGGTCTTCTGCGCCACCGGATCGGAGTCGTCGCGCATGGCGTTGATGAGCTCATGGGTGATGCGGAACATCTGGTAGGGGTCGATCGAGCCGACCATGAGGTCGTCATCGCCGTACTTCTTGTCGTTGAGGTCGAAGGAGCCCAGCTTGCCCTCCGCCAGCAACAGGGCCACGATCTGCTCGATGTTGACACCGAGGGAGTGGTGGCCGGTGTCGACGCAGACCACAGCACGCTCCCCCACTCTGTTGCAGACGGCCAGTGACTGGCCCCAGTCCTGCACATCGGTCGAGTAGAGCGACGGCTCGAAGATCTTGTACTCGAGGTACATGCGTGCCTGCTCGGGCAGGTGTCCATAGGCCGACTGCAACCCCTCCACAAGGCGGTTGCGGCGCCAGCGCAGGTCGTCCTGGCCGGGGTAGTTGGTGCCGTCGCCGAGCCACACCTTCACCGCCGGTGCGGCGGTCTGCTCGGCGATGCGACAGCACGCGATGATGGCGTCGAGGGCCCGCTGGCGGACCTCAGCCGAGGGGTGGCACAAGGAGCCGAGCATGTACTCGTCGTCCTGGAAGGTATTGGAGTTGATCGCGCCGATCTTGAGGCCCTTGCTCTGCATGTAGCCCAGGAGGGCGCCGTAGTCGTCGACCTTGTCCCAGGGGATGTGCACCGCCACGGTCTTGGCGATGCCCGTGTAGCGATGGACGGTGCCGGCATCGTCGATCTTCTCCTCGACGGTCCGCGGCGTGCCTGCCTGCTTCCAGACACGGAACCGGGTACCGGTGTTCGCGAAGCCCCACGAGGGGATCTCGATCTCGAGCTGGTCGACGGCCCAGAGCAGCTTCTCCTGGATGGCACTGGCGCTGGCATCGATGGTAGAAGTCATCCGGGCATCTCCTTCTGGGGCACGGCCGAACGCGTGCCAAACACAAGCTCATCGTATGCGCCGATCGGATCGGGATACGCGGTCCAAAGGGCACGGTCCCAGCGGACCGTTTGCCCCGTGCGGCGTCGTCGCTGGTCCGGGCGATGCCGCTAGCGCCTGACCTCGAAGTTTTCGTAGAGATAGCGGCGCGGGACTTGCCCGCTCTGGTAGATCTTCCGGGCCAGGTCGCGACCGAAGTAGCGCCAATGCCACGGCTCGTAGCTGTAGCAGGAGACCTTCTGCTTGCTCTTGGGATAGGACATGATGAAGCCGTACTTCCAGCCATTCTTGGCCAGCCACTTGCCCGAGGGCGACTCACCGAAGGTCGTCTTCAGGGGCACGCTGGGTGCGGTCGTGAAGTCCAGCGTAGTGCCCATCTGGTGCTCGGAATGGCCCGGCCTGGCCGAGAACATGGCCGCATGCGTGTAGCCGAAGCGTTGGACATATGATGCGAACAATGCAGCCTGGTAGCTGTACGTTCGCTGTGCCGATCGCACAGCGAGTGGCTTGCCGGCGCGACGCGCGGACGCCGCCAGGGCACGCAGGTCGTCGATGATGATCTTGCGGACCTTGCCGCTGCCGCTGAGGCCGGCGCTCGAGACGGACACCAGGTCGCGCGGCTGATAGCTGCGCCGGACCTTGAGGTTCGTATCAAGCAGCGTCTTCTTCCAGTCCTTGACCTTGCCGTAGCGTGTGCGGATGTCCTGGTACTCACAGGCTGGCAGGCGCACCTTGGCCGGCGTCACCGAAGAGGCCAGAGCCGTGAGCGCCACTTCCAAGCTGGGTGGCGCGAAGCTCACGGCGGCGACCTGGTCGAGGACGGGCTCCTCGGCACCGGCGTCATCGGCCGCGGCGACGGTCATCGTCGTCGAGCCAACCAGAAGAGTCAGGGAAAGGATCGCCGCGGTGGCGCGGCGGACGAGCAGTGACGGCATGGCCGCATGCTACGCGCCCCGGGCAGAGATTGCAGCCGGGGGCGCGTCGCCTGGCCCTTCGGGAGCCGGTCGGTCGGGAGCCCGTCGGTCGGGAAGGAGTCGCGCGAAGACCTCGTTGGCCAACAGCCTGCCCTGCTGAGTGAGTCGCGTCCGCCCGGCCGCCACCTCAGCGAGACCATGCGATCGCGCCCACTCGAGCGCCGGCGCGATCGCAGGCTCGGCAGCCAGTCCCCGATCGATGCCCTCGACAAGGCGCAACCCCAGGATGACGCGCTCGGCCAGCGCCGTCGCCGCATCGACCACCTCGGATCCACCCGGCGGCAGGCGACCCTGCCTGAGCGCCGCGATGTAGCCGTCGAGTCGGGCCGCGTTCCACGTCCGGCGCAGCGCGCCGTCGGAGGCGTGTGCACCCGGTCCCAATGCCAGGTAGGGACGGCGGTGCCAGTACAGCAGGTTGTGCCGGCTCTCGCGCCCGGGCCTCGCCAGGTTGGCGATCTCGTAGCGGCGCAGTCCCGCGGCAGCAGCCAGCTCATCGGTGAGCAGCTCCATCTCGACCGCACGTTCCTCCGACTGCTCGGCCAGGGCACGCGTTCGCCAGGCACGCGCACCACGGCTGAGAGGCAGGTGATCGCCCTCGGGCCCGGTCAGGCCTTCCGCGTCGGGATCATCGAGGGTCAGCGTGTAGACAGAGAGGTGCTCTGGCTCAAGCGCCAGAGCGGCCTGAAGCGTCGCCCGCCAGGACCGCGACGTCTGTCCCGGCACATCGGTGAGCAGATCCAGACCGAGTGAGTCGATCCCCGCGGTCCGAGCCGCATGGACCGCCGCTACCACGTCGGCGGTGCGGTGCCGACGACCCAACCGGCGCAGCTCGGCATCCTCCATCGACTGTGCCCCGATGGAAAGTCGGTTCACGCCAGCGGCGCGGAAGCCGGCCAGGTCCCCGATCTCATCGGCTCCCGGATTCGCCTCCAGGGTGATCTCGGCATCAGCCGCGATGCCCAACCGCCTGTCGACCGCGGCCAGCAAGCTGGCCACCTGCTCGACCCGCATCAGCGAGGGCGTGCCGCCGCCGAGGTAGACGCTCCGCAGTAGCGCCCCAACTCGCCCGAAGGTCGCATCGAGCGCATCCGCGCGCAGCTCCAGCTCCTGCGCGACCGCGACCAGCAGCGCTTCGATGCGGTTTTCCGGTCCTCGCGTGGCGGCCCCGGCCACGACCACGAAATCGCAGTACGGGCACAGCGACACACAGAAGGGAAAGTGGATATACAATCCTTCGGGCGGTCTTGGCTGGATCCCCTGGCCGCGCCCCTCGGGTCGTCGCGGCTCGATCACCGACCGCGGCCCTCGATCGATCGCGGCTCGATCAACTCACCGTGGCCATCGTCTAGCGTCGCCGCGGATCGTGCGGCGCGATGACGTAGGCGCCGGCGTCTCCGGTGCCACGACGGCGGAGAGTGATCTGCTCGACCGCGGCGCGGCGCGGCGGGCCCATGGTCATGAAGAAGGCGAAACGGGTGATGGCGTGACCCACGAATGCGGCCGCGATGCCCGCGGTCATGAGCACCAGCACGCCACCGACCACACCGATGAGCAGCCAGTTCACGACCATGAAGATGCCCCGGCTGCCGGTACCGGCACGCACCGCGCCGGCGTAGATGAACGCAGCCGAGCCGACAGCCAGCCAATCAGGCAGGCCGAGCACCAACAAGAGACCCAGCAGGACGCCGCGAAAGAGGAACTCGTCGAAGAAGGCCGTCCCGATGGCGAACAGGACGCCACCGGGGTAGCGATCGGGCCGCGGGAAGTCAAGACGACCGTTGATGGCCGTCGCGAGCACGAACGCACCGACGACGCCGGCGCCGCCATACACCAGCCCCAGCAGCATGGCCCCACCGCGGTCGGGCGCCAACGTGAGGTTGAGGTCCGACACGGGCGACGGGTGAAGCGCGAAGATGATCAGCGCCAGCGCGATCCCGGCGGCATACCAGGAGATCCGCGACACCCACACGCGCCACTCACCATCTTCGGTATCCCACTCCGCAGCACTGAAGCGCTTGGCATCCAGGCGTAGCAGGAACATCAGCGCGACGAAACCGATGAACAGGAGGTACTGCAGGGGTTCAGGCAGCACCTAGTCGCCCTCGCTCCCGCGCAGGACCGCCAGGAATGCCTCCTGTGGGATCTCCACGCTGCCCACCCGCTTCATCCGCGCCTTGCCCTCTTTCTGTTTCTCGAGCAGCTTGCGCTTGCGCGTCACGTCGCCACCGTAGCACTTGGCAAGGACGTTCTTGCGCATCGCCCGGACGGTCTCACGAGCGATGACGTTGGAGCCGATGGCCGCCTGGACCGGCACCACGAACATCTGGCGCGGGATGAGTTCCTTGAGTCTCCTGACCAGCTCCCGACCGGCGCTCTGCGCGTCGCTCCGATGGACGATGATACCCAGCGCATCGACCGGTTCGCCGTTCACCAGCACATCGAGCTTGACCAGGTCGCCCACGCGGTAGCCGATCTCCTCGTAGTCCATCGAGGCGTAGCCTTGGGTGCGGCTCTTGAGCTGGTCGTAGAAATCGACGATGACCTCTGCCAGCGGCACCTCGAAGTTCATCAGCACGCGCGTGGGATCGAGATACTCCATGTCCCTGAACGTGCCGCGGTGGTTCTTGGCCAGCTCCATCAACGTGCCGATATAGCTCGAAGGCGTCACGATGCCGAGCTTGACCCAGGGCTCGGAGATCGATTCGATCTCCGAGGGATCCGGCAACAATGCCGGGTTCTCGACCTCCACTTCGCCGCGGCCGTGCATGAGCGTGACGAGGTACTCGACCGAGGGCGCGCTGGCGATGATATCAAGGTCGAACTCACGCTCCAGCCGCTCCTGCACGATCTCCATGTGCAGCAGACCCAGGAAGCCGATGCGGAAGCCGAAGCCGAGAGCGACCGAGGATTCGGGCTCGAAGCTGATCGAGGCGTCGTTGAGGTGCAGCTTCTCCAGCGCCTCGCGCAGGACCGGGTAGTCGGGGCCGTTGATGGGGTAGACGCCAGCGAAGACGAGCGCCTTGGCCGGCTTGTAGCCGGGCAGTGGTGCCGCCGCCGGATTGCGGGCCGACGTGAGGGTGTCGCCGACTTGGCAGTCGCGGACGGACTTGAGACCGGTGGCGGCATAGCCGACTTCGCCCGGCCCCAGCGTCTTGACCGGCACCGGGTGCGGCCGGAACACGCCCAGCTCCACGATCTCGCTCTGGGCCCCACTGGCCATGAGGCGGATCTCCTCGTTCTCCCGCAGCGTCCCCTGGCTCAGACGGACATAGGCAACCACGCCCTTGTAGACGTCGTAGTGGGAGTCGAAGATGAGCCCGGACAGGGGTGCATCCGGGTCCCCTGTCGGTGGCGGTATGCGTTCGACGATCGCCTCCAGCACCTCGGCCACGTTGGTGCCGTCCTTGGCGCTGACCATGATGACCTCCTCGCGCGGGATGGCGAGGACGTTCTCCAACTCCTCGATGACGAGGTCGGGTTGCGCGGAGGGCAGGTCGATCTTGTTGATGACCGGGATGATGACCAGGTTCTGCGCCAGAGCCAGGTAGACGTTCGCCAGCGTCTGCGCCTCGATGCCCTGCGCCGCGTCGACCACCAGGATGGCGCCCTCGCAGGCCTGCATGCTGCGGCTGACCTCGTAGCTGAAGTCGACGTGGCCGGGCGTGTCGATGAGGTTGAGGCCGTAGCGGAGGCCGTCGCGTGCGGTGTGCTCCAGGCGCACGGCTCGCGCCTTGATGGTGATGCCCTTCTCGCGCTCCAAGTCCATGCTGTCGAGCACCTGGCTGACCATCTGACGCTTGTCGAGCGTGTGGGTCAACTCGAGGAAGCGATCAGCCAGCGTCGATTTGCCGTGGTCGACGTGGGCGATGATCGAGAAGTTGCGCAGGCGCGATTGGTCTATGCGATTATCGTCGTGAGCCATAGGGAGAAGACCTCGATGTCGCAGCCATACGCCTACCTTCGGAAGTCAAGCGTGCGCGACCCTGCGAAGGATACGTCACCGGAGACGCAGGAACGCGAAGTGCGAGCCTTGGCCGCACGCCATGACCAGACCATCGCGGACGATGCCATGCTGGCCGACTGGGATGTCTCGGGGCGCGACGAGTACACCTCCAAGCGGGAGGGCTACCTGCGCCTGGTCGAGGCAATCGCTGCTGGCGAGGTCTCCGTGGTCTACTCCTATTCCCTGTCGCGGTTGGGGAGATCTACTCCGGAACTCTCGAAGCTCTTCATCCTGTGCGGGCGGATGCAGGTTCCTCTTCGGTTGGTCGTAGATGCGGTGGATACCTCCACGGCATCGGGCCGGATGATGGCGAACGTCTTATCCGCTGTCGCACAGTTCGAGGCGGAGGTGGCGTCTGAGCGCCTCCTAGCGATGTACGCGATGAAGCGGGCGAAGGCGTTGGAAGCCGGTGAGGATCCGTTCGAGGCTGTGCGGTCATCTCCACGCTATGGCGAGAAGCCGGGACAAGACCCCGACCTGGTGATGAGGGTCTTCCTAGAGACTGGGAGCTATTCCAGGACAGCCCGACGCCTCAACGACGATGGCGTGCCCGCCCGCGACGGAGGTACCTGGTGGGCATCGTCGGTCGGGGCCGTCCTCGAACGCATAGACCCCTCCCTGAAGGCCCTGAAGACCAAGCACGGTGGTCGCGCAGGCCCATCATCCTTCGCGCTCTCCAAGCTCCTGCGGTGCCCACAAGACGGTGCGATGCTCACGGGATCACACATCCCCGCGACCTTGAAGGACGGCACAGCCAAGGTGTGGACCCGCTACTCGTGTCGGCACGGCGAGGCTGTGAAGCATCCTCGGGTGTCCATCGCCGAGCATCTGATCATGTCGGCCATCGAGTCTGAGGCCGCTCTGTACCGAGACCCGACCGAGAACGATGGCGGCGATGCCGAAGCCCGGCGTCAGAGCCTCCTAGATCGACGGAGACGGGCCGTGGAGATGAGACTCGACGGACTCATCACCAGGGAGGAAGCATCCGTCAGCGTGGCAGAGATCGACTCTGAACTCACAGCGATGGCAGCTCCGAAGCCACGAGACCTTCGCTTGGTGTCGGGATGGACACCGTCGGAAGTGAACTCTGCTCTGCGGTCACTGTTCGAGAGCATCGAGCTTGACCCGGACACCTTGCAGCCGATCACTTTCAAGTGGCGGCATCCAGAGTGGCGCGATGTACGATAGGTAGGTCAGGTTCTGCTTCACCTGACTCTCCTTGAGCCCTCTCGAACCTGCGTCTGACTACCCAGGGATGAGAGGGCTTTCTCATGTCTGGACGCCAAGAAACGCAATGTCCAGAGAACAGGTGTATACTAGCCCTCGACAACGCCTTCTGATCCTTGGTAGTCAGAACCGGAGCTGGTTCGCCCAGTAAGATACAACGCAGGATCATGAAGAGAACGACTTAGGGGCCGGAGACTAGGGCCACTGGTCACCAAAGCGCAGAAATGCGCAAAGGTGGATTAGTGGCTTCTTCTGATTCAACGACCTGCACCCACCGCAAGGGTGCACTCACCGGCCTTCGCAGGACCGGCTTCGCCTTTGATGGCGAGGGCATCCGCTTCGAATGTCCGAAGTGCGGCCATATGGTCATCCTCACCCGCTGCATCGGCATCAAGCCAGATGGCTGGCGATGCAAGAACATGGCGATCATCTTCCCGGCCTACTGCCAGAAGCACGCGCCCGACCAGTCGAAGGCCGTCTGATGAAAGACCTCGAATGGTGGAAGGATCATCTCGGCGACTACACCGACACGCCTCGTGGGATCAAGGCACTCTGCCCTGCCCACGACGACAGCAACCCCTCGCTCGCAGTCGATGTCAAGGGCGGCAAGACCCTCATCACCTGTCGAGCAGGATGCGACACCACAGATGTCATCGATGCTCTTGACGGCGGCGTAGAGCCGTTCACGGTCACGCGGAAGAAGCGACAGTATGTCGGCCCGCCGCTGGCATGGTGGGCCAAGTACACCGGCGTGGACGCTGTCATCTGGCAGGGTCTCGGTGTCAGCGTTGACAAGAACAACATCGTCTTCAACTTCGGCGACCTTGATGTGAGGAAGCGCCGACACGCTGGCGAGAAGTCCTACGAATGGGAAGGGCACCTCAGCCCGAACCTGTGGCCGCTTCCTGGATCTACCGTCGGGAAGGAAGTCCACATCGCTCTTTCAGAGTCCGACTGTGGCGCGCTCAACGCTAGCGGCCTTGAAGCCTACACCCTCACGAAGGGCGACAAGGGCCTGGCCGAGGCATTCCGCATCGTACGGGATTTGAAGAGCCTTGGAGCAGAGACCCTCATCCTCTGGACAGATGCTGACAAGACGGGACGGCAAGCCCGCGCCAGCCTCATCGATGCTGCACAGGCGAATGATATGGCTGTCGCGTACCCCGATATGGATGCGCTGACAAGCCCGCTGCTAGGCGAGAAGGATGCCAACGACATCTACCGCCGGCTCGGATCAGAAGGTCTCTTCCAAGCTGCGAAGGCCGCGCTGGTCGATGTCCCACAGCCGCTGGTGACGATGACTCACGCGCAGATGATGGACGCTGCTGATGAGGAGATCGCCTACGACATCCCAGACCTGGTCTCCCCTGGCGAGAAGGTCGTCATCGTCGGGCGCGCTAAGGCTCGAAAGACGTGGCTCGCCCTTGACCTCATCCGGTCACTGACAACCAGGGCGCCCTTCATGGGGTATGCGCCGTGGACACCGCCCAAGGCCCTAAAGGTCATATACGTGGGCGAGGAAGGCGTCAAGCAGAAGTTCGCTAGGCGTATCAAGGCACTCCACATCCAGCGGGATACGGGTCTCGTCCGCTGGAAGCACAGGACGCGCTTCTCGCTCGTCTCTGAGGCTCGTGTGACAGCCCTCATCGATGAGCTACGTGACCACGGCACGAATGTCCTCATCCTCGACCCATTCCAGCGCATGAGCGGCGGCATCGAGGAGAACAGCGCGAAGGAGACCGCCCCGGTCTGGGACGCCATCGCTCGCATCCAGTCAGAGCTTCCCAACCTCACGGTCTGGGTGGTCTTCCATGCCGGGAAGAATGACGACCGCGCACTCACGCTCGACGCCATCCGTGGATCAAGTCGACATGCCGGCGAGCTTGATGTCGGGATCATCGTGAAGAAGGAAGACGAGCAACACTCGCTGGTCACCATCGAGGGCCGCGACATCCCTGCTGCTCAGCGCGAAGGTGAAGCCTTCAGGGTCCGGTTCGACATCGACCTGGACCACGGCCTGCTCGACGTGAACATCGTCGGCACGACTGCTGTGAAGGTCACGCGCACCAAGGCTGTCGACAGGGCTGATGAGATCTTCGCGTTCATCGAAGCATCAGGACCGGCCGGCATCGAGAAGGAAGCCATCGACATCGAGGGTGTCAAGGAGCGGTCGATCACCTCCTACATCCAGAACCTTGTCACAGCCGGACGTATCCAACCCCTCAACAAGCCCTCGAAGGGCAAGAAGGTCAGATACGCCGCTATCACGCACGGCAACGCTGACGCTGACAACGACTACCCCCATAGGGATGTTGTCGTCGTCGTCAACGATCAGTCGCCGGTAGCCAACCCTGACGTTGACGCTGACGTTGAAAGCGATGTCAGCGTAGCGATGTCAGCGTCAACACAGGAGGAAGCATGAGCATCAGGTTCGAGAAGACAGGTCGCACGAATGGACTTCTCATGGAGGAAGGCAACATCGTCATCAGGTGTGATGTCTGCGATGAGCCCATCACAGGGACAGGCGTTGTCGAGTACGCGTCTGAAGACCAGTACTGGTTCGCGCATAAGACTCGCCCAGATGGCAGGACGTGTAGCTACAGCCTCCCCTGCCATCTTCGTGAACAGGGCTTCTACACCTCATGGATGGACATCGACGGCTTCGCCCGTGCGCTGGCGTCTAACTGGTGTGGTTCTTGCTACGACAGAGAGGAGGCGTCCCGATGATGGCCGCCCTTTCTTCTACCCTTATTCCCTACATCTCCGGTCTGACGGGTGGGGTACATGGACGGGGGGTATGCCTACCGGGGGCTGCTCCGGGTGGGGCTCCTACATGGGGGTATGCCGGTACAGGGCGGGGACCCGGTATGGCTCTCCTCTCTGCCGACAGCCCGAGCGGACGTGATCATGCAGGGACTCACCGTGTCGATGCTGATGGCGAGGCTCTCACCTACTCATGCAGCACCGATGTCGATGTCGCGTGCCGTGTAGGTCTCCCGCTTGGTGAGGTCTCCTGTGTGTGCGTGCTCAAGCCACGCTCTCGCGCTCTCGAAGCACAGACACGTATCAACCACGTATCCCCGCTGTCGAGGCTCTCCGCTCGGATCTCAGCACCTGAGAGAACGCGGGTAGCCAGTGAGGGCGTGAGCGGTGCGTGTAGCCGCGGCGGGTCCACCCCAGGCCGACCCCAAAATGCGCAGACCCGGACTTTGCACTTATCTGTGCCTCGGCCTCAGTGGGGCGTGACATGGCTGTGAAAGGCCAGCGCCGCCAACTGGTGGAGCGCCGGAGCAAGCGCCAAGGACTCCTGCCGCACGAGCAGGATGCCGTCCTTGCCGTGCAGGGCGGCCGATGCCCTCTCTGCCTTCGCCCGTTCACCGACGCCACACCCTACGTCGTGGATCACGACCACGACCTTGCCGCCACACACGGGCACAACCCCGGAGTCGGCTGTCGAAGGTGTGTGCGCGGTCTCATCTGCCAGTCGTGCAACACGCTGCTGGGCAAGGTCGAGCGCTCGGGCTTCTTGGCCCGGATGCTTGGGTACATCCCCAATCGGCGGGGAGCCTGACATGCCGCTTCGTTGCGCCATCTGCACACATCCACAGCGCCGAGCCATCGACTCGTTGATCGGCTTGGGCATCCATTCCACGAAGTCCATCGCACGCGAGTTCGCCGTCTCCTACGACTCGATGAAGCGTCACGTGCGAAACGACCACGTGGAGGCATCTCCGTCGCTCTCAGTGGCCTCAGCCGCCTCTCCGAAGGCCGTGCGGGCCGTACCGACGACTCCCATCGAGACATTCGAGCTCGCTTTCGGCAAGCGGCCTACCGCATGGCAGAAGGAGTACCTCGCCGAGACCGCCGATTTGGTGCTTCTCAAAGGTCGCCAGATCGGCGCCACGCAGGCGGCAGCGGCTCTCGCCGTCCATACCGCGATGACCGAGAAGGGCATCGATGTCGTGATCATCAGCCCGTCGCAGGCGCAATCCAAGGAGATCACTCGTCGCGCACGCCTCGGCCTGTGGGAACTCGACGTGTCGATGCCGCAGGACTCCGAGTCGGTCCTTCGCTTGGACACCGGCTCGCGCATCGTCAGCCTGCCGGGGAACGCCCGTGCAGTCCGTGGCTACTCACCGCGGTTGGTGATCATCGATGAGGCCGCGTGGGTAGCGGACGAGACGTGGGAAGCCGCCGAGCCGCTCGTGATCGCCTCTGGTGGTCGCGTCATCGTCCAAAGCACGTGCGGGATGCCGTCGGGCTTCTTCCACGCGCTCGCTACTCAGCCACGCGATGGCTGGGCGGCGATGACCGTGCCCTCTACCGATGTCCCGACCGTGGACCAGAAGCGGTTGGAGAAGCAGCGCGAGGACATGGACCCCATCACGTTCGCGCAGGAGTACCTCGCGCAGTTCCCATCGGCGGAGCAGCTATCCGCGGCTGTGTTCCATCCCGACGACATCGCCCGTGCCTTCGAGGCCGGGAAGTCCATCAAACCCCTACAGCTACGAGGTGAAGCATGACCGCTCTCATCGCCGGGGTCACTCCCGGCACACCCCACTCCCCCGCCGCTATGGCCGTCCTTGAGTACCAGCTCGTCGGAGCGACCGACGGCCGCGACTCCACGGGCCGATGGTTGGTGCAAGACACCTACCGCTGGCCCAAGGACACGCCCCACAAGGTCGTGACCGATGCGGTCCTCGACTTCTACCGCCGGACCCGCGCCAAAGTCGTCTACGACCGCTCGGACACCGGAGAGATCTTCTGGGAAGCGTTCAACCACGCCTACCGCATCGGTGCCATCGACCGCCGACCGCACGGCCCGCTGTTGATGTCCGGCCAGCTGATCTCCGATGCTGGCTGGCCGCGCACGATGCTCGTCAACCGGTTCGCCTCGAAGCTCGGTGGTGATCCACCCCGCATCGTCGTGCTCCACTCCGAGCATTCCGACGAGCTTGAGCGCCAGATCCGCCGCTTCCAAGATGCCCGCCGCAAGCCGTCTGATATCGAAGCACGGCCCGAGGACCTGTTGATGGCGACGGCGCTCGCCGCGCAGTTCCGCTCCTACGACCCCGGAGCCCCGCGCTTTGTCGATCCGTGGGACGAGACCTGGGACGACGCCGAGACCGCTCGCGCTGTGTATGGCGGCCGTCTCGAAGCAGCAGCACGGAGGTAGCGCCATCAGCCATCACACATCCATCCCAACCCATCTAGCAGGAGGTCCTGTGGGACACCCAGAGACGTATCTACAGCGCCGCTATGGAGGCAGCGCACCGACCAAGACCGAGTGGCGCGACACCTTGTCGCCCGCCGACCGATGCGAGCTGGAAGCGATGTTGCTCGAAGCTCAGCTCAAGACCCAATCAGGTACAGAGGCCGAACGGACCCGCGAACTCATCGCAGGCTACCGGATCGTCCGAGATGCCCACAGGAGCGACATGCAAGCACAGCCTTTCAACAACATCCAGACCATCCTTCGCGACAAGCTCGTCCGAGCGACGAGTGAGTTCACGGCCTTCCAGGTCGAGGCGAAGACTGGCAAGTTCCCCGATGCCTATGTCGAGGCTCATACCGAAGAGCTTCGGGCCGCAGTGGTCGGCGCGGACACCGAAGTCCGCAACGCCATGACCACCTACGCCGTCCAGGCATCGAAGGAAGCTCGGGATCTTCGAGCAGCCCACGAGGCCGAGCGCGAACCAGCCCGCCGGTTGGCCGACGAGATGGAACATGCTCGCCTGGTCGGCTCTACGCGCCTTGACGCCAACCTGCTCTTCGGGAAGGCTGTCGAGATGCTGGATGCCAACCAGCCTGCACGAGCCAAGTTCCTCTGGGAAGTGGTCGCTGAGAAGGGCGGCCTGTCACCCACCAACATGGTCGGTGCTAAGGCATTCGAGAGCACGCTGGATACTGCCATCGATGCCTCGGATCCACGCCTCAAGGACGCCAGCGCCATCGAGGCGAAGCTGGCTGCTGACAGCATCGAGTTCTCGCGGACTCGGACAAGCGCCCTCAACGATGCCGGGCTCGGGATCACCCGCGATGGCACCGTCGGTACAGGCGCGTCTGATGTCGCCAACGCTTCCATCCAAGCCAAGGTCGAGGCATTCGCTCGGAAGACCGAGACGGAGGCCGCATGACAGACATCCCGCTTTGGGACCAGTCACACGACCCCGCTACTGAGTTCGGCGTGACGGCTCAGGACATCGCGGACTTCTACACCGCGGACAACGATGCCTCGACAGCGGCCTTCGAGCTGCTGCAGAGGGCGGTCGACAACATGATCGGGTCAGGTACTTGCCGAGTCAACCACATCAAGGCGCAGTTGTACCTGGCTGCCGCTATCGCCACAGGCTTCGACTGCACCGGCTACAACTTCTACACGGGGTTGGTCGCTCGATACGGCGAGCCCGAGTAGCGCCGATGACCGACACGCCGACGGCCCGGGAGTGACTCCGGGCCGTTCGTGCTTGGATGCTGGTCCATCGGACCCGAACATCGCGATCAACCTCGAGATCGCAATCTCTTCAAGACTACGTATCGACCCCCTTGCGCCCCGAGCAGCAGATGCGCATAGTGATGACTCAATGGGGGGTTGGGACTGACCTGCAGTCAAGCCTCGGTCCACCGACCATCTCGTAGCAAGGAGTGGGCAAGTGGCGAAACTGATGAGAAGGGCGGCCAAGGCCAGGAGAGCGCCGGCGGTCGCGGCGCTAACAGCGTTCTTGCTCGTGGCGACAGCTACAGGGTTGGCTCTCAGCGCCGACCAAAGTGATGTGGTCCCTCCCAAGACCGTGTCCGTGACACTCGCGAAGCAGGCACCGCTCTCCGATGTCTTGACGAAGCAGCTTCCGGCATTGTCGAGCAAACGCGGGTCGATCCCGGCGGGTGACGTCGTCCTCCTGTACGAGTTCAAGGGCGCGTCAACCTGGTCCGGAGGTCAGGTGTTCGACGTCGCGTCGGGTGGCGCGAAGGCTGCGCAGTCCATCGAAGCGGAGTTCACCGCCGACTACGAAGCCATGCTGCGCGTTCAGCTGGAGAACGCAATGCTGGCGCGCGAGTCCGACGTGGAGGCCGCTTGGACGTGGGACGAGACCATCGCCGACCTTCGCGCTCGACTGTCCGAGTACGAGGCGAAGGGCATCATGCTCTCGGGCTACGAGTTGCCGGCTGCGTCCGTCGATCTCGACCGAGCTCGTGAGGCCTCCTTCGTCAGTGAAGTAGTCGTTGACCCGAAGCCAGACGCGGCAGCCCTGGAGGCACTAGATGCGAACGACCAGTAGGCCAACCCCGGCTCTCGCGCGGTTCGCTTCGCCAGTGACCGCCGTCCTCTTGGCCGTGGCCCTTGTCGCCGCTCAAGTAGCGACGGTCGTCGCCGCCGAAGAGCCACTGAACTACGTTCCACGCTCGGGGACGAGCGTCGTCAACAAGGACTACCAAGGCAATAAGTTCATCAATCAGTTCTTCAAGTGGCCGAGCAACTGGTCTATGAAGCGCCTGAAGGACTACGCGACGACCGGAATCGAGATTCAGACGGTGTTTCACTGCACGACGAGTTGCTGGGTCGCCCGTTGCGGTGAGGTGAAGTCGTGGGACTCCAACCTTCCATCTGCCTACCGAGACACGCCCTTGGGCGACAACTGCAGTTATCCACAGCCGACGGTAGGGTCGTCTATCACGTCGAACCTTGTCGTCAACCGAAACTACAGCGTGTTCATCCGCCCGTACACGAGCGGCACTGTGGGCGCTGGAGAGGCTGTAAGAGTCAGGTACTCGCTGACCCACAAGGAACCGATCTGGTGCGGACTTGGGCCGGAGTGGTGCATGTTCGACCTTGATGGTCGGAACGTCATCAATTGGACGCAGCACACGCATGGCGTGAAGGGCTGGACGTTCCCGTGATAGCTCACTGGTCGTTCGGCCGACATCTCCCGTGACTCGTCGTAGGATTTCCATCGCCGCCCTGATGATCGTGTTGGTGCTCGTGGCAGCGGTCGGGTTGCCTCGGATTAGGGCCGCGGTCTCCAGCGCTCCGCAGGGTGCGGCGATGGAGACCGACCCGCCTCCCCTCACCGATGAGTCAGCCATCGCCGAGGCACACTTCATGTGGGGTAACCCCATCGAGTCTCTTCTCATCTGGGACACCGCGGTGGTGGCACGGTCCTCGTGCGCCCAGCCGTTCTATGCCAATCCAGTGCAAGGCACAATCACCCAGAGTCGGACCGTCGAGGCGTACGGCCCGTTCGGATTCACTTTCTCCAGGGTGGAAGTAGACTGCCGAGGCGAGACCGAGCGCTCGTAGCACGGTGTCGCCTGACGACGACCCCCGCGAGATAGGACGCTACTTCGTGCTGACGGCTCGGCCAGCTGCAGGCGTGCCGCGTGGAAGCGCTTCGAGGGCTTCTTGCCCCACCCGCAGTCGGCGCCCTTGTCCGCTCCGCAGCGCGTACGGGCGACAGCCTCGCGAGCCGCGCATCCCGAACACCAACGCCTTCACGTGTGACTGCGGAGCGCGTGGTCAGCACACTCAGGGCGACCCTTGCCCCTTCTGTGGGGAACTACTCGGCTCGCCTACACAAGGCGCTTGGATGGGCACAGAGGTCCCCTCAGCCAACGCCTGATATGCTCGGGCTATGGGCAAGAAGCACGACTCCAGGACCTGCGAACTCTGCAAGCGATGGTCCGACGCGACCGATGACGAGCGGATCGGGCTCCGGACTCAAGACATCAGGGACGCCTACACGCACTACCGAGCGCTGAGAGGTAAGTAAGCAGGCAGAAAGAAAGCCCGTCGGAGATCCCGGCGGGCTTCTTCGTGTTCGGACTCAGGACTTGACGGTCGTGGTCGCCTCCATCAGGCGGATGCGGTCGGCGTGGACTCGACCCTTGGAGTGGGTAGCGCCCCATATGCAGGGTGTGGTCGCCTCGGCATTGCAGCGAGGGCACGCGACCTTGAGAGCCTCGACGTGCTTGGCATCGGCCTTCACCGTCGCGGGCTTCGCGGCCTTGGGCTTCGCGTGGCCCATCTTCACGGCCCGTCGCTCAGTGCAGGCTGTGCACAGATGCCACTTCACGCTCTTCGACGGGTTGGCACCTTTGCACGCGGACCACTTCCCGCGGCAGTTGGTGGTGGTCTTCTCGGTGGTGGTCTTCGCTGCCATCGTGAGGCTCCCTTCGGTTCAAGTAGTTGCGGGTGCAACTAACGTCGAAGGCGACGGTACATATGCCTCTGGCGATCTGTCCATACCTGAAGTGCTGGCGCGAACTCACCGTATATCGCGCCTCGCTGGACGCGATAATCGCAACGAACGACCGCGTAGGCGTGACTGAGGGATCGCTTCCATGGGGCATTGCGATTCTAGCAAGCGCGGCGGCCGACCTCGACCGCTGCGCGATGATCCTAGTCCGACGCAGTCTCGGGGCCACACCCGGAGGTGATGCCGACGCTGACGGCTCCCATCGATCGCTCCAGGACCTCCAGCTCGACGTCGGTGACCTGGTCGATGAAATAGGCCTTGACACCGCGCAGGTGGATCCGGCTGGCCGCCCGCAGTGTCGATAGCCCAACTTCGGTCAGGATGGCCTCCGCTCCGCGACCATCCGACGAACACTGGCTGCGATCGACCAGCCCCTCCGCCTGCAGCCGATCGACCAGCCGCGTGACACCGCTGCGCGTGAGGAAGATGCCCTCCGCCAGCTGGCTCATCCGCAGTCGCCGCTCGGGTGCTTCCGCCAACTGCAATAGCGCCGAGTAGTCGGCCAGTGACATGCCCGCCTCCGCGCGCAACTCCTGGTCGAGTCGATCCACCACGAGGGCGTGCGCCGTCAGCAGTCCGCGCCAGGCCGCCAGCCGTGGGTCGCGGGGAGACAGCGCCTGCCTCTGCTTCGCTCCGGTGTCCGTTCCCATCTCGCTGTCCATCTCATCATCCTAGACCACCAGACCGGATACTTGCGCGGGCAAGTAGTCTTGCGCAGTCGGTCGGATCGCGGTCGGCGACGCGCACGTGTGGATGGGTGCTTCTGTTGGCGCGCCGGCCCGACCTGCGTTACCATCATCGTTCGCGCGGATCACGATCGCGTTGGACACGCTGTGCCCGCTGATCGCTGACGCTGCGCCAAAGATCACCCAGAGCTGTTGAGGACACATCACCTTGGCCCATTCTTCGCGGACCTGGACCGGCGCACGTACGCCGCAGGCCCTCAAGCGCGTCCGTCAGTCCCATCGCCGCAACGTCATCCTGCAGCCCCGACGCACCGCCGCCAAGACACAGGTGAAGAATGCGCTGCTCACGGCTGAGGGCGGCGACGCCGAGGCCACGCAGAAGGCCGTGGCAGCCGCGGCTTCGGCCCTCGATCGCGCGGCCAAGGTCGGCGCCATCCATCCCAACAACGCCGCTCGCCGCAAGAGCCGGCTGATGCTCCGCGCCAACGCTACGCTCGGTGGCCAGTCTGCGACCGCCGCCAGCAAGCCACAGCGCCAGGTCGGCAAAGCCGCCGCCGCCAAGGCCGCCAAGACCCGCATCGCTGCCGGCAAGGCATCCAAGGCCAAGGGCGAGCAGACGGCTGCCGGCAAGGCCCGCGCCGCGCTGAGCAAGTCGGCCCGCTCCGCCGAGGCCAAGCCCGCCGACAAGACCGCCGACAAGACCGCCGCCACTGAAGCGACGACCACGACCGCCAAGAAGACGACCGCCAAGAAGACGACCGCCAAGTCGAGCACCAAGACCACGGCTGCCAAGAAGACCGCGGCCAAGAAGGCTCCTGCCAAGAAGCCGACCACCGCCAAGAAGCCAGCGGCCAAGAAGGCTCCGGCCAAGAAGACGACCAAGAAGGTGGAGTAGGCCAGCGGCCCCTCCCCCTCAACAGCCCGAAAGCGGCGGCTCGAGCGATCGACCGCCGCTTCTTCGTTCTCAGCGGTCCCCTGCTCGTCTCGACTGACCGCATGTCGGATGCCGGCATGGTTGACAAGTCGACCGATTCGGGCGTCGCAGTGTTCCCTCAGGCCGGTATCGACCAAACACTCGACGAGATGGTCGAGATGTCGACCGTTTGGTGCCGCTATATCGGTGAACCAGGCGATTCCGTCCGATCGACGGTCGGAGGACAGCGGGTCTGCGGTCGCAGAGCGGCCTTTTCGAGCAGATCGGTCGAGAAGTCGACCATCATCAAGCGCCTGACGACCATGGAGTACCGCCGCGCTCGAAACCGGCGTTGAGCCCCGAATCGAGCGGGATATCGGGCCGATCCGCCCTCAGAGCCACGTTGGCGCCGGAAACGTCCGCTTGAAGCGGACGCATCACGAGACCGCGTCCAGTGGCGGGCGGCTACTTGGTAGCGGCGATGTAGGCTGCGACATCCGCCGGCGGCGGCGGTTCACGCACGGCGCGCCAGCCGGCCGCGACGAGTGCCCCACCCAGTGTCAGAAACGTGAGCACGAGAGTCCATTCGACGGTTGTGCGCCATACGAACGACTCGTACAACCCAGCGTCGGTGATCCCTTCTTCGTCGAGCGCGGTGCGCCGTCCATCATCCTCGATCAACCGCACGTAGGTGCACTCAGGCCCGGTGGAGCAGTCGATCTGGCCACCCATGGTCTCCGGTCGGTAGCCCGAGTCGGCGTAGATGAAGAGCAGCCGCAGCGCCACGTACATCAGGGCCAGGCTCAAGCCTGTGATCGTACTGGCGAAGGCGGCGTTGGTGAAGAGTCGCCAGCGGGGACGCCAACGCAGCGACTTGTCGTTGGCGTAGTAGCCGATGATGAGCCCGGCGAACGGCGCGGAGATGAACACCAGCGCCTGGATGGCGATGACCAGCTCGAAGCTGATGGCGATGGTGACCGCCATGCCCAGACCGACCATGGCCGCGTAGATGGCACCACGATCAAGCACCCGGCCCTCGCCGGATCGGGTGCTTTCGGTCGCTTCTTCCTCGAGCCCAGCATCCTCGACCGGTTGCCCGGTCGGATCCACCTGTGGCCCGGCCTCGTCGGTCCGAGGCCCCTGGATGGTCAAGCGGTCACTGACTGATGACTACCGACCGGCCAGCGCGCGGAGACCGGGGTACACGGCGCTGTCGCCGAGCTCCGCATCGATCCGCAGCAGGCGGTTGTACTTGGCCACGCGCTCCGATCGCGACGGAGCGCCCGTCTTGATCTGACCGCTGTTGGTCGCCACCGCGAGGTCCGCGATGGTGGTGTCCTCGGTCTCGCCGGAGCGGTGGCTGATGACTGCGCCCCAACCGTGTGCTCGCGCCATGTCGACCGTCTGCAGCGTCTCGCTGAGCGTGCCGATCTGGTTGAGCTTGATGAGGATGGCGTTGGCCGAACCCTCCTCGATGCCACGTGCCAGGCGCTCGGGGTTGGTGACGAGGAGATCGTCACCGACGATCTGGCACTTTCCACCGAGCTTGGCGGTCAGCTGTGCCCAGCCCTTCCAGTCGTCCTCGGCAAGGCCGTCCTCCAGGCTGACGATGGGGTACTTGTCGACCCAGTCGGCCCAGAACTCGACCATCTCACTGGTCTTGAGCGAGCGGCCTTCCTTGGCCAGCTTGTAGGTGTACTCGCCCTCGGCATCGGGCTCACCGTCGAGGAGCTCGGTGGTAGCTGGGTCGAGTGCGATGGCGACCTGCTCGCCGGGTTTGTAGCCGGCACGCTCGACGGCCTTCAGGACCATCTCGATGGCGGCCTGGTTGGATGGCAGGGTCGGCGCGAAACCGCCCTCGTCGCCCTGGCCCGTGGCAAGGCCCCTGTCGTGCAGCTCCGCCTTCAGGGCGTGGAAGATCTCCGAGCCGGCGCGCAGCGCCTCGGCAAAGCTGTCGAGCCCCACCGGCATGACCATGAACTCCTGGAAGTCGGTGGAGTCCGCGGCATGCTGGCCGCCGTTGAGGATGTTGAACATGGGCACCGGCATGGTCCAGGCGCCGGCCCCACCGAGATAGCGGTACAGCGGCAGCCCGTAGGCCACCGACGAGGCGTGGGCACAGGCCAGCGACACACCCAGGATGGCGTTGGCGCCGAGGTTGCCCTTGTTGGGACTGCCATCGAGCTCACGCAGCAGCGCGTCGATGGCGCCCTGGTCGGAGGCATCCTCGCCGAGGATCGCCGGCGCGATGGTCTCGACGACGTTGGTGACGGCCTGCTGCACGCCCTTGCCGTTGTAACGCGACTTGTCACCATCGCGCAGCTCCACGGCTTCGTGCGCACCGGTGGAGGCACCCGAAGGCACCGCCGCCCGGCCGACCGCGCCATCATCGAGGACGACGGTCACCTCGACCGTAGGATTGCCGCGCGAGTCGAGGATCTCTTGCGCGTCGATGTAGTCGATGAGCGTCATCAGGCTCCCTCACTCTGGCGGTCCTGGAGGACCTTGATACCGGGCAGCTCGACACCCTCGATGAACTCGAGCGAAGCGCCGCCGCCGGTGGAGATATGGGTGAAGCGCGACGTCAGGCCGAGCTCCTCGATGGCCGCCACGGAGTCGCCGCCGCCGACCACGACAGAGGCGCCAGCGTCACAGCGGTCGGCCAGCATACGCGCTACCGAACGTGTGCCATCGCCGAAGGTGGGGACTTCGAAGACGCCCAACGGGCCGTTCCACAGGACCGTCTCGCAATCGGCCAGTGCGGCCTCGAAGGCGACGATCGAGTCGGGGCCGATGTCGACCGCGGACCACGAGTTGGGAATCTTCTTGACCGGCACGATCTTATGCTCGGCGCCGCGGGTGACCTCCTTGGCCACCAGCACGTCGGTCGGGAGCAGCAGCTCTACGCCCTTCTTCTCGGCCATCTTCATGATGCGCACGGCATCCTCGACACGGTCCTTCTCAAGCAGGGACTTGCCCACGGTGTAGTCCTGCGCCACCAGGAAGGTGTTGGCCATGCCGCCGCCGATGAGGAGCTTGTCGACGCGTTCCAGGAGCGAGTCGAGCACCTTGATCTTGTCCGAGACCTTGGCTCCCCCGATGATGGCGGCGAAGGGCTTGCGCGGGTGCTCCAGCAGGCTGCTGAGGTTGCGGATCTCCCGCTCCATCAACAGGCCGGCGTAGGCGGGCAGGAGCTCGGCCACGCCGACGGTGCTGGCGTGGGCGCGGTGCGCGGTGCCGAAGGCATCGTTGACATAGACGTCGCCGTAGGCCGCCAGTGCGGCCGCGAACTCGGGGTCGTTAGCTTCTTCCTCGGCGTGGAAGCGAAGGTTCTCGAGCAGCAACAGCTGCCCGGGCTTCAGACGGTTGACGGCATCGGTCGTACCCAGGCCGATGGCATCGCCGGTCGCGGGGACCGGTCGGCCGATGAGCTCGGAGAGGTGCTGTGCCACCGGGCGGAGGCGCAGCGAATCGGTGACCTTGCCCTTGGGTCGGCCGAGGTGGCTCATGAGCACGATGGAAGCGCCGTGCTCGAGCAGGTAGACGATGCTGGGGAGAGCAGCGCGGATCCGGGAATCATCCCGGACCCGGCCATCCTCGATAGGGACGTTGAAGTCGACTCGCATCAGGACACGCTTGCCCTTGGGGTCGAAGTCCCGGATGGTGAGTTTTTCCATGTCAGTCGTCCGCGTTCGATCCGTACCGGTCTCTTACAGCCGATCGCCCATGTACTTGACGAGGTCAGCGACGCGGCAGCTGTAGCCCCACTCGTTGTCGTACCAGGCCAGCACCTTCACGAAGTTGCCGCCAAGGCTCATCGTGCTGGGCGCGTCGATGATCGAGCTGCGCGCATCGCCGCGGAAGTCCGAGGAGACGAGCGGATCGGTCTCGACGCCGAGGATGCCCTTCATGGGACCGTCGGCGGCAGCCTGGAAGGCAGCGTTGAGCTCCTCGACGGTGGCATCGTTCTCAAGCTCGGCGGTGAGGTCGACGAGGCTCACGGTCGGGGTCGGGACGCGCAGGCTGAAGCCGTCGAACTTGCCCTTGAGCTCGGGGATGACGAGGGCCAGCGCCTTGGCCGCACCGGTCGTGGTAGGGATGAGGTTGAGGGCGGCAGCGCGGGCGCGACGCGGATCCTTGTGGAAGACGTCGAGGACCTTCTGGTCGTTGGTGTAGCTGTGGATGGTATTCATCAGGCCGCGCTTGATGCCCCAGCGGTCGAGCATGACCTTGGCGACGGGTGCCAGGCAGTTGGTGGTGCAGCTGGCGTTGCTGATGACGTTGTGCTTGGCCGAGTCGTAGGTCTCCTCGTTGACGCCGAGCACGATGGTGGCGTCTTCGTTCTTCGCCGGAGCGGAGATGAGCACCTTCTTGGCGCCGCCCTCGAGGTGGCCGGCAGCCTTCGTGGCGTCGGTGAAGATGCCGGTGGACTCGATGACGATGTCGACGCCGAGGTCACCCCAGGGCAGTGCGGCCGGATCCTTCTCCTGCAGCACCTTGATCTCCTTGCCGTTGACGATCAGGGAGTTCTCGGTGTGCTCCACGGTGCCGTCGAAGGCGCCGTAGGTGGAGTCATGCTGGAACAGCAGCGCGTTCAGCTCGACCGACATGAGGTCGTTGATAGCGACGACCTCCGCGTCCGGGGTGCGCTCGATGATGGCCTTGAGTGACTGGCGGCCGATGCGGCCGAAGCCGTTGATGCCGACCCGGGTAGTCATGGATGGGACTCCTTGCTTGGCGCTGCGCCCTGCCTCAACGGTCGTTGAGGGAGCGAGCAGTTCATCTGGTCGTCTGTCAGGTCGCCTTCGTCGCGCGCGGCGACCCCGGGTCCTGACCTATGTGGTGGCGTCCGCCGACACTGCGGCCGCGCCATGATGGTCCTTGTCGGCTGTCAATTCCGGCAGGGCCGATGCGACGAGAGGTACCGTGCCGATAAGCCCCACGTCGTCACCCAGGGCCGCCTGCACGACTCGTGCACGCTCGCCCTGGATCCTGAACGCCGACTCAGCCACGGCTTTCCTGGCCGGTGCGATCAGGTGGTCTCCCCACGCGAGCGTGATACCACCGCCAAGGATGACCACATCGGGGCCGAAGACGTTGACGATGGAGACCACCGCCACAGCCACGGCCCGTCGGGCACGCTCAAGTATGACGCCTGCGGCCGGATCGCCCAGGTCGGCCGCTCGGGAGACGTGGACCGCGGTCAGCGGCGCTGGAGCGATCTCGGCCACGATGCGCGCCAGCTCGGGTGCATCTTCGCCGGCTTCGAGCGCGGCGAGGGCGTTGGCGACGATGCCGGTACCGCTGGCGAACGCCTCCAGGTGGCCGACACCGCCGCAGCCACACCGCGGCCCATTCATGTCCACCGTCATGTGGCCCAGCTCACCAGCGACACCATCAGGGCCGACGATAGGGCGTCCGCCGCTGAGCGCCGCGCCGCCGACGCCGGTGGAGATGGTCAGGTAGATGAGGTCGCCCGAGCCCTCACCGGCGCCGAAGTCACGCTCGCCGAGGATGTTGACGTTGGTGTCCTTGCCCAGCGCCCAGGGCAGGCCCAGCGCAGCACCGATCGTCGGGGCTAACGGATAGCCCCACCACTCACCGCGCAGGTTGGGCGGATCGATGAGCGTCCCGGTGCGGGGGTCCAGCGGGCCGGGAGCAGCGATGCCGACGGCGATAGGCTCGGCCCCGCCGGCGGCGAGGTGTTCGGCACGAGCCTCACGCAGCAGCTCCAGGCAGTAGTCGATGACCGCGTTCATGCCGGCGGCCATGGGCGTCGACCCAGCGTGGCGGACCGTCAGCTCACCCTCAGGGGTGACCACTGCGGCGCGGGCATTGGTGCCACCAAGGTCCAACGCCAGGACCGGACCGCGAAGGCGAGTGCGTGAGAAGTCGGTCGACATGGATGGATCTCGTGGCTGGTCGGTCAGCCACCAGTCTAGAGATAGCAAGTGACCCCGGTCGGGTGGACCGGGGTCACGAGTTCGCGTCAGAGAGTAGGAGTCAGCCGCCGATGCGGAAGACGCTGCCGCCACACTTGGGGCAGGTGCCCTTGGTCGCGGGCTTGCCATTCTTCATGGTGATCTTCTGCGGGTTCTGGATCTCGACCTTCTGCTTGTCCTTGACGCAATATGCTTCGGCCATCCTGGTCCTCCTATCCCTCCGAGCGTGAGATGGTGCTCGGTTCCGTCGTGGGCTCGATCATCTGCCGAGCCTCGGTGGTGAACAGCGTTGTTGCCATTCCTGACTGTATTAGGTTGCCATCTTCGGCGCCCAGTGTGAGGGACGCCAGTGCAACTCGCCTGAACGAGCCTGCTGTGCGTCCATCTCGGCGAGCACATGCAGGGCCTCCAGGCCCGTTTCGATGAGGCCTGCCTCGGCCGAAGTCTGCTGGTCCGCGGTCACGAAGGCGCCGCTGGTGCGCTGCGCGAAGGCCGTGCACACGACGCCCGCGCGACAGCCGGCCAGGGCCGCCAGCGTCAGCACGGCCGACGCTTCCATCTCGAAGTTGACGACACCCTGCGCGGCCATGCGCTCTGCGAGATCGGGAAAGCGGATGGGCAACTGCGGGATGGGCCGACCCTGGGGTCCGTAGAAGCCCGGCGCGGTGGCCGTCAGGCCGACATGGGCTGGCAGGCCTGTGCGGGCAGCCGCCTCCACCAGGGCCGCCACGGCGACGTAATCGGCGACCGCCGGGTAGCCGTCATCGACGTAGAAGCTGGTCGTCGAGTCGAGTCGGACCGCGCCGCTGCTGATGACCAGATCGCCCAGTGCGATCTCCTCACGCAGCACGCCACAGGAACCGATACGGATGAACGTGGGCCTTCTTGCGGCGATGGCAAGGATCTCAGCGATCACGATCTCGACGTTGTCGGTGCCGATACCGGTGGCCACGACGGAGATGCGCAGGCCCTTGTGCGTGCCGGTCACGGAGTTGAACTCGCGATGGCGCCGATGCACCTCGACATCGTCGAGCAGGCCGGCGATACGGTCACTTCGATCGGGGTCGCCGGGAAGAAGGATGTAGTCGGCTATCTCGCCGGGAGCGAGGTCGATATGGTACTGGCGATCCGTGTCGGGCAGCGTGACCAGCGGGTCCGCGTCAGGCACGACGCCTCCTTCGTTCCACCTCGGCCGACGCGAGGGCTGCGCGGAACGATAGTGACCGGCGAGCGAGCGTGCAAGTCGGATTCTCGAGCCGGTGGTCCGGGCCGCCCCCGGTCAGCCGTCCTGGTCAGCTGTCCTGGTCCCCGGGTCAGTCGTCCCAGTGCCCCTGTCGACCGTCCGCGGAGCGCCTACGATGACACCATGGTTGACCAGTACCCGAGCCTCGCGGCCATCCTCGATGAGCACCTTGAGGTCGCCTCCGCGACACGCGCGCACCTGCTCCCCGCTATCGCTGGGATGGCGGCCGACATCATCGCGGCCTTCGACAGTGACGGCAAGCTCATCGTGTTCGGCAACGGCGGGAGCGCGGCCGACGCGCAGCACTTCGCGGGTGAGCTCACGGGGCACTACAAGCGCGACCGACGACCGCTGCCGGCGATCGCCCTGACCACGGACACGTCCGTGCTGACCGCCATCGCCAACGACTACAGCTACGCAGATGTGTTCGCCCGCCAGGTCGAGGCGCTGTGTGGGCCGGCCGACGTCGTGGTGGGCATCAGCACCTCAGGCAACGCCGAGAACGTCATCCGGGGCATCGCCGCGGCGCGCGAGCGAGGTGCGTCCACGTGGGCACTGACGGGCGCCAACGGCGGGCGACTGGCGGAGGTGGCGGAGCACGTCGTATGGGTGCCATCTGGCGCCACAGCGCGCATCCAGGAGATGCACATCACCATCATCCACGCCGTCTCGGAGTTGGTGGATGCCCATGCTGCAGGTGAGGCACCCCGCTGATCAGTCGGTGGGCCCGTCCAGCCCGGGCTGATGCCGAGCTCCGACCATGTACTCCACGATCTCGGTGGTGTTGGTCTCGCTCGTCGCCACCTCCGCCACCTTTCGGCCGCGGTGCATGACGATGATGCGGTCGGTGGCAGCGAAGACGTCGGGCAGCGTGTGCGAGATGAAGACGACCGGCACTCCCTGCGACTTGAGCGTACCGATGAGCTGCATGACCTTGCGCTGCTCGGGCACACCGAGGTTGTTGGTGGGCTCGTCCATGATCATCATCTGCGCGTTCCAGTAGACCGCGCGTGCGATGGCGACCGCCTGGCGCTGACCACCAGACAGCTTCTCTATCTCCAGCTGCATGCGTGGGATCTTGATGTCCAGGCTGTCGAGGACCTCGGTCGATTCGGCACGCATCTTCTTGTTATCCAGGGACTTGACGACACCGAAGAGGTAGCGGTTCTTGAGCTCGCGACCGAGGAAGATGTTGGCGGCCACATCCAGATTGCCCGCCAGGGCGAGGTCCTGGTAGATCGTCTCGATACCCGCGCGACGCGCTTCGATGGGACGCGAGAAGCGAACCTGCTTGCCCTCGAAGATGACGCGGCCGGCGTCGGGGTGATACACGCCTGAGACGCACTTGACGAGCGTGGACTTGCCGGCGCCGTTGTCACCGACGAGGCCGACGACCTCGCCGGGGTAGATGTCCAGGCTGACGTCATCGACGGCGGTCAGGCCGCCGAAGCGCTTGACCATGTTGCGCACTGAGAGGATGGGGTCGCCGTCGGGCACGGGTGCCGGTCCGGATCCAATGGTCATGGCGGACTGCATCGACTGCTCCATGGCGGACTGCTCGAATGGCTGCTGCGTCATTGGCTTTCTGCCCTCCCGACGACCAGGTCACGCGCCTGGTCGATGAGCACCGCGAGGATGACCACGACCCCGATGACGATGAACTGCCAGAACGGCTCCACGTTGAGCATCACGAGGCCGGTGATGAGGACCGCGATGAGTAGCGCGCCGATGACCGTGCCCATGATGTTGCCGCGGCCGCCGAACATGGACACACCACCGATGATCACCGCCGCGATCGATGACAGGAGCAGCGGTTCACCCGCGATCGACGACCCACCGCTGAACCTCGCGGTGTGCAGGACGCCGGCGATACCGGCGGTCATGGCCGATCCCATGAAGATCATGATGGTGAGCTTGTCCACCGGCACGCCGGCCCGAAGTGAGGCTTCCTTGTTACCACCGACCGCATAGGTGTGGCGACCCGGCTGCGTGCGATGCAGGATGAAGATGGCGATGAGCACGACGATGGCGGTGACCACGACGGGCCAGCTGAAGATGCGATCGAGTCCACGCAACGCTTCACCCGCGACATCGGGCTTGTTCAGGAAATAGAGGCCGCCCTGCTCATGACCCGAGACGTAGTAGAGGAGCGACTCGTTGCCGAAGGTGCGCATCCCGCCGGGTTGACCGCCGACCACGTTGCCGCCGGAGATCAGCAGCGCCACACCGCGGGCCACGAATGACATGCCCAGCGTGACGATGAAGGCGGGCACCTTCAGCTTGGCGATGACGACGCCGTTGATGAGCCCCACGACCATGGCCGCCAGGACGCCGACCACGAAGGCGATGGCGATTGCCGGGGCGTCTCCCAAGCCGCCGGCTGAGAGATCGCGCGCGACATAGGCGCTCACCACGGAGGCCAGGCCCATGACCCAGCCCACCGAAAGATCGATGCCGCCAGAGATGATGACGAACGTCTGCCCCAGGCCCATCAGCAGGACGGGCGTGATGGCCACCAGCACGTTCATGGTGTTGCGCAGTGAGAGGAAGTTCACCTCGCCGTCGGTGGTGTAGCTGACCGAGATCCAGAAGAACACGATCAGGCCGGCCAGGAACACCCAGGCCCAGACGCGGCTGATGGTCAGGATCAGCTGCGTTCGCTGGTTGACTCGTGGTTCGGGCGGCGCTGCCGCTCCAACGTTGGACGCCATCGATCAGCCCCTGTCGGAAGGATGGGCGGCTGGGAGCGTCGAAGAGCCCCCAGCCGCTTGTCGGTCGGTCAGTCGACCTGATAGATGAACCGGGCGACCTCGGGGTCGTTGCGGTTCTCGGCGTCGATCACGGCGAAGCCGGTCGTGACGCGTGGCGGCAGGCTGGTGACGCCGGCTGCGTCGGCCATGCAGAAGGCCACGCCCATGTAGCCCATGTCGAAGGGCTTCTGGGCGATGACCAGGCTCACGACGCCCTCGTCCATAAGCTCCATGGCCCGCTGCGTCGCGTCGAAGGCGATGACGTCCACGACGCCACCGAGGCCGGCGTTGACGACGGCGTTGCCAGCGCCCTGGGCGCTGAACACGTTGACGCCGAAGATGCCGCCCAGGTCAGGCTCGACCTGCAGCTTGGCAGCCGTCTGCGTCACGGCGTTGTTCTCGTCGTCAAGGTTGTAGTCCTCACCGACGATGCTCATGCCGGGGAACTCAGCCAGGCCTTCCTGGAAGCCCTGGCTGCGCTGCTCGGTCGTGCTCACGCCTTCATTGGTGTTCTGGATGTAGGCGGTGCCCTCACCACCGAGGTTGGTGGCCAATGCGCGTGCCGCGATGCGGCCGCCCTCGACATTGTCAGAGCCGATGTAAGAGAGCGGGAAGGTCACGGGGCCATTGACGTAGTCGCCATCACCGAGGAACGTGTCCACGGTCACGACGCTCATGCCAGCGTCGATGGCGGACTGCAGCGGCGCGACCATCTGTTCCTTGTCGGTCGGGGCAGTGACCAGGCAGTCGATATCACCGCGGGCGACCAGCGAGTCGAGGATGGGCGTCTGCACGGTGGGGCCCCACTCGCTGGGGATCTGGGTGATGACCTCGACGCCGAAGTCGGCGGCGGCTTTCTCGACGCCGAGCTGCATGACCTGATAGAACGGGTCTACCACGCCGGGAAGGAAGCCGATCTTGGGCTTCTCCGCGTCCTGGCCCGCAACGGCCGCCGGCAGCATGGCCGCGGTCAGCAGGGCAATGGACGTGATGGTGATCAATCGCTTCACGAAGTTCCTCCTCACAGGATGAGTGGGTGTCAGATGACACGAGAATGGATGACGACCTGGCTGAAGGCACCCTCCTCTCACGCTTCCCCGTCGGCCCGAGCCTCCCTGCCCCGACCGACCTCGTCATCGTGTGCGTCACGCTGGACCTCCCTTGTGGCCGCGCGGCCGCATACGTTGCATCTTGACGCATGGTGCAACATGATGACACCGTTGTCAATACGTCGAGTGACATCGTATGCACTGGCGAGCCGTTACCGTGCCAGCCGCGCATGACGGGCGAGGAGGACGTGGTGGATCCAGCCGACAGGAACGCCGGCAAGGAACGCGAGATGGTACGGGATCGGCCCACCGTTCGCGACGTGGCGAAGGTCGCGGGCGTCAGCTTCAAGACGGTCTCACGCGTCATCAACGGAGAGCGCGGTGTGCGGCCTGAGACAGCCGAGCGGGTCATGGCTGCGGTGCGTGATCTTGGCTTCCGCCGCAATGTCATCGCCGCCGACTTTGCCCGCGGTGGCAGTCGCAATCAGATCGGCCTGGTCATCGACGACATCTCCAACCCCTTCTGGGCCAGGCTGACGCGCGCCATCGAGGATGTGGCGGTCGCGAATGGCCGGCAGGTCATCATCGCCAGCTCAGACTTCGAGCCGGCGCGCGAACACCGCATCATCGAGTCACTCATCGCGCAACGCCTTGGTGGATTGCTCATCGTGCCGGTGGGGCGGGACCACAGCTACCTTGCCAGCGAAATGGAGCTGGGTACCGCCATCGTCTTCATCGACCGGCCCCAAGGCAACCTCTCGGCCGACTCCATCACCTTCGACGACTACGGCGGCGCCAGGGCCGCGGTCGAGCACCTGGTCGCACATGGGCATCGGCGCATCGCCATGTTGGCCCAGTCCCTGACCATCTACACCATGACGGAACGCTACCGCGGCTATCGCGACGCGCTCGCTGGGGCAGACATCGCATTCGAACCCCGATTGGAGGCCCACGTCGATACCGCGGAAGGGGCTCGGGCCGCCACGCTGGAGTTGCTGACGACCGACCCGGCCCCGACCGCCCTGTTCTGCGCCAACAATCGCATGACCGTCGGCGCCGTCAGCGCACTCGGCGCCGTCAGCGCACTCGGCGCGGCACAGCGGCGCGTTGCCCTGGTCGGCTTCGATGACATCGAGCTGGCCGATGCGCTGGCGATGCCGCTCACGGTGGTGCGAGCCGACGCTGCCGAACTTGGCAGGACCGGCGCAGACCTGCTGCTGCGACGGATGGCGGGCTGGGATGCTCCGCCGCAGCAGACCGTGTTGCCGACGACGCTGGTGCAGCGGGGCTCCGGTGAGATCAGCCCAGGGTAGGCGGAGGGGTCGGAAGCGGCGGACTCGGTGAGCGGCGAGTGCGCCACGACAGCAGGGCCGCAGAAGCGATGAAGGCCAGTGATGTCAGGGTCAGCCCGACAGTGACCAGCAGCGGCAGCTGGTCGACCTTGGCCGCCCAGGGCGACGTCGCGGCCAGCAGGACCGGGGCATCAAGGACATCTGCCGGATCGCGAGCCAACGCCGAGCCGGCCTCCCCCATCAGCGCCGTCGAGGTGGCGGCTTGGTCGCTCGATGGTGTGCCCGGTCGTGCGGCGCGGGAGACGTCCGCTGCCGTCTCCACGATGACCTCCGGACCGCCGGGACGGCTGCGGACACGGCCAGTGGCATTGATCACCTCTCCGACCCGCAAGACCGGGTCGATCGTCACGACGTCGTCGGCAAAGCGCACCGTGCCTTGGGCTGTGCCGTCATCGAGCGTCAGTCGGCGTCCTGCGACGGTGTCGATCCGACCACCGACACGGACGACCCGGTCGGTGAGTCCGTCGAGTGATCCGAGGGTCGCGGTCAGCACCGCCGATCCATCGTCGTACGTAGCGACCGCGGCCAGGTAGCCATCGTAGGGGCCACCATCGTCACCGCTGCTACCAGCGCCAGTCTCGTCGCTGCTAGCAGCAGCAAGCAGGAGCCGGCCCAGCTTGATGTCCTTGCCTGACCGCGGCACGATACTGAAGCGTTGATCGTTCGCTGAGGGATGTGCCCGGCGCACGATGCCACTGATGCGGGCCATGCGCCCTTCCCCCAGCCGGTCAGCATCGATGCCACTGCCTGCCAGACCGACGATGGGTAGAGTCTCACCGCTTGAGAGCTCCGCTTCTGCGCGCCACGTATCGCCGTCGCGCTCGACATCAATGATGCGCACCGCCACCGACACCAGGCGCCACTCGTCTGACTCCGTGGGTGGCCGCCGCAGGGGCATCGGCACGACCGGCAGGCGGCCCTTCAGTCGAGGTGTGGAGGTTGCCTCTAACTGGTTCCCTCCGTACCAGGTTCCGACTTCACCGCTGGCACGGATGGCGCGACCGACGTCGGCCGGTCTCACGCCATCGGGGTAGCGCACGAGGATGGCGCCGCTACGGTCCTGGACCGTGACGCGGCGGCCCTCAGAGTCGATCAGGCCGGCCACGGAGGTGACGACGCCGACGATGGTCACGGTGCGGCCTGGCGTCGCCTTGCGGATGCTGACACGAGGTGGCCGAGTGTCACCGGGCTCGTTACCAGGGCTCCCATCGGGCGGTGGCGTAGGCGAGGCGCCGTCATCGAGCACCACCAGGTCTGCCTGGCCGCGGAGCCACAGGCGATGACCGTCGGACGCGCCCGAGCGGCTGGCTCGTTGGCCGACGATCCCAATGGCGCGGATGCGCTGGCCCCTCACCAGCAACGCAGGGTCGAACTCCGCTTCAGCGAAGGCGTAGACACGGGCAGCACCGCGGTCGTCTCGGACGGCCAGCGAGAGCGCCCCGCTGCTGTAGCGGTCGATATCGACGAGCGTGGCTGTGATGACGGCCAAACTGCCCTCGCGGGACTCGGCGATATGGGCGCTGTCGAGCGCGACGGGGTCGGGCAATCCGCCGCTGCCGATCAGCACGATCTGGGCCGGATCGGTCGGTCGCACCTCCAGGTTGCCGTATGGGTCAGCCAAGGCGCCACTCACGGTGACGATGGCACCGCGAGAGAGGGTGTCCGCCGGATAGCCGAGCGGTACGCGAACGGCGATGCCGCCACTGCCGTCCTGGATCGCCAGCGTTCGGTCGCCCAGGATGCGTCCGACCTGGACCGTCACGGTGCCGGTCACGGTCACCGTTGCACCGATCGCCTTGCGGCGTGCCTCCTCGATGCTGTCAGACGTGGGCGGTTGTGGAGTCGATGTCGGGGCAGGCGTCGGCTTGGGTGTCGGGGCAGGCGTCGGGGCAGTTGTGGGTTTCGGTGTTGGTACGGGCGTGGATGGCGCCGTGGGCGCAGGCGTGGGTTCGGGAGTGGGCTTGGGTGTCGGAGCAGGCGTCGGTTTGGGCGTCGGGGCGGGCGTCGGTTTGGGGGTCGGGGCAAGCGTCGGCTTGGGAGTCGGCTTGGACGTTGGTTCCGGTGTGGGCTTGGGGGTGGGAGCAGGCGTAGGTGTGAGAGTCGGCTCGGGGGTTGGCTTGGGGGTGGGAGCAGGCGTCGGCTTGGGCGTCGGAACGGGGGTTGGCTTGGGTGTCGGGGCAGGCGTCGGTTTGGGCGTGGGGGCGGGCGTCGGTTTGGGCGTGGGGGCGGGCGTCGGCTTGGTTGTCGGTTTGGGCGTGGGCTTGGACGTAGGTTCCGGTGTGGGCGGTACATCGTTCGTCGCGTTCTGTGGGACCGGCGCTGGGTTGACGACCGTGTCGGCGGCATTGTCGTTGGTGTCTCGACCGTTGCCCGCAGCTCCGCCGGGGCGACGCTCCAGTGAGGTGCCAGCTTCGGGCGCTGCACCCGGTGTGCCCTCCACGAACTCCGAGTCGGCGCTCCCCCATGACAACGCATCGATGATCGATCCATCGACTTCACGCACCGCCAGAGAACCGCCGCTGGCGCTGAGCCCGCCGCTGTAGGTGTGGTCGGCGACCTCGGCATAGGCGCCGTCAGCGTTGGCCAGGAGTAGACGCGAATGTGCGGCGATGTGGCCGTCCGTCCAGGTCTTCTTCCGCGTGACGGTCTTGCCGCTGGCCGAGGCGTAGACAAGCTCCAGGCCGCTCAACGACACTCGCGTGTCAGCCGCGTTGTAGAGTTCGACGTACTCGTCCGATCCGGTGGCACCGCCGGTCACCACCTCGCCCACGACGAGGTCGGGTGAGGGCGGCCATGGCACATCGGCCGCCGTGGCCGGTGCTGCCGGCACGATCAAGGCTAGACACATGAGTCGGAGCAGGAGCGATCGCCATCGCACGGACATCGTGGACCTCCATGTCCGGCGGGCAGGAGCGGGAACGTCACGGCTTTGGCGGGACCAGCATCATCGCGCTGGTCACTTCACTGGCACTTATCGGAGTGTGGCTAACTCACGGTGCCAGCCGCCACGTGAACGCCAGCCACAACAGGACCACATGGAGCGCGGCGAACACGCCGAGAACGACGGTCCGGCCAACGCGAGACTCGCGACTGGCAAGGACCCAGTCGAAGGGCCAGGCCACCGCGAGGAATCGCGGCGTGGACATCAATGTGCCTGACAGGAACACCGTCGCGACGCTGAGTGCGGACACGACCCAGTAGGCTGGCCGAATCCGATCGTGGCGGAAGAAGACGAATAGGAACGCATAGAACGAGAGGGATCCCAGCCATACGGCGATCACCCACGGAGGGGCCACGCCCATTGCCATGTTGTCGTTCCCATGGCCGGTGCTGCCGGACCCGGTCGCGGCATCGCCGACGGTCGAGGCGGCAGCCGAAGCGTCCGGGCTCCAGAACGATTGCGCCGAAATCGCGGCCAGCGGATCACCGGTGAGCCACCACAGGTAGCCGAAGTAGATCGCCAGAGCCAGTGGGGCGAGCAGCAGCGGGATCCAGGCACGGGTAGGACGGATCCCATCCCGCTCCACGAGCATGAGCAGCAGGGGCAATCCCAGGAGGATGCCCGGCGCTCGAGTGAGCGTGGCCAGCGCGAACGCAAAGCCGACCAGCCACGGGCGACGCACCTCCATGGCCAGGAATGCGGACACCGCCAGCAGCAGGAACAGACTGTCCGAGTAGGAAAATGCGAACGCCACGGCCCCGGGCGCCAGCGACAGGAACCAGAGGCTGAGGAGAGCCCGTTCAGGTGTGAGGTGCCGAACCGACAGCGCGAACAGGACGACCAGAGCGAGGAAGAACGCGGCATTCCCCGCCAGCACTGCCGCGAGACTGGTATCGCCGAAGGTCAACAGCGAGGTCACCTTCACCGCCATCGGATAGCCGGGGTAGAAGGCGTAGTCCGGTCCGAAGTCGGGATCGGCGTGGTAGCCAGCGTCGGCGATGCCGACGTAGTAGGTGCCATCCCATACCGTCAGACTGGTCAGGATGGCGCGGTCGTCGACGGCCACACCGTCGGGTGGGGGAGGCTGCGTCGTCTCCACGGCCACAGCCACCATCAGCACCAGCAGACGCGTGACGAGGAAGAGCAGCGCGATCCGTGGCAGCGCCCAGCGCCAGTCGATGTCTCGCAGTCGCGGCGAAGCGGCAGGGCGCAGGGCGACGTCGGCGGGCAGGCTCATCGCAGATGACTCTAGAGTGGTGTCATGCTCGAGCCATCGGCCCGATGGTCATGGTCGACGGTGTGCCGGCAGGGCCTGCAGGTGTGCGGGGACAGGCCGCTCAGGCGGACAGGCCGCTTGGTGCGGTACCATCGCGCCGCCCCGCCATGATGTGGAAGTAGGACTACACGTGCCCCGTTCCAGGAACACCCGGATCCGTCCCAAGGACACCAGCCGCGTCGAAGCGCGCCGCCGCTATCGCGAAGATCACCGCGAGGCTGAGGCTGATAGTGACGTCATGGCCGACACTGGTGTCGTGACCGGTGCTGCGCAGCCGGAGGGCGAGAAGCGTTCCCGTTTCGCGTTGCCCAACGTCGTCGAGGACATCAAGGCGCTGCCGCAGGTCTTCAGGAAGCCGCTGGTGTGGCTGCCCTTCGGTCTGCTGCTGCTGACCTTCGTGCTGGCGGTGGCGCTCATCAGCGGCCTGCTGGACAACCTCCCTACGGCCGTGCGCGACATCATCGTGCTCTACATCAGCCTCACGCTGCACCCGACCACGCTGTTCATCTTCTTTATCGGCGGCTTCGTGGCGCCTCGCGCCTCCTACCTCGTGGGCGGCCTGCTGGGCGCCCTGAGCGGCACGTTCTTCGTCGCCGTGGTGGCCATCGCCGGTGAGGCCACCGCGGACGCCAACCTCGACTCCGTGCTCACGACGGCCGACGGGGCCGCGCCGGCCCTGACCGCTGCACTGGCACTCCAGACGATCGGACTCGGCATCGTGATCGGCGTCTTCGCGGGTGGCTTCGCAGCCTGGTACCGCAGCTTCCTGCGTTCGTCACAGGAGCGCGCCAAGGCCAATCGCGCAGTGAAGGAGCAGGAGCAGGCGCGCAAGGCCAAGGAGCAGGCGCGTGCCGACAAGGAAGCTGCTCGCCAAGCTCGCCGCAAGCCGTAGACCGGGGCCGACCGCAGACCCGACCGACTCAGACTGGAAGGACCTCCAGGCCAAGGGCGCGGGCGACGTCGATCTGCCGTTCATCGAACGAGAGGAACGACACGCTGGGGAGGCGTAGCGCCGCTGCCAGATGGATGGCGTCGAGCGTCCGGATGCGGTGTCGACAACCAATCGTCTCAGCAAGGGCGAGACAGTCAGCGTCTATCGGGATGGTCGTGAACTGATCCCAGTCATCGACAAATCGCCGCTGGGCGGACGCATCCATCGCACCCTGGGACCCGCGGTGGCAAAGTGAGACCTGGGTCTCGACGCGAGCCAGGATCGAGGCCACCCAGTCACGGTCGTCCTGCATCGCCCGGAGCACGATATCCGAGCCAGTTTCGGCGACATAGCGCTTCATCAGCGCCGACGTGTCGAGGAAGATCACACTCGGTCGCGTCGGTGTTCTTCGAGGATCTCTTCGCTCGTCATCGGGCCATCGAACGCGATCGGGTGCGGAGGAGCGGGCGCACTGCGAGTGCGCGGCGGGATGACCTTGCCTGAGGCGATCAACTCTTCGAGCGTGGGTTTGTCCTGTCGTTGCTGCAGCGGCCCGATCTCAGCCACGGCGACACCATTGGAGGTGACGATCAGGTGCTCTCCGGACTGCGCGCGCCGCAAGATCCGGCTGACGTCGTTGCGGAGTTGTCGGACGGTGACGGTATCCATACCAGTAGTGTAGCACGCGTGCTACTACTCAACCCAGACGCCGCATGCCGGCGTGGCCCAGCTGGCGAACCCCATCGGGTTGGGCGGGCCCACCCCGGGCACGGCATACCTCCACCAAGGGCCGGATGCGACGAGCCACGAGGTTGATGACGCCCGCGTCCACTTGCAGGTCACCTTCCACGTAGAGCAGCGCATGCCGCCGCACGACCCCACGAAGCCGGCCCCAGGTCCTTGGCCACAGCGTGACGTTGACCATGCCGGTCTCATCCTCAAGTGCGAGAAAGACCGTGCCCTTGGCGGTCATGGGGTGCTGCCGCGTGACCACCAGGCCGCCGATGGCGACGCGACCCGGCCGCCGGTCGGCCAGCTCCCCCAGCGTCAACGCGCCCAGCTCCAGGAGCGCCGGCCGGTACAGCTCCATGACCTGGCGGCGCGCATCGAGCGAGAGGATGGCGTAGGCATCGCCCAGCCGCTCCAGCTCCGTCGGTGGCGGTAGCGCAGGTGCCGCGGTCGGTGGCAGGCGGATGTCCAGCGGTCGCTCCCGGGCCGTCCGTGAACTGAGCGAACGACCGTCAGCTCGACCGCGCGCCGCACCCACCACCTCACGCAGCTGCCACAGTGCCTCCCGCCGGGCCTGTCCCAGCGAGTCCAATGCGCCGGCGCGGATGAGCCGCTCGGTGACCTCTTCGGACAGATCGGTCCGTGCCACCAGGTCCGCCAGTGACCGGAACGGGCCCCCATGGGCACGTGCCGCATCGACCCGCTCGCCTTCCGCCTCACCGATGCCCTTGACCAGGTGCAACCCCAGGCGGATGCCGTAGCCACGCGCCGATGTCGCCGCGAACCGGTCGCGGGCCCCCTCGCCTGGTACCACCACTGCTGACGAAACCACCACGCCGGGCCGCCGCTCGATGCCCGTCCCGGGTGGCAGCGGCACACCAGGCAACCCCACCCATTCGGTGGCGCTACGATAGCGGCTGGCATTGATGTCCACCGGCAGCACCGCGACGCCGTGCCGCTTAGCGTCGTTGATGAGCACCTCGACCGGATAGAACCCCATCGGCTGGGCGTTGATGAGCCCGGTCACGAACTGTGCCGGATAGAACAGTCTGAGGAAGGCCGATTCGTACGCCGTCCGAGCAAAGGCCGCGGCGTGGCTCTTGTTGAAGCCGAAGCTGGCAAAGCCAGCGACCTTGCCGAACAGCTCCTCGGCCTGGTCGCGCGTGAGCCCGCTGCTCCCGACACAGCCGTCCACGAAGCCGGTGTGCAACTTCTCCATCTCCTTCGATGAGCGCCAGGTGCCCATGGCTCGGCGGAAACCGTCCGAATCGGCCGCGCTGAAACCGGCCACCTCGATGGCGATCTTCATGACCTGCTCCTGGTAGAGGATCACGCCCAGCGTCTCAGCCAGGATCGGCTCCAGGGACGGATGCAGGTACGTCACGGCTTCAAGACCCTGGCGTCGGCGCAGATAGGGGTGCACGGCGTCACCCTGGATAGGCCCAGGGCGGATGATGGCCACCTCCGCCACCAGGTCGTCGAGCGTCTGGGGGCGGCTCTTGGGCAGCGTCTGCATCTGCGCCCGTGACTCGATCTGGAAGACGCCCACCGTGTCCGCCGCGCAGATCATGCGAAAGACCTCCTCGATGTCCTCCGGCAGCCGGTCGAGGTCAAGACACACCGCGCAGTCGGCCTTGATATCACGCAGGGCATCATCGATGGCGCTGAGCATGCGCAATCCCAGCAGGTCGAGCTTGATGAGCTTCATCGTCTCGATGTCACGCTTGTCGAACTGGACGACGACACGGCCGGGCATGGTGGCGTGCTCGAGCGGCGCGATGTCCATCAACGGCGCACCGGTCACGAGCATGCCGCCGACGTGGATGGAGAGATGCCGCGGCCGACCATCGATGCGAGCACAGAGTTCCAGCCAGCGATCCCACGGCGAGAGGCCCAACGTGGAGCCCCGACGGCGTGCCGGCAGCGGGTCCAACTCGATGGCGCCCACGCTGGTGGCAAGGATGCGACGTTCCGGCTCGGGCCCCTCACCACTCCCCTGCCCCAGCGAAGCCAGCGCCAGCCGGCGTTCCGGTTCGTGGCGCAAGAAGTGCTCGCTCGCAGGTGTGTCGCCCGGACCCCCTTCATCGTCGGTCGGACCCGACCGCAGGTCGGCACGCGGCGTGAGGCGGCGCAGCTCCCCCATATCGTCGAGCAGTCGTCGCACGTTCGCCCCTCCCTCGGCCGGCTCAGCGAAGAACTCGGCGAAGCCCCCATCGGCCTCCAGGTCACGGCGCACCATCACGGAGTCATAGGTCTCCAGCGCCTTGGCCACACGATCGACCAGTGGCCGTGGGAAGCCCAGCGCGTAGCCCACCTCACGCACCGCCGAGCGCGCCCGATAGGTGACGATGTTGCAGACCATACCGGTGTGCTCGGGACCGTAGCGCTCGTAGACGTATCCGATGACCTCCTCGCGGCGCGATGAGGCGAAGTCGATATCCACGTCCGGGTAGGTGGTGCGGCCCTCGTTGATGAAGCGCTCGAAGAGCAGCTCGTGGCGGATGGGGTCGACGCGCGTGATGCCCAGGGCATAGGCCACGATGGAGTCGCCAGCGCTGCCGCGACCCTGCGCCGGGATACCGCGCTCACGAGCGAAGCGCATCAGGTCCCAGCAGATGAGGAAGAACTCGGCCAGGCCGGTGCGCTCGATGACCTCCAGCTCGTGCGCCATCTGCTTGAGCGCACGCGGTGTGATGGGGTGGTAGCGCGTTCGGACGCCGTCATGACAGAGACGCTCAAGGTAGGAGAAGGGCGTCTCGCCACCGGGTACCGCAAAGCCGGGAAAGCGATAGCGCTCGAACTCCAGTGACACCTGGCAACGTTGCGCGACCTCACCAGCGCGCTTGATGCCGTCGAGCCAGGCGTGGCGTACCAGCGGATCGGGGTCCGAACCCGGTGGCAGCGCCGCCATCTCTGGGCCGCTCTTGAGCGCGTACTCGGCATTGGCTCGGCGCAGGTGGGCGGCCGCATCAAGATCCTGCCCGTGGCGGATGGACACCAGCACGTCCTGCAGCTCGCGGTCGGAACGCAGCGCATAGTGAGCATCG
>JBBSAV010000013.1:0-40848 GCA_038251965.1 Candidatus Limnocylindrales bacterium
ACGATGACCGAGCGGGCCAGCATCGGCATGATGGTCGGCGCCAATACCTTCCGCAATCCCGCGCTGGTGGCGAAGATGATCACCACGCTCGACCACATCAGCGGTGGCCGCGCGGTGCTGGGCATCGGTGCCGCCTGGTTCCAGACCGAGCACGAGGCCTTCGGCCTGGAGTTCGGGGAGAGCCCCGGCGAGCGGCTGCGCTGGCTGCGCGACGCGCTGCCCATCATGCGCGGCATGCTCGATGGCGAGCGGCCCACGACCGATGGGCGTTATCGGACCGATGCCGTGCTCAACCTGCCCGCGCCGGTGCAGGCGCACCTGCCCATCCTCATCGGTGGCTCGGGGCCCAAGGTGACACTGCGCCTGGTGGCTGAGTACGCCGACGCTTGCAACATCGGCGGCACGCCAGACGAGCTGGGCAAGACAGACGCGACGCTGGTGGCTCATTGCGAGGCCATCGGCCGAGACGAGAAGACGGTCGAGCGCACGGTCGGCATGGGTACGCCGTTCATCCGCGATTCGAGCGAGGAGGCCCACACCGTCATGGCCGATGCCTTCGCCGACAACGGCGACGCCAAGACCTGGACGGACATGCCCATGGGCACCGTCGAGGATGTCATCGAGCACTGCAAGCCCTACCTCGACGTGGGATACCGGCACCTCATCTTCGGGTTCCCGGCTCCCTATGACACCGAGACCCTGGAACGGCTGGTGGGTGAAGTGCGGCCGGCGCTCGAAGCCCACATCGCCGCCTGATCCGACCCGACACGAAGGAGCGACCCATGCCGAACATGCATGCACCCATCAAGCTGGGTGCCAACATCTGGAACCAGTACACCGATTGGCCCATGTTCCTCGACGCCATGCTGCGTGCCGAGGATCTGGGGTTTGATTCCCTCTTCACCTGGGACCACGTCTATCCCATCGTGGGTCCCTGGGATGGCCCGGCTCTGGAGACCTACACGGCCATGGCGGCGGTGGCGGCGCAGTCGAAGCGCGCCACCATCGGCCACCTCGTGACTGCCAACACCTTCCGCAATCCGGCCCTGGTGGCCAAGATGATCACCACCATCGACCACATCAGCGGTGGCCGGGCCGTGCTTGGCATCGGCGCCGCCTGGATGGAGCCCGAGCACACGGCCTTCGGCATCGAGTTCGGGGATCGGCCGGGCACGCGTCTGCGTTGGCTGGAGCAGTCGCTGCAGATCATCCGCGGCATGCTCGCAGGTGAGCGACCGTCTGCGCCGGAGGGCTCGCGCTATCAGGTGGACTCGGTGCTCAACCTGCCGGCGCCGGTGCAGAAGCACATCCCCATCCTCATCGGCGGCTCCGGGCCCAAGGTCACACTACGGCTGGTCGCCCAGTACGCCGATATGAATAACCTGGGCAATCCCATCGAGGGGGTGCGAGCGTCAGACGCCATCCTGCAGGGGCACTGCGCCAAGCTGGGCCGCGACGAGAAGACCATCGAGCGCACGGTCGAGCTGCAGCGTGTGGTCATCCGCGACACGCGTCAGGCGGCGCTGGCGCGGGAATCTGAACTGATGGCGTTCCAGGGCGGTGCGGCCGATGACGAGGTTCGGCCGGGATCAGCCGGTGTGAGCTCTGAGCGGATCATCGCGGGCGACCCGGATGAGGTCTACGAGCAGATGAAGCCCTCCGTCGAGGCCGGCTACCGACACCTCATCTGCGGCTTCCCGCCACCCTACGATGAGGAGACGATGCGGCGTCTGGCGACCGAGGTGCGACCGCGCCTGGAGGCCATCGTCAAGGGCTGACAAGTCCGCTCCGTGTCGTGCCGGTACCAGGCGCAAGTCGTGCACCGACGCGCCTGTGTTCACCTTGACGACCCGTCGTGACTCACGTATCCTAACGCCGTGAGGAGACAGGAGTCATGAGCGCGACGATCGATATCGAGTTGGCGCTTGAGGAGGCCCTCGCCGCGGGCGATATCCGGATGGATGCGGACGGCTTCGTGCGACTGCTCCGCGACGCGCTGCTCGAGGTGCGTGGCACGCGACTCCCGGGCGATCCCGCCAGCCAGCTCACGCGGACCGAGGTGCTCGAGCTGCGGCGTGGCGGCCTCACGCCAAACACCGATCAGGGCGCGTACGAGCGCGTGCGCGCGAGGACAGCGGCGGAGATGGCCGCGCTCCTGTCATGCGCCCTATCGACCGCCGACGCCGCGGCCCGCATGGGCGTCGATCCCAGCCGCGTGCGCCAGCTCCTCGGCGAGCGCCGGCTCCTGGCCATGCGCCAGGGCAACGAGTGGCGCATCCTCGAGCTGCAGTTCACCGCTCACGGCCTCGTACCGAACATCGGATCGGTCGTGGCGGCGCTGCCGGACGGCCTGCCACCACTTGCTGCGGCGATGTGGTTGCGCACGCCCGAGCCCGATCTCGAGGTCGCGGGCGAGCCGGTCTCGCCGATCGAGTGGCTGACGGCGGGCGGGGACCCGGAGCGCGTACGCCCGCTCGCTGCCGACCTCTGACCGGCGGCCTCTTGTGCCCAAGCTGCCGCACCCGCGACGACCGCTCGTCTCGCTCCGCTCACAAGACACCAGGACGCTCCGACGCGGGACGACGCTCTATCGGGTGTATCGGACGCGCGGCGTCTATCCGACGGGATGGGACACCCTCCGCGACTTTGGGCCGACATCGGCTCGCTTCGACCCGCATCCTCCACCGCCCCACGTCCAGGATCGTCACGTCCTCTATGCCGCCGGCAGCATCGCGACGGCGCTCGCCGAGGCGTTCGGGGCCACGCGCGTCATCGAGCTCTCGCGTGAGGGGCCCTATCTTGCGGGCTTTCGGCTCGCCCGTCCTGTCCGCCTGCTGGACCTCGCCTCGGAATGGCCCACGCGGGCTGGGGCGAGCCAGGCCATCAACTCGGGGCGAAAGGACTCCGCTCGCGCGTGGGCACGGGCCATCTTCGAGGAGTACGACATCGATGGGTTCTGGTATCCCTCATCGATGAGCGGGACGGCGCGTCGAGGAGTCGATCCGCGGCACCACGGTCACGCTATCGTGCTCTTCGGAGCCGGACGCAGCGCGCTGCCCACTCACCCGGTGCTCAACCTGGGACTAGACCACCCGGCCATCACCGCGGCCATCGCGGAGATCGCCGAGCGCTTCGGCTACGGCTTGGTGCCCTGATCAGCACGCACGCGAGATCTGAGTCGTACATAAGCGTGCGATAAGCCGGTCTCGCTAGCCTACGTTTGCGCCTTGGGACCGACCGCATGACCGGCCACGGAGCCCTTGGCGCTCCACTTCGGACGCATCTCAGCCAAGGACCGGGTCCTGACCGGCTCAGTGGCCCGCTGTCCCGGATCACCGCGCACCGATCCCCGCGATCCACATCCAGATCCCCGCCGCCTCCGCCCGCCGGCAGGAGCGATGGCTTGAACGAGGCGATGCCACGCGGACGGACGTTCTCGACGAGCGCGCCGGCCCAACCACCACCGACCCAACCACCACCGACTGCGGGGCGACCGGCCGCGATGGCATCGCGCCCCATGCCCGCGCTGCTCGTTCCGTTGTTGGTCGCGCTGGGCGGCGTGCTGGCTGGTGCTGCCCTGGCGGCGCTGGCGTTCATGATGCTGAGCCAACCCCTGGCCCAGCACGGAGCGGCGGCGCTTCCCTTCGGGGAACCGATCGATGAGGTCGGAGCGATCGGCGCCGGAGCACGTGTTGAGGAGGCGCAAGCGGCGCCGGCCACGGCCATGGAGATCGTCATCGATGTCGCTGGCGCGGTGGCACGACCGGGCCTGCACCGACTGCATGCCGGAGACCGGGTCGGCGATGCCATCGAGGCGGCCGGCGGCTTTGCGCCGCGCGTGGACCTGGCCGCCACCAGTCAGTCGCTGAACCTCGCCCAGCCCCTCGAAGATGGCACCAAGGTGCTGGTCCCGGAGCTGGGCGTCCACCGGCCCGAGGTCACGGGCGACGGTGGAAATGCGAACGGACTGATCGACCTCAACCACGCGGACCAGGCCGAATTGGAGTCGCTGCCGGGTATCGGCCCCGTGACCGCCGGCAAGATCATCGCTGCCCGGGCCGAGAGCCGCTTTTCCTCGGTGCGTGACCTGCGCGCACGCGGGTTGGTGGGTGAGTCGGTGTTCGGGGACATCGAGCACCTCGTGCAGGCCCGCTAGCGGCGAGCGGACGGCAAGCCCGGCAACCTCAGCTCAAGAGCAAGTCAAGAGATGCTGAGACTGCCCCGGGCGGGCTGGCTGGCCGTCGGTGCCATCGGCGCGGCACTGCTGAGTGATAGCGGATCGTTCGCGTTGCCGTTGCCGCCATGGCTCGGATTGGCCCTGTCCGCGGTCCTCCTCGCGGTCGGCATCGGCGCGGCCGTCCTGCGGCGTGGGCCGTTGGCGGCGTTGTGCCTGGCAGGTGGCTCGGTCTGGCTGCGGGCAACCGTGGCGAGCCTCCTTGCGGGGTCGGCGTTGGCAGCATCGGTCCTGCCCATCGGCAGCGGTGAGTGGGAGGCCGTCGTCACCGACGTCTCCTCGCCCAATGGCGCCGAACAACGCGCCTTCGTGCGACTGGAGAGCAGCTCCGACACCGAGAGCGGCCCACTCGTCTACGCCTGGTTGCCGCGGTATCCGGCGCTGATCCCGGGGGATCACATCTCGGTCCGCGGCACGGTCGCAGCCGCCCCGACCGATGCTCCAGGCTTCGCCGGCTTCCTCGAATCGAGAGGCGCGGCGGGCACCCTCAAGGCGCGTGAGCTGGCGTTGACCGCGGCTGGTGGCGGCTTCACGGCTTCGGTCGAGCAGTTGCGCTGCGGCATCGAGGAGGCCCTTTCGCAAGCCATCCCGGAACCGGAGGCCGGTCTCGCCGCGGGCATCCTCATCGGCCTGCGAGAACGTGTGAGTCGGGCTGTCGCGGATGACTTCACCACCACAGGCCTGACCCACGTGGTCGCCATCAGCGGCTGGAACATCGCGCTGGTGGCCGGCATCGCCACGGCACTGTTACGCGCCACCGGCCTTGCCCGGCGGCCACGTAGCGCCATCGTCATCGCTGCCATCGTGGCCTACACCATCCTCGCGGGCGCCGAGGCCAGCGTGATCCGCGCCGCCGTGATGGGCGTGGTGGTCCTCATCGCGCGGGAAGGCGGCCGCCCCTCGGGCGCAGCAGCGGCGCTGGGTCTTGCCTGCTGGGGACTGCTGCTGGTGGAGCCGCGGATGATCGATGACATCGGACTGCAGCTCTCGCTTGCCGCGACTGCCGGACTGCTGGCCTTGGGCGGCCACGCCGAGTCGGCGGTGCGGCACGTCACGCGCGGCCGCGCACCGCGCTGGCTGGCGGAGACGCTGGGTGTGTCGCTGGCGGCCCAACTCTCGACGCTGCCACTCATCCTGCTGCACTTCGGCCGGCTCTCGATCATCTCGCCGCTGGCCAACGTCCTGGTGGCACCGGTCGTCCCATTGGCCATGCTTGGTGCCGCGGTCGGCGTCCTGCTAGGCCCGGCGCTTGGCATCGCACCGTTCATGAGCCTGCTTCTGGCGCCATTGCTGCTGGGGTCGTGGCTGCCACTGGCGGCGATGACCCGTGGCGCCGGGCTTTTGGCGGATGTCCCGCTGGCCAATGTCGAGCTGGGCCAACCCTTCGATCTGGTGACGGCCGCCTTCGCGACCCTCGCGCTCACGGTCGCACTGCGAGCAGCCCGAAGACGGTCGACGGACGGCCAGATATCGCCGGCAGAGGCCCCTTCGGCGGCCCCGACCCTGGCCCACGCGCATCGACGCCGTCGGGTCGCGGTGGTGGCGGTGTCTACGATGCTGGTGGCGGCGGTCTCGGTCGTCCTGGTCGCCCGTCCCCTGCCCGGCCTACAGGTCAGCGTGTTCGATATCGGTCAGGGCGATGCCATCCTGCTGCAGGCATCGGATGGCAGCCGCATGCTCGTCGATGGCGGCCCCGACCCTGACCTCTTGGTGCGCCGGCTCGACGAACGGATCCCCATCTGGGATCGCACCATCGATCTGGTGGTCCTGACCCACCCCCACGAGGACCACTCCGGCGGCCTCGCCGGCCTGGCACCACGCTACAAGATCGGCAGGATCGCCGAGACCGGCATGCCCAGCACGGGATCGGGCGTCACCGGCCTCCGAGCGACCGTGACCGACCGCGGCATCGCGCGGGTCAGGCTGGTCGCAGGCGACGTGGTGCCCCTCGGCGAAGCGCGTGCGGAGGTGCTGTGGCCAACGCGCGAGGCCATCCCCGATCACGCACTGTCAGACGGTCGTGCCGTCAACGGCACCTCCATCGTGCTCGCGGTCAGCCTCGGACAGCAACGTGTGCTGCTCGCGGGTGACGCCGAGGACGACCACGACGCCGACATCGCTGCGGCCATCCCGCACGATGGTCAGCGTTGGGATCTGCTGAAGGTGGCACATCACGGCAGCGCCACGGCTTCAAGCCGATCGTTGCTGGAGACGCTACGTCCCCGGCTCGCAGCCATCAGCTCCGGTGTGGGGAACTCGTATGGCCACCCAGCGCCGGCGACGCTCCAACGTCTCCGCGATGTCGGTGCTCGAGTGTGGCGCACCGATGAGCAGGGCACGCTCACGGTCGACCTCGACGGACGAACACGTTCGGCGACGGCGATGCTCACCGGGCCGCCACGACCAGCTGGATGCGTCGCCGATCCCGCGATCGGCCCCCTGCCCTCGGCTCATGGCCGCGACCCCTGCTACGCTCGACCCGATGGCGGTACCCACTCGAACCGAAGCGCTCGCACTGCTGCTCTCCACCTCACCATCCCCACGCTTGCTGCAACACATGACCGTGGTGGCGGAGGTGGCCTCGTTCCTGGCCTATCGGGCGACGCAGGCGGGCGTCGGTGTGGACCGGCGCCTGGTCGAGACTGCCGCGCTCCTCCACGACGTGGACAAGACGTTGCCGATGGGGCATCCACTGCGTGAGCTGGGTCATGGTGCCGCTGGAGCGGCGTGGCTCTGTGCGGCTGGACACGCCGAGCTGGCACGGGCGGTGCAAGCGCATCCGGTGTCGCGCCTGGGCGAGGCTGACGCAGCCCAATGGGTGGCCGATGCCCCCATCGAAGAGCGCATCGTCAGCTATGCCGACAAGCGCGCCACGCAGCGGGTCGTGTCGCTGGACCAACGCTTCGATCGCTGGCGCAAGCGACACCCCGAGTTCCGCGAAGGACTCGACCGAGCCTTCAGCGTGGCGCAGCGGCTGGAGGCCCAGCTGTGCGAGACCATCGGCGTGGCACCCACCGCAGTCGAGCGACTGCGGTGGGTCGACGATGCGCTGGAACGTGCTCAGGCCAACGGACACCTGCCCGAACCTGCCTCCGATGTCTCCGCCGCATGAGCCAGACGCCACCACTGGCCTACTTCTGGGGCGAGGATGCATTCAGCATCGAACGAGCCGCGCGCACCTTCGCCGAACGTGTCGCGCCACCCGGCGAGTCCATGGCGGTATGGCGCGCCAACCTCGATGACGACAGTGGTGATGAGGGCGCGTCAGCATCATCGGCCAAGCGACGGGCGCGGGCGCTCGACGGCATCGAGCAGCACTTGGGCATGGCGCCGCTGTTCGGCGCCGGCACCCTGGTGGTCGTCCGCCAACCGGCCGGTTTGCTAGCCGAGAAGGCGGCACGAGAACACCTGCTGGCACTCGTCGGCACGGTCCCGCCCGGCAATGCCCTCTGTGTCACCGACCTGGTCGCCAGCGGCGCCAGGGTTCCGGCGGCGCGAGGTGTCCTCCACGACGCCATCCGTGACGCCGGCGGGGTGGTGCAGGAATTCAAGGTGCCCGGCGCGGGCCAACTGGAACCGTGGCTCGTGAAACGCGCCGCGGAGCTGCACATCGAGCTGCAGCCAGCCGCTGCGCGCCTGCTTGCCGAGCGTGTCGGCGGCCACGTCCGCGAGACCGACGTCGATCGCCGCCGCCGCACGGAGATGGCCAACGCCGAGCTGGAGAAGCTGGCGCTCTATCGGCCTGACGGCACCATCAGCGCCGACGACGTGGAGGCCCTGGTCAGCGAGACGATCCCCGGCTCTACGTGGGCCTTCCTCGACGCGGTCGGCGAGCGCTCAGGAGCGGCGGCGGCCGGGCTTGCCGAACGTCTCCTGGCCGATGGCACGCCGCTGCCGGTGCTGGTGTCGCAGCTCCATCGCCGGCTGCGTGACCTGCTGTTGGTGCGCGAGCACCTTGACGTCGGATCGCGGCCGCCAGAGATCGTCAAGGCGCTCAAGCTGCAGCCCTTCCGTGCACAGAAGCTCGCCGAGCAGGCGCGCAACTGGTCGCTGCCGGCGCTGGAGGCAGCCCTCGTGGAACTGCTAGCGATGGACCTGCGCTCCAAGGGCATCTCGCTCGATGGCTCCACGCTCCAGGTATCAGAGGCGATCGACGCACTGACCGTCCAGATCTGGATCTCCCGCCACGCAGTCGCGGCCGGCCAACAGGACTAGCGAAGACCCACGCGGCGTCGATGTCCTATCGCGCCAAGAGGGGTCGACCGGATCGGGTCTGGGTCGGCGCCGGACTGATGCGTCAGACCGGGAACTGCGTTGCCCGCTCCTGGACCACACCGTCCGACTCGATGGCGAAGACGCAGCGGCCGTCGGGGATATCCAGCACCTCCAGCAGGTCGGGATCGAGGTAGAGCTGGTGGCAATCGGAACACAACGCGGCCGGGATGGCGAAGCACAAGCGCTCGTCGCCGTCGGGCATACGGAACGTAGTGTCGAAGCGCGAGTTGACCAGCTGGCGCTGGCACTGCGGACAGTCGTCCCGGAGCCACGTCATCGTTCGCATCATCCTTCGGCTTGCCGACCGGTCGGTCCGGTCGACTCAGGAACAACGATGCTACGGACGGGACCTGGCTACCCCCATGCCCCGGTGGTACCACGACCCGTTACCCGGTTGGGGCAGAGCAATCGGCGACCGGGTGCTGGGCTACACGACATGGAGCAGCAGGGCGGCTTGCGACCAGAGCTTCTCGAGCTGGTAGAACTCGCGCTCGGGCTTGCTCATGACGTGGACGATGGCACCACCGAAGTCGACCAGGACCCAGTGCGAGCTGGCATCTCCCTCGCGGCTGATAGGTGCGGCGCCGTCTTCCTTGAGCCCTTCGATGATGCCGTCGGCGATGGCCGCAAGCTGGCGGTCCGATGCACCGGAGCAGATGACGAAGTAGTCGGTCATGGTGGTCTGGCCGCGCACGTCGAGCAGCACGATGTCCGAGGCCTTCTTGTCGACCGCCAGATCTACGATGCGATGTGCCATCGCCAGAACCGACTCGTCCACCGCATCGACGACGATGGGACCGCTACGCTCGTCGTCAACAGCACTTCGGCTCGAGGGTAGGCCAGGCCGAGCCGCCGCACGCGGGTCGGGCGCACGCTTGACGCCTTCTGTCAGCTCGCTTGCCGTCGGCTCGCTTTCGTTTGGCTCGCTTTCGTTCGGCTCACTTGCCCCGGTGCCCTGCTCGTCGTCCAATGGTCTCGGTTCCTCCTGTTCGGGCTGATCTTGTCGCATCATCACGCCTCGGCTCCAGCCAGGGCCCAGCGTGCCGCTGCCTGTGCGTGCAGCGCTGTGGTGGGGAAATAGGGTACGTCCACGTCGCCCGGACCCACCAGCAGCTCGATCTCCGTGCAGCCGGCGATGACGCCGCCGGCACCACGGTCGACCAGTCGAGTGATGGCGCGCAGGTAGCCCGCCCGTGACTCGGGCCTGATGACACCCTGGACCAACTCATCGTAGATGACATCGTGGATCAGGCTGCGGTCGGCCTCGTCGGGGATGATGACCCGCAAGCCGCCGCGCTCGAGGCGCGCACGGTAGAAGTCGCCTTCCATCGTGTAGCGCGTGCCCAGCAGCGCCACATCCTCGACGCCGGCCTCGCGGACCGCGACTGCGGTAGCGTCCGCCAGATGCAGGAAGGGCACGTCGATGGCGGCCTCGATGGCGTCGGCACACCGGTGCATGGTGTTGGTGCACAGCACGATGAGCCCGGCACCGGCGTCCTGCAGACGCCGAGCGTCCGCCGCCAGCAGTGCTCCCGCGGCGTCCCAATCGCCCTCAGCCTGTAGTCGCTCGATGTCGCCGAAGTCGTAGGAACGGACCAGCAGGCTGGCCGACCGGACCCCACCCAGGGCACGTCGCACCTCGCGGTTGATGATGCGCTCGTACTCGATCGACGATTCCCAGCTCATGCCCCCGAGCAGGCCGATGGTGGGGAGTTTGCTCATGTCCGCCCTCCCCCGTCCTGGTCCAGCCGCCGTGCTTCGACATACAGCCGCTCAGCCTCGATGTATCGCGCGACTGCCGTCGGCACCAGGTCATCGATGGGCAGGCCAACGCGGACGCGCTCACGGATGGTCGTCGAAGCGATGTCAAGCTCCGGCCCCGGCAGAAAGGCGAAGCGATCCTCGCGGCCCGGGTAGTGGGTCATCACCCAGTCGCGATCAAGTGGTTCGGCGCCGGGCCGCGGTGCCACCGCGATGCGGCACAGGTCCAGGATACGGTCGGGCTGGCGCCACTCGTGGAAATCATCGAGCACCTCTGCCGAAAGTACGAACCAGGGCTCCGGTCGCCCTTCATCGCGCGAGCGTGCGGCCAGCTCAGCCACGGTATCGACCGCGTAGCTGGGGCCTGGCCGCTCAAGCTCAAGGCGCGAGAGCAGGAATGCCGGCTCACTCGCGATGGCCAGCGCCACCATGGCTTCGCGGTGGACGGCCGCGGTGACGACCCGGCTCTGCTTGTGGGGCGGGTCGGCATTGGGCACGAAGAGCACGTGCGCCAGATCCAGCTCGGTCCACGCCTCACGTGCCAGGGCAAGGTGGCCCCGGTGGACGGGATCGAACGTGCCGCCCAGGATGCCGATGGCTCGGGGCGCGGGACCGTTCGACGCAGGGGTGTCCGACGACGAACCGCGCGACGGCTCGCCGCTCAAACCCAAGCTCCGGGCTCAGCTCCCCATTCCAGCTCCGTCTCACCGATGCGCACCATATCGCCGGACTCGACCCCCGCGGCACGCAGCTTCTCGACCAGGCCCAGCTTGACCAGTTCACGCTGGAAGCGAGATGCCGATTCGTCGTTCTCGAAGTCGGTCTGCGCCACCAGTCGCTCCACACGCCGTCCCTCCACGACCCAGACACCGTCGGATTCACGCGCGATGATGAAGCCCTCCTGCGCAGGATCGTAGCGATGCACTACCACGCCGGCCGCCTCACCGCGACCTCCCAACTGCTCATCCTCGGGCAAGAGGCGCGCCAGAGCCGAGCGCAGCTCCCGGAGCCCGATCTTGGCAGCAGCCGAGATCTGCACCACCTCCAGGTCTTCGTGGAGCCGCGCCTCGTTGAACGCCCGCAGCAGCTCCATGTCTGGATCGAGGTCCATCTTGTTGGCCGCCACCAGCGTCGTCTTCTCCAGCAGTATCGGGTCGCGCGCCCCCAGCTCCTCGCGGATGATCTGGTAGTCACGCTCCGGATCGTCGGCGGACATGTCCACGACGTGCACCAACACCCGTGTGCGCTCCACGTGACGCAGGAACGCGTGGCCAAGCCCGGCACCGGCGCTGGCCCCCTCGATCAGTCCCGGCAGATCGGCCAGCGTGGGTCGGCGCTCGTCGGTGGGGTCGTCGACGGCCAAGTCCAGCACGCCCAGATTGGGCTCCAGGGTGGTGAAGGGATAATCGGCCACCTTGGGCGTGGCCGCGGTCAGCGCTCGCAGCAGCGTGGACTTGCCAGCGTTGGGGAGGCCCACAAGGCCCACGTCGGCGATGAGCCGAAGCTCCAGTCGCAGGCGTCGCTCCTCACCCGGTTCGCCCTTCTGGGCATGTTTGGGCGCCTGGTGCGTGGACGTCGCGAAGTGGGTGTTGCCCAGGCCGCCACGTCCGGCACGAGCGACCATGACGCGCTGTCCGGGATAGACCAGGTCGGCCATGAGGTCGCCACTGGCCGCATCGAAGACGACCGTGCCCGGCGGGACCGCCAGCTCCAGGTCATCACCGGCCTTGCCGTGGCGCCGCGAACGCTGACCAGCGCCACCGTGCTGGGCCCGGAAGTGGTGCTTGTAGCGAAAGTCGACCAGCATCGTCTGGCCCACATCCACTATCAGATAGACCGAGCCACCGCGACCGCCGTCACCGCCGTCAGGACCACCGCGCGGCACGTGGGCCTCACGGCGGAAGGTGGCAGCGCCGTTGCCGCCGTTGCCGGCGATCACGGTCAGGTCGACGCGGTCGAGGAACATCGCTCTGGCAGTGGCGCGACCGACCGGTCGGGCCTAGCCCTGCCTGGCGCTTTCGGCCGCGGCCTGCCTAGTCAGCGTAGCGAGGAACTCGGCGTTCGAATCGGTCTTGGAGAGGCGGTTGAGCAGCAGCTCGATGCCCTCGTTGGTGCCCACCGCACCGAGCATTCGGCGCATCGTCCAGACCATCTTGAGGACGGGCTCTTCAAGCAGCAGCTCCTCACGGCGGGTGCCGGAGCGCTGTACGTCGATGGACGGATAGATGCGCTTCTCAGCCAGCTTGCGGTCGAGGATGAGCTCACTGTTACCGGTGCCCTTGAACTCCTCGTAGATGACGTCATCCATGCGCGAGCCGGTATCGACCAGGCAGGTCGCGATGATGGTGAGTGAACCGCCCTCCTCCAGCTTGCGCGCGGCGCCGAAGAAGCGCTTGGGCGGATACAGCGCCACCGGATCGATACCACCGGTCAGCGTGCGGCCAGACGAGGGCAGCGCCAGGTTGTAGGCGCGCGAGAGCCGCGTGATGGAGTCAAGGAGGATGACCACGTCGCGGCCACTCTCGACCTGCCGCTTGGCGATCTCCAGCGCCATCTCAGCGACATGCGTGTGGTTCTCGGTGGGCTCGTCGAAGGTGGAGGAGATGACCTCACCCTTGACCGAGCGGCGCATGTCGGTGACCTCCTCAGGGCGCTCGCCGATGAGCGCGACCATGAGCAGGATCTCCGGATAGTTCTCAGTGATGCCGTTGGCCATGTTCTTGAGCAGCATCGTCTTGCCGGCCTTGGGGGGGCTGACGATCAGCGCACGCTGTCCCTTGCCGATGGGATTGACGAGGTTGACCAGGCGCTGGCTTAGGTTCTTGGGATCGGATTCGAGGTTGATGAGCTCGTAGGGGTGGATAGGCGTGAGCTCTTCGAAGTGCGGTCGGCGACGAGCGTCGTTGGGATCCATCCCATTGACCGTGTCCACGCGCACCAGGCCCCAGTACTTCTCGCCCTTCTTGGGAGGTCGCGGGATGCCAGCCACGCGATCACCGCCACGCAGGTCGAAGCGACGCACATGGCTGGAGCTGACGTAGATGTCATCCGGGCTGGGCATGAGGCCACGACGGCGCATGAAGCCGTAGCCGTCCTCGACAAGGTCAAGGATGCCAGCCGCGTACTTCTGGCCGCTGCGCTCCGTCTGGCGCTGCATGATCTGCTCGACGAGCTCGTCCCGCGCCATGCCATTTGCGTCCGCGACGTCGAGGTCGCCGCCGATCCTGGCGAGCTCGTCGACGTCCTTCTTCTCAAGTTCCTTGATGTCCATCGTTCTGTGGTGTCAGTTCCTTGCGGCATAGGGGTGAATGATCGACGCTGCCATGCGCAGGGCGCCAAGCAGGGTGAGAATTCGGGATGGGTGCCGTCCACACCTAAGATCGACTGTGCACCGGGACGTATGACGGCCCGGTGGCGACTCAGCATTGTGGGAGGGCGACCTCGATAGTAGCACGCACCCGCATTCGGTCAACCACCGGTCGATCGAAGGTTCCGGGTGCGCATGGGTTCGCCCGGTGGCGCGGTGTGTCCGCGCTGCCTCTGTGCTGCGGATCAGGCCTTGGCGGCGAGCTCCTGCTGGGCCTTGGCCCAGTCGGCCTTGAAGGACTCGATGCCCTTGTCGGTCAACGGGTGCCTGACCATCTGCTGGAAGACCTTGAATGGGAGCGTGGCGACACCGGCACCAGCAAGGGCGCCGTCGATGACATGCCGCGGCGAGCGCGTGGAGGCCACGATGATCTCGGCCTCGTAGTCGTGGATCTCGATGATGGCCGCCAGCTCGCGCACCAAGTCCATGCCTTCCTGGCTGATGTCATCCAGACGACCCACGAAGGGAGACAGGTAGGTGGCGCCGGCCTTGGCGGCCAGCATGCCCTGCGCCGAGCTGAAGATCAGGGTGCAGTTGGTCTTGATGCCCTCCTCAGCGAACGTCGAGATGGCAGTCAGGCCGGTCTCCGTCATGGGCACCTTGACCACGATGTTGGGGGCGATCTTGGCGAACTCACGGCCCTGACGCAGCATGCCCTCAAGGTCATCGGCGATGACTTCCGCACTCACCGGGCCAGAGGTGATGGTGGTGATCTCCTTCAACACATCGGGGTAGGTGCCGCCGCCGGCCTTGGCGAACAGCGTCGGGTTGGTGGTCACACCATCAAGCACGCCCCAGCTATGGACGGTGCGGATCTCGTCGATGACGGCGGTGTCAAGGAATAGCTTCATATCGAGTGGACTCCTCCGGGAAGCGGGTTTCGGGTCAGGTCGACCATTGTACGACCGAGGCCGTATCGAGCCGGCCGTGTGGGCAGCCAGGTACATTGCATCAAGTGCAAGATCTCGACCGGGAGACGCCCCGATTTGCCGATTCTTTGCACCCGGCGACCACGATCGTCAAGTCGTTGCAGTAGATGCACCGATCCGGCGAACTCGCCGGCCATCTGGTCGAGATGTTGCATCTGTTGCAAGTCCGGACGTGCTTGCCGCGCGGTGGCCGCGGCGACGAAGCCAGCGAAGAGCGGATGCAGCCTACCGAACGTGAGCGAACCCGCCAGACGAACGACCCTCGGCCCCGGCGAGCGCGCTAGCGCTCGGCCGGTGTGAACGAGACGGCGTCGAGCTTCGGCGGGCCACCCTCGCCGCCCTGGTCGCCGGACCAAAGGATGAGCTCGCGACCGGTCCAGACCCTCGTGTCCCCCGCCCGCCTGTCGCTGAAGTCCTCGGCGATCACGGAGTCGGGGAAGGCATAGCACTGCCCGGTGGACGGGTCCAGGGCGTGCGAGCCGCGCCCGCTGATGACGAGTTGCCCATCCCAGACGCCGATCGCCGATCCCACGCAGTCGTAGTCCAGGACCGTCCACGTGTCGGTGGCGGGATCGAACGTCGCATCCGTGACCACGCCCGGGATGGACCCACCGCTCGTGAAGAGGAGCCGGTCGCCCGCCCAGAGGCCCTCGTTCGCGACCGCCTCGCTCAGCGGGCCCTTGATGGGCGAGCCCCAGGCGCCGGTCCCGAGGTCGAGCGTCGCGACCGAGGCGACGCCGCGATCCTTCGGCGTGGTGACCGCGAGGACCTCCGTCCCGCTCCAGAAGAGCCCTTGGAGTTCCTTGGCACCGCGCGCTCGGGGAAGCTCGGCCAGACGTCGAGCTCGGGGTCGTAGGCCGCGACGTGGCGCTGGGGGTCCGCGATGACGGCCTGACCGTCCGCCCAGACCGCGAAGTTCGGCACGAAGGGCATCGGTGCCAGGTCGCGCCAGGTGCTGGTCGTAGGATCGAAGGCATAGGCCCTGTCGGAGCCCTGCCCGTCGTCGAAATACGTGTTGTCGAAGAGGAGCAGCTCGCGGCCGGTCCAGACCGTCGGGCTATTGGAGCCGAGCCCTTCGGGCCTGACGCCCTCCGGACCATCGGAGAGCACGGTCCAGGCGTCAGAACCGATGTCGTACGCGGCGGCACGGCCGGTGGGCACGTCGACGACGAGGACCTCTGCCCCCGTCCACGCGCCGGCGCCGAAGTTCGACCCGAAGGGCGGATCGGCCAGCTGCTTCCAGGTGCCATCGAGCATCGGTGCCACCACCTCGGTGGGGCCGGCGCTCTGGTCCGCGCCCGTGTCGGTCGCTGCGACGGGTGTCGCCATGAGGATTGCGGCGGCGACCGCCAGAACTGCGGTGCCTCGTGGCGAACGAGCGTCCATGGTCCAGAACCCCCCAACATAAAGGTGGTCATTGGTGCTGCGAACGCTCGGCGCACGCGGCGTGGGGTCTCATCACATCATCCGCATCCCCCTACGGGGGCGATGCCATCGATCGGGCCACACGTCCGACCTGTCGGCTCGTCGGTGTCAGCAGCTTACTCCGCGGTGCAAGGGCAACCAGCTGGACGGGGCGTCGCTCGACGCCAGGTGCCCTCCGCCTTCGCCGATCATCCCGACCTAGAACACACGACCTCCACGAAACCGGCGCGAGGTGCACCGATCGGGCTATGCCTCCTCGGTCACCCCGGCTGGCTTGGCGCGCGTAGCTGACTGGGCGATGGCCGCAGTGATGAACCCGGCGAAGAGCGGATGCGGCTTCACAGGGCGGCTCTTGAACTCGGGATGGAACTGGCTGGCGACGAACCAGGGATGGTCGCGAAGCTCCACGATCTCCACCAGCCGACCATCGGGCGACTGCCCGGACAGCAACATGCCGGCCTCTTCGAGCGCCTCGCGATACCGATTGCTGACCTCGAAACGGTGGCGGTGGCGCTCGTAGATGAGCTCGCTCCCATAGGCGTCGTGGACCTTGGTGCCGGGCTGTAGCTTGGCGGGGTACAGGCCCAGCCGCATCGTGCCGCCCTTCTCGTCGATATCCCGCTGGTCGGGCATATAGTCGATGACCGGGGCCTCGGTGAAGAGGTCGAACTCCGTGGAGTTGGCGTCCTTGGCACCAAGCACGTCGCGGGCGAACTCGATGACGGCGCATTGCAGGCCGAGGCACAGTCCCAGGTAGGGCACGCGGTTCTGGCGCGCATATCTCGCGGCCAGCAGCTTGCCCTCGATGCCACGATGGCCGAAGCCACCGGGCACCACGATGCCGGCAGCACCGGCGAGCTGGGCTTCGTAGTCGTCCTCGTGCAACTCCTCCGAATCGATCCAGCGCACCTTGATGTCGTGGTCCTGTGCCCAACCGGCATGGTCGAGTGCGGCGGTCACGGACATGTAGGCGTCGGGCAGGGCGATGTACTTGCCCACCAGCGCGATCTCGAGCGCCGGCTTGGGCCGCTTGATACGGTCGACCAAGGCACGCCACTCCGCCAGCTCGGGGGCATGGACCTGGTTCTCCAGATGGAGCAGACGCACGACCAGGTCGCCCAGGCCCCAGTCCTCGAACTGCAGTGGTACTTCGTAGATCGTGTCAGCCGTGGCAGCGGGGACCACCGCATCCACGTCGACATCGCAGAACAGCGCGATCTTCTCGCGCAGCTCGTCATCGACATGCTGATCGCTGCGAGCCACGATGATGTCAGGCTGGATGCCGATGCTGCGCAGCTCCTTGACCGAGTGCTGGGTGGGCTTGGTCTTGAGTTCCCCGGTGGCCGCCAGCGCCGGCAACAGCGTGACGTGCACGTAGACCACGTTGTCGCGTCCGACGTCCTTGCGCAACTGGCGGATGGCCTCAAGGAATGGCAGCGACTCGATGTCACCGACGGTACCGCCGACCTCCACGATGACCACGTCCGCAGAGCCATTGCGGGCCAGGCGCCCGATGCGCTCCTTGATCTCGTTGGTGATGTGCGGGATGACCTGCACTGTCCCGCCAAGGAAGTCGCCACGGCGCTCCTTGGCGATGACCGACTGGTAGATCCGCCCGGTGGTGACGTTGGCTAGCTGGCTCAGGTTCTCATCGATGAAGCGCTCATAGTGGCCCAGGTCGAGGTCGGTCTCAGCACCGTCGTCGGTGACGAAGACCTCACCATGCTGATACGGCGACATAGTGCCCGGGTCGACGTTGACGTAGGGGTCGAGCTTCATGATCGAGACCGCCAGCCCGCGGCTCTTGAGCAGCCGGCCGATAGACGCTGCGGTGATCCCTTTGCCCAGCGATGAGGTGACCCCGCCGGTCACGAAGACGTACTTGGCCACGGGTCTCCTCTCTTCGGGGTGTGTGACCCCGATGCTACCGAATCCGGGGCCGTCGCGCGAGCGGTGACGCGGCTGGTCTGTGGACGCTCAGCGCGATCCGCGTGCCGATCTACCGGACACGGCGTGTGGAGCCGTGGCAACGCCCCTCGATGGCCTACGGCCAACTTGCCGACTTCCCACATAGAGCGAACAGGATCGGTCTTGCGGCGGCCCTCGGGCCAGCGCAAAGGCCCGAACCGGTCCCGATCTGGTCCCGAGCCGGCCGAAAACCGCAAGAAACGGCCGATCCAGGCGTGGGTGGCGGGAGATGGAGGCCGAGATCGACTCGATCCTTGCCTGGAGCGCCGGGCTTGTTCGCTCTATGTGGGAATCCGGACGCCTGACCGAATCGGTCGCGGACGCCTGGCCAGGTTGGCAAGCTCAGCACCTGTTCGGCGAGCTCGGCGCCTGGTCGGCAAGGTCAGCGGCCGCGCAGGCCCCGTTCGCCGAGGAAGAGATGCTGTACCAACAGGAAGAACAGCACCGCCGGCAGGGTCAGCATCACCGCGCCGGCCATCAGCACCGGCCAGCCGGTGGGGTCGAGCTGCTGCAGCTGGCGCAGGCCTAGAGGCAGGGTGTAGAGACCCTGGTCGCGCAGGTACAGCAGCGGGCTGATGAAGTCGCTCCAGTAGAGGATGAACGTGAGCACCGCCACGGCGATAGTGGTGGGCACGGCGTTGGGCAGCGCGATGCGGCGCCATACCGTGAACACCTCTGCCCCGTCGAGGTGCGCCATCTCGAAGATCCCTGGCTGCGCCCGACGGAAGGTCCAGTAGTAGAGCAGCACGAAGAGCGGGCTGGAACCAGCCAGGGCCGGCACCACCAGCGCCAGCAGCGAATCGGTCAAGCCTACCCAGCTGAAGAGCAGGAAGCGCGTGAGCCACAACGCGGTCACCGGCACCAGCAGCAACGCCACAGACAGCACCACCAGTGCCGATCGTGAGCGGCGTTCGAGTTGCGCCATGGCGAAACCGGCCGCGGATGCGGTGATGATCGTCAGCGGCAGCGCCAGTGCCACCACCGCCAGCGAGTTCAACAGGTAACGCCCGAACGGCAGCAGCTCGAAGACTTCGCCATAGTTCGCCGGCGACGGCGAGGTCGGCAGCCATTCGATGCTGCGCGGTGGCGGCAAGCCCGGCCCACGCAGCGAAGCGGTGATCATCCACAGCAGCGGCAGCAGGAACAGGGCTGCCAGCAGGAGTGGCAGCAGCTGGCCGGTGAGCAGCCGCCGGCCCGTCAGCCCTGGATCGCGCTGTCGGCCCGTCAGCAGCCCCCGGCCGCGCCCCCGGGCGCGCCCCGGCTCAGACATCGGCGACATAGCCACGCTGTCGGAAGAGCAGGTAGATGGCTCCGATGATGGCCGCCGACAACAGGAACGTGATCAGCATCAACGCCGATCCGGCTCCGAAGCGGAAGCCGTCGAAGGCCTCCTCGTAGATGAGCAGCGGCAGGAAGAGTGTCGAGTAGTAGGGATCGCCGCCGGTCATCACGATCGACGGCGTGAAGGTCCACTGGAAGCTGAGGATGACGTCACGGAACGTCAATAGCGCCAGCCAGGGCAGCAGCAACGGCAGCGTCAGGTAGCGAAAGGCGGCCCAGCGGCCGGCGCCGTCCACAGCGCCCGCGTCCTCGTACTCGCGCGGCAGGCCACGCAACGCCGCCAACAGCACCACGAAACCCTCGCCGATCTGGAATGCCGCCATGAACACGAATGGGAAGCGCGCCGTCCCGGCATCGGCCAGCCAACCCGGTTGCGGCAGACCCAGCGCGCCCAACGCCACATTCAGCGGACCGTACAGCGGGTTGAAGATCCAGAGCCAGATGAGCGCGAACGCCACGTCGGGGATGACCGTGGGCAGGTAGACGGCCGCGCGATAGGCACCCACACCACGTCGAGGCCGACGCAGCAGCAGCGCCAGGCCCAGCGCACCGAGCACGCGCAGCGGCACCGCCAGCACGATGAAGAAGAGTGAGTTGCCGATGGCCGTGGTCACCATGGGGTCGGCCGCGAGCAACCGGAAGTTGGTGAAGCCCACGAAGACCGGAGGCGTTAGCGCATCGTAAGAGGTGAACGCCAACACGGCCGACAGCAGCGCTGGCAGGCCCACCAGCAACAGCGTGCCGACAAGGTAAGGCAGAAGCAGCAGCCACAGGCCGGCCCGCCAGGACAGCGCCACCGGATGCAAACGGATCCGATGGAGGGCCTCGATCACCACCGCGGCAGTGTGCTCCACAGAGGCAGTGGGCTCCTAGCCTTCCTCGCCCGCGAAGTACGGCAGTGTGCGCGTGATCATGGCGTCGATGGCCTCATCGACCGGGACCTGTCCGTAGAACGCCCGCTCCAGCTCGTCACCGGTGATCTCTTCGATGTCGACCCAGTTGGCCATCACTGGCACCGCTCGCAGCGAATCGATGGTATCCAGCCACACCTGGCTGTTGGCCGGCTTGGCATCGGGGTCGAGGAACGCGTCCGACGCCGCTACATCGATCAACGAGGGCACCGTGCGCCCGGATCGCGCCACGATGGCCTGGCCCTCCGGGGAGTTGGCGAACTCGATGAACGTCCAGGCCGCCTCCTTGTCCTGTGTCGCGGCAGCCATGCAGTAGGCATCGGAGTGGAGGATGCCGGCCGGCATCTTTCCCATCGGCAGTGCCGCCACATCCCAATCGAAGCCGTCGATGGCACGCGCGGTGGGCGTTCCTCGACGACTGTCGAGGAACATCGCCGTGCGGCCGTTGAGGAAGCGGCTCTCGGAGTCCTCGGCCGCCTCGGCCAGCGCATCGGGCACCACGCCGTGCTCGGTCTGCAAGGCCACGAACCACTCGACCGCCTCACGCGCCGCTCGCGAATCGAGCGCCAAACGGATCGGCCGCAGCCCTGACTCCAGCACGACCAGCTCGCCGCCATTACCCCAGACGAACGGCGCTAGACGGAAGATGGAGACCTCCGTGCCCAGCCCGTACTGGTCGGTCACACCGTCACCATCGAAATCCTGCGTGAGCGCCTCTGCGGCCGCCAGGAACTCATCCCAGGTCCAGTCGTCGGACGGATACGCCAGCCCTGCGGCATCGAAGAGATCCTTGTCGTAGTAGACCACCAGGCTGCTGATGTTCTGCGGGATGCACATCAGCTGGCCGCGCCAGCGGAAGGCATCGGTCGCCTGTGGGAAGAAGTCACCATCGCTGATGACATCGCTTCGGCGCAAGTACGGCGCCAGCGGCTCCAACGCACCCATCGCCGCGAAGGGGGCGAAACGGCGGTAGTTGATGAGCACCACGTCGGCGGGGTCGCCGGCCGCGAAGTCCGCGCCAAGGCGCAGCCGGTAATCGGACCCACTGGGGATGTGGATGAGTTCGACCGGGATCTCCGGATGCGCCTCTTCGAATGCGACGACGAGCGTCTGATACGCCGCCAGCTCCGCGGGGTCGCCGAAGACCATGAACGAGACGGGACCGCCGGCGTCGCCCTGCGCGCGCGCTCCAGGCATTGCGGATGCGAGCACGAGCAGGGCCACGACGACCGGGCGGAGCCAGTTCGATAGCGTCGGGCGATGAGGATTGCGCATACGGCCGATAGGATAGCTGCCATGCCCGACAGCGATCTCCCGACGTCTACCCTGCCCTCGGCGGCGCCCCTGCCTCCCCCGCCTCCTGCGCGCCATGGCACGCTGCTCGTGGCCGCCGGCCTCGTGTACCTGTGCCTGGGTGGCCTGCTCGCCGTCGTCTTCATCCTGGGCGGCATCCAGTCCTCGCTCTTCCCGACCGGATGGCTGTTCCCCGCGGTCCTGCTCAGCAGCGGCGCCCTGATGGCCGCGCGTCGCCGCTTCGACCTCGTGGCCACGCTGTGGGGCGGCCTCACCCTGGCCGTGTTCATGCTTGGCGTGCTCGTCTATGTCAACGCACTCGATCGCGGGCTCGATGACGCAGCGGCGTTCGACGCCACCCTGATCGTGGCCGCTTTCGGTCTTCTGGCACTCATCCTTCGACCGGTCTTCCGCGACTGACACCGCCGCGGACCGGTCATCCAAACGTGCTACGCATGACAGCAGTCCTCCCAAAGACGGTGTAGGCTCGCCCGAAATCGAGGATGGTCGCACTTAGGGTTTGCTGGTCACCGCGTGACGATGCTCGACCAGATCCCCCGGGTCGCCCAGCCCGTTCCCGTACGCACGGAGAGGTGCCAACCGATGCTGACGCCGGACTACCCACGACTTCCCTTGCGCGGTTTGGCCGCGGCCACGGTCATGGCCGCCTTGATGCTGCTGCCCGCAAGCGCCACCCTGGCCATGGACGCCGGGAGCGCAGATCTGGAGCCGACCCTCGTCGATCCGGCAGGCGTGCAGGCCACCGTCGGCGAGCTGCGCACGATGGTCGACGCACTCAGCCTGGCCAACGATGCGCTGCAGGTGGACAACACGACGCTCCACCAGACGGTGGATGCGATCACCGCGGAACGCGACCGACTGCGCTCGTCGCTCGACAGCTTCGATGACCTGTATGCGCCGCTCGAAGCCGATCGCCAGTTGCTCTTCGAGCTACGCAAGTCCATGCCCGAGACACGCCCGGAAGCTGAAGCCCAGCTTGAGCGCATCCGGGCTCTGGCCCTGTCGGCCGATCCCGCCCGCCTCGGGCAACTGCTCGACCGCGTCACAGAGGCGGCGCCGGCCTACCTTGACTGGCGCTTCGGTGAGTTCGATACGGGCCAGGACTTCACCGCGGCCTACATCGACACCGGCGCCAATGCCTTCGACACGTCCATGGAGGAGTTCCGCTCCGAGGTGCTGCGGTCAGTCGCGACCCAGCTCGATGGGCTCCTCACCGTCCTGGACCGGGTCCGCTAGCGCAGCCTGTCCGATCCACCCTATCCCGACCCACTCGACAAGGAGAACGATGTCCCCTTCCCGCACGTCGTGGCGTCTCGTGCTCGGCACGACACTGGCCCTCGCCCTGACCAGCGCCATCCCCGTGGCGGCCCAAGAGGAGGAAGGCGGGATCGGGCAGGACTCCTACGACATCATCCCGCTCCTCGACGCCAGCCCGGCCGACCTGCTGGGGCCGGCCGCCTCATTCCTTTCTGGCCAGGCCTGGCTGACGGCCCCGGGTGGCGACCCCGGCCAGGGCCTGTTGCCTACAGGCGATAGCAACCTGGGCCCCGGTCTGGGCACGGACTCGACTGGCTCTTCGCCGCGTACGCAGGCGGCCGGCGCCGGTGCACCCGTCCCCTATCGCGACCCCGGGCCGGCGTTTTCCCGCAACATCCTGGTGACCCGGGACTTCGGCCGGGCCCCATTCCAGACCGAGCCACAGATCGAGGCCGACCCGAACGACCCTGACCATCTCGTGCTGGGCGTCATCGACTACGCCTTCCCCTCCATGTCGGCGTACGTCACCTTCGATGCTGGCGAGCGCTGGGAGGGCCCCTTCCAGGTGCCCTACCTGCAGAAGGATCTCGGCGCCGGCGGTGACCCCGTCCTGGCCTTCGACCGCGACGACAACGTCTACATGGCCTACATCTCCATCGGCGTCGACGAGTTCAACCTAGGCCCCATCGAGGTGGCGGCGCAGGTGTCGAGCATCGCCGTGGCCAAGTCGGAGGATGACGGCTTCAGCTGGCCCACCCAGATGTCCTCGGCCCGCAGCAGCGTCAACACCGACGGCCTCGAGACGGACCGTTTCGGCCGCCTCCACGGCCTCGTCGACATCAGCTTCCTCGACAAGCCCTGGATGGCCTCGGGGCCGCACCCGGACGAGCCCGAAAAGGACGTCCTCTACGTCACCTACACCAACTTCGACATCAGCTACGAGATCCTCTACATCGGCGAGATCCCCAACCTGCTGCCGACCGAGATGCGCACCACCATCGAGCTGGTGAAGTCGGAGGATGGTGGCCTCACCTGGAGCGATCCGGTCGCGGTCAGCCCTACCGTGCGACGCGCCTTCGGCGAGCGCGGCGACGGCAGCGGCGCGCCCGGCGTGTTCGGTACCCTGCGAGTGGTGCAGGGCAGTCAGCCCGTGGTCACCCCCGAGGGCATGGTCCACGTGGCCTGGATGGACAGCACCGACGATCGCTCACAGGAGGGCGTGGGCGAGATCCAGGTCGCCAGCTCGAACGATGCCGGCGAGACCTGGTCGACCCCGGTGGTGGCTTCGGTCTTCAATGAGACCGAGTTCCGCCCGCGCACCAACAACTTCCGCTTCTGGTCGTCATCCTTCCCGCAGATCGCCGCCGGTCCGGAGGGCGAGGTCTATATCGCCTATGTGGGGCGACCTTCGGACAAGCCCGACGACGATGGCGATGTCTACCTGACATCCTCCTTCGATGATGGCCTGAACTGGTCCCGGCCCAAGGTGCTCAATGCCGATGACACCGAACACGTGCAGATGTTCCCTTCCATCGACGTCGGTCCCGATGGCGTGGTGCACGCCATGTGGGGCGACTTCCGCGACAGCCCCACCCAGAGCAGCTACAACATCTACTACACCCGGTCCGATGACCGCGGCGAGACGTTCGGCTTCAGCAACGACGAACTGGGCATCAGCGTGGGTGACACACGGGTGACCGACTTCGCCTCCAACCCCAACTACGCCTTCCCCAACGGCCTATTCATCGGCGACTACTTCAGCCTCACCGCCACCGAGAATGACGTGCACATGGTCTGGCCCGATTCCCGCCTGGGCGAGTTCGGCCCCATCAACCAGAAGATCGCCGTGGCGCGCACGGAGGCGGTCGATTCTCCAGAGATCTTCATCAGCCCGCCGTCGGGCCCCGGTGGCCAGGAGGTGACCCTGCAGGGCTTCGCCTTCCAGCCCGACATGGGCGTCTTCGTGCAGCTGGGTGACACCACCATCTCCACCTTGCGCACCAACCTCGACGGCGAGTTCAGCGCCCGGATCTTCATGCCCATCACCAGCGAGGGCAGCCAGGTCATCACCGTCTACGACGAATCGGGCAATGGGGCCACGACCTCGTTCTTCACCGAGTTCGGCTTCGGCAACATCGCTGATCTCCTCAACGACCTGGGCACGCGCATCGACGACCTGGAGGCTTCCGGGTCGGCGACACCTCTGTCGTCGCCCGCTCCCGCGCCGTCACCCACGCCCGCGTCGGCCGGCCAAGACGCCGCCGCTGACGAGGGCTAGGACATGAGCCGACGTTCTGCCTCTGGGTCGACATCGCTGCGCGCCCGTCACATCCTGGCATCCCTGCTCGGTCTGGCCATCATCGGCGTCCTGCTGCCGATGGCCGTCATGGCACAGGATGCGGATGCCTACCAGCCACCGCACGACAAGCCGGGGCCGGCTGCCGAACGGCTGCTGTACAACTCCTTCTTCGTCGATCGGGCGCCGCTCGACATCGAGGCCGGCAACATGGACCTCTATCTGTTCGGCCTCAAGACGGAGGCTGCCCAGGACCTGCGTGGCACACCCGGCGTGAAGCTCATCGACGCGCCTGCCACCACGGTGTCGCTGATCCTCAACCCGGCTCCCGCGCGTGAGGGCGAGCTCAATCCGTTCTCTATCCGCGAGGTTCGCCAGGCCATGCAGTACCTGGTCAATCGCGAGGCCATCGCCCAGGACATCTACCTCGGCGCCGGCCAGCCCATGCTCACCCACGTCGGTCCCAGCGATCCCGATTTCCTGACCATCTACGACATCGACCGCGGCTCCGGGATCAGCTATGACCCCGAGCTGGCGCGCGAGCTCATCGCCGAGGCCATGACCGCTGCCGGCGCCCAGCTGATCGATGGCACTTGGCACTACGAAGGCCAGCCGGTACGCATCAAGCTGGTCGGCCGGGTGGAGGACGAGCGACGCGACATCGCCGACCTCGTCCGTGCCGAGCTGGAGGCCGCCGGCTTCGAGGTCGCCATCACCTACGATCAGTTCGCACCCGCGGTACAGAAGGTCTATTCCACCGACCCGGCCGCCTTCGAATGGCACATCTACACCGAAGGATGGGGCCGCAGTGCCCCGAACCGCTACGACGTGGGCTCGGTCAACGCCTTCATCGCGCCCTGGTTGGGTCAGATGCCCGGCTGGCGCGAGGAGGGCTTCTGGCAGTACCAGAATGACGAGCTGGACGCGCTCGGGCAGAAGCTCTATCGCGGCGAGTTCGACAGCCTCGACGAGCGCAACGAGATCTACCGACAGATGACCCAAGCCGGGCTGGATGAGTCCATCCGCATCTGGCTGGCCAGGGTGGACAACAGCTTCCCGGTCGTGGACACGCTGCAGGGCATGACCCGCGACGTGGTGGCCGGACCGCGCAACCCCTTCGCCCTGCGCGAGGCGTATGTACCCGGCTCCGACGACGTCCGCGTGGGCCACCAGTGGGTCTGGACCGAACGCACCACTTACAACCCCATCGGCGGCCTCGGCGATGTCTACTCCACCGACATCTGGCGCAACCTCTCCGACCCGCCCATCTGGAACGACCCCTTCACCGGCATCCCGGAGCCATTCCGCGCCGAGTACACCGTCGAGACCGCCGGTCCCACAGGAACGCTAGACGTGCCCGCCGACGCGGTCAGCTGGGACGTCGCGACCAAGACGTGGCAACCGGTGGCTCCGGGTACGACGGCGGTCAGCAAGGTCACCTTCGACTACAGCCAGTACACCGATTCGGTCTGGCATGACGGCCAACCCATCACCATCGCCGACGCGGTCTACTCCATCGCGCAGGGCTTTGACCTTGCCTACGACCCCGAGAAGGCCCGCATCGAGACCGCCTTGGCCGTGACCTCGCGACCCGTCCTGGAGACCTTCAAGGGCTATCGACTGACCGAGGACGACCAACTGGAGGTCTACGTCGACTACTGGCACTTCGATTCCGACTACATCGGGGCCTATGCCAGCCCGGTCAGCTTTGACATGCCCTGGGAGCTGAAGCTGGCCATGGACGAGCTCGTCTTCGAGCAGCGCCGAGCGGCCTACAGCGACACCGCCGCCAGCCGCTTCAGCGTGCCTTGGCTGAGCCTGGTGCTCAAGCGTGACGCCGGCTTGGTGGATCGCACGCTGCGCGATCTGGAGCGTGACGAGTTCGTGCCGCCGGGCGTCTTTGATTTCGGTGGTCGCTCGTTGGTCACCACAGAGGAGGCCGTGGCTCGCTACCAGGCGGCACGAGACTGGTTCGACGAGAAAGACCACCTGGTCATCAGCCAGGGACCCTTCTACCTCGAACAGTTCGACCCGCCCGCGCAGTTCGCCGAGCTGGTCGCCTTCCGCGACCCCAGCTATCCCTTCAAGCCCGGCGACCACTACCGTGGCGAGCCGCCGGACCTGACCATCGACGACGTCAGTGCCGACGTGGTCGTGCCCGGCGAGGACGCGATCATCACTGCCGGCGTGACCGGCCCCGGCACGCTGGGACTGCAGTACCTGCTGCTCGATCCCGCGGTCGGCGAGGTAGTGGCCTCTGGTCATGTTGAGGACGGTGGAGACGGCACCTTCGCGGTGACCATCCCGGCTGACGTGACGGGATCATTGTTCCCGGGCTTCTATGAGCTCTATCTCGCCGCCGAGAGCGACTCGCTGGCGCTCATCAGCGAGCGGCGCATCGACCTTGAGGTGCTCCCCTAGCGGGGATCCGAACGGGTGGGCCCCTCGCTCCTGCGGCCGGTCCTGGTGCGTGCCGCCAGCCTCGGCATGGTGCTCATCATCGTGCTGGGGCTGCTGGTGCTGACGCTGGGCGCGACCGGGTACTCTGATCGCATCCTCGACGCCCAGGTGGGCGAGGAGCTGCGCGCGCTGCGCACGGGTCTTTCGGAGACCGTCACCGACCCAGACGCTGTCGAGGGGATCATCACCGCCCGACGAGCCGAGCTGGAAGCGTCGTATGGGCTCGATCGCCCCTGGTTCGAGCGGCTGCCGGCAGTCGTCGGGAAAGTGCTGGTCTTCGACCTGGGCGAGGCTCGTTCGATCCGCGCCGCCGATGGCTCCAACAGCGTGGCCGACATCATCTTGGAACGGCTGCCGCGCACGGTGCTGCTGCTCACGACCTCACTGCTCATCACCGCCTTCGTGGGTGTCACGGTCGGCGTGTGGCTCTCGACACGGCCGGGCTCCCGCGTCGACCGCTTCGTCTCCTACGTGGCGGCCATCACCAACGGCCTGCCCGCGTGGTGGGCAGGCATCCTGCTCATCCTCGTCTTCTCCTTCTGGCTGCGCATCCTGCCATCGGGCGGGATGTACTCGACGCCGCCGCCGCAGGGTCTGTTGGCCTCGACCGCTGACCTGTTGTGGCACGCGCTGCTGCCGATCCTGACGCTGGTGCTGGTGAGCATCGGCCCGTCGATCTATGTCATCCGCACCATGACGCTGAACGTGGCCCTGTCCGACCACGTCACGGTGGCGCGCGCCAAGGGCCTGCCAGAGGGACTCATCCGCCGCCGGCACATCCTGCGCGTCGCAGCGCCACCGATCGTCACCGGCCTCATCCTGGGTCTTGCCGCCACCCTCGGCGGGTCCATCCTCATCGAGACCGTCTTCGCCTGGGAGGGCATGGGGCAGCTCTACTTCAAGACCTTCAGCGGCCAGCCCGACGAGTCCATCATCATCGGCCTGACCTTCATGTTCACGCTCATCTACGTGGCGGCGCGGCTGCTGCTGGAGATCCTCTACGTCTTCCTGGACCCGCGAGTGCGCTACGCATGAAGCGGCGCAGTCTTCTACGCCAGGTGCTGGCCAGCACCGCGGGCAAGATCGGCGTGACGCTGGCGGTCATCCTGGGGGGCGTCTCACTGGTGGTGCTGGCGACCTTTCCGCTCGACTTCGGTCCCGCACGCTGGTCCAACCCCGCGGTCTGGGCCGACTATCCAAAGGCCGTGCCGCCGGCCTGGACGTCGGTCCTCTCGGGATCCGGTGCGCCCCACCAGATCGTGGAGGCCTCGGAGCCGACCGAGACGGTCGCGCGCGGCGATGCCCGTGTCGAGGTCTACGACCTGGTCTTCGAGCATACGGCCGACGAGGCGCCCACCTTCCTCTCGTTCAGCCTCGGCGAGGTCCGCTATACGGATCGTCCGCCGTCGCTGAGCGTCACGCTGCTGCGACCGGACGGCACGTCGGTGCCGCTGCTGCGCACATCGATCCGCGGGCCGCGACCCGGCGAGGCGCCACCGTATGTGCGCCACGATGAGACGCCGTTGCGCATCCTGTTCACCGCCGAGCCGGAGACGGCCCAGGCCATCTCGGAGATGCTGGCGGAGGCCTACGGCATGGAGATGTCCGTGGGCGAGGTGCAGAACGATGTGACGGCGGCGCTGTTCGGCAGCCCTGATGAAGCTGGCGAGCTGGAGCCACTGAAGGGTGAGTACGTGATGCAGGTGCGGGCCGCCATGGCCGATCCGGCCGACTCCATCGCCTGGGTGCGCGCCGTCGCGGGCGGCTCCGTCTTCGGCTGGCTGGGCACCGACGGCAGTGGGCGCGACCTCGCGGAGGGCCTCGCCTTCGGCCTGCCCGTGGCACTGCTCATCGGCATCGCCGCCGCCACCGTCAGCACCGTCATCGGCACCGGCCTGGGTATGCTCTCTGGGTACAAGGGTGGCCGGACCGACCTGCTCATCCAGCGCACCGCCGATGTGGTCAACAACGTTCCGCTGCTGCCATTGCTGATCTTCTTCGTCTTCGTCTTCGGCGCGCAGATGTGGCTCATCCTGTTGTTGCTGGTCGCCTTCAGCTGGCCGGGCCTCACCATCCTCGTGCGCTCGATGGTACTGGGGCTCTCAGGGTCGCAGGAGGTGGAGGCGGCGCGCGCGCTGGGTGCCTCCAGCCGGCACATCCTGGTCAAGCACATCTTTCCGCACACGGCGCCCTACGTCTTCACCCAGCTCATCTTCTTCGTGCCCGCGGTCATCCTGGCCGAAGCCGGCCTCTCCTTCCTGGGCCTGGGTGACCCGTCGCTGCCGACGTGGGGCCAGATCCTTGAGGACGGCTTCCGCACCGGAGCCGTCTTCCTGGGCTACTGGTGGTGGGTCGTCTCGCCGGGCCTGCTCATCGTCATCACGGCTGTGACCTTCATGCTGTTGGCGCTGGCCATGGAGCCCATCGTCAACCCCAGGCTGCGGCGCGGCTGATGACGCTGGGGAGGGCTACTGTCGGGCGCGACCGTCGGTCGGCGTGGGTCTCGGCCGTCCCAGGGCAGATCGCGACCGCTCCAGGGCAGATCGCGACCGCTCCAGGGCAGATCGCGACCGCTCCAGGGCAGATCGCGACCGCTCCAGGGCAGATCGAGACCGATTCATGGCCAGATGCCAGCCTGGGTAGCACAAGGCCGACTCCACTGGTCCGCCACCGCCTCACGAGGCGTTTGCCACGGCTTGTCCACGCTCAGTCAGAGGACGAAACGACCGGCGATACCTCATCGGTGCCGTCCAGAAGCGGCTTTGGACGGTCGAAACAGCGTCTTGCGCTACTGGAGGTGGCATCTGGCCAACAAGCAGTCGCCGGCCGGCCGACGGCGGGGTGCGACTGATGGATGCACGCGAGACGCTGCTGGACGAACGCCAGACGCTACTGGATGCACGCGAGACGCTGCTGGACGAACGCCAGACGCTGCTGGAAGTGCGCGACCTGACGGTCGAATACGCCACCGAGCGTGGGCCGTTGCGGGCCGTGGACGGCCTCTCCTTCGACCTCGCCGAGGGCGAGGCGCTGGGCATCATCGGCGAATCTGGCAGCGGCAAGACCAGCCTGGCGTTGGCACTCATGCGGCTGCTGCCCTCGAACGGCGACCTCGCCGGCGGCAGCATGCACCTTGCGGGCGAACACCTCGGCGCCATGACTGACGAGCAGTTCCGTGCATCCGTCCGCTGGAGCCGCATGGCCATGGTCTTCCAGGGCGCCATGCATTCGCTCAACCCGGTCATCCGCGTGGGTGATCAGGTGGGTGAACGCCTGCGTGCCGACGGAGTGGGCAAGCGCGAGGCTCGGGCAAGGGTGAGTGAACTGCTGACTCGGGTGGGCCTGTCGGCAACCACGGCGGAACGCTACCCGCACGAACTCAGCGGCGGCATGAAACAGCGCGTGATGATCGCCACGGCCCTCACCCACGATCCGCCGCTGCTCATCCTCGACGAGCCTACCAGCGCGCTCGACGTGAGTATCCAGGCGCAGATCATGAACCTGCTGAAGGAACTGAAGGCTGAACGGCGCATCAGCATGCTGTTCATCACCCACGACCTGGCGCTGGCATCAGACATCTGCGATCGCATCGCGGTTGTCTACGCCGGCGAGGTACGCGAGCTGGGCTCCGCCGAGGACGTGTTGGGCGCCCCGGCCGACCCCTACACCCAGCGCCTTCTGGCCGCCATCCCCAGCCTGCACGACCCCACGCCACCCGAGTTCCTGCGCGGCGCACCACCGGACCTGCATGAAGCCGTAGCTGGCTGTCGCTTCCGCCCCCGCTGTCCGCTCGCCTATGACGCATGTGCTGCGGCGCCCCCCTACCTGGAGATCGCGCCCGGTCACTGGGCACGTTGCTGGCGCCACGTCGCAGGCGGCATGCCGACGCCACCCGCCGCAGCCCTACCGCATGCAGCGGCCCGAGCGACCGATGGCTGACCGGACATCTGCCGAGGGGCCACTCCTGCGCGTGGAAGACCTCGGCGTCACGTTCTTCGTGCGCACCTCGTTCTTCGCCACGCGACCGATTCGCGCCGTCAACGATGTCAGTCTCGACCTGGCCAAGGGTGAAACCGTGGCCGTCGTCGGGGAATCCGGTAGTGGCAAGACGACGCTCGGCCGTGCCACGCTCCACCTGGTGCCGATCTCCGCCGGACGCATCCTGTTCGAAGGCGTCGACATCGGCGCCCTGACAGGTCGCGATCTGCTGACCTTCCGACAGCGCGCCCAGGTCATCTTCCAGGATCCGTTCTCCAGCCTCAGTCCGTACATGCGCGTGGGCGAGCTGGTGGAGGAGCCGCTCACCATCCACGGACCACGCGGCCGCACCGAGCGCGAAGCCAAGGTTCTCGCCGCCCTGGAGCAGGTCAAGCTCTCGCCCGCCGCCGAGTTCGCAGATAAGTACCCGCACACGCTCTCGGGCGGTCAACGCCAGCGGGTGAGCATCGCCCGTGCCATGGTGCTCGAGCCCGACTACCTGGTGGCCGATGAGCCGGTCTCGATGATCGATGCCTCCAGCCGGGCAGAGATCCTGTACCTGCTCGCCGAGCTACAGAACGAGCGCGGACTGACCTTCCTGTACATCACGCACGATCTGGCCAGCGCGCGCCACTTTGCCGACCGCATCGCGGTCATGTATGCAGGGCGCATCGTGGAGCTGGCACCCGCGTCGCAGCTGATCGAGGACGCCAGCCACCCCTACACGCGGGCGCTGCTGGCGGCGGTGCCCGAGCCGGACCCGGCCAATCGCCTGCGCCAGCGAGCGGTCGTGGGCGGCGAGCCACCCGATGCCGGCGACCTGCCCGCTGGCTGTGCCTTCGCACCTCGCTGCCCGCTGGTCATCAACGGCATATGCGAACGCGTGGTGCCGCCGTTGATCACGCTCACCGACGGCCACCAGGTGGCCTGTCACCTCTATCCGGCGGGAGCGGGAGACGCAGTCGGATCGGCGGGTGCGGAGGACGAGATCAGCTCAGCGGGTGCGGGTGACGAACTCGGAAGAGGAGATGCCGCTGCCGCCTTGGCATCGTCGATGACCTCAAGGGCAGCCAGCAGGAAGGGGTCGTCTGATTCGGGATAGCTGAGCCAGTCAGCATCCACCGCGACATCGGGCGTCACCCCTACGCCTTCGAGCGTCTCACCGGAAGGCAGCCCGAAGCCGAACGAGACGACCTGCAGCAGCGATCCATCGGCGAAATCCACGCTGGTGGTGCCGTGGGTCTTGCCCGACGTCTGCGCCCCCACGATGGTGGCTCGCCCCTGATCCTGCAGGATGGCGGCGAGCTGCTCGGCATCAGCCTCCGTCCCCTCATCCACCAGCACGACCACAGGGATGTCCGCGTAGCGATCGGCCAGGTCGCTGGGCTCGATCTCGATCGGCTCGTTGCCCAGGCGCGAGTGGTACTCGCCGACCTGACCCTCGACGAAGGCCCCCAGCGCACCGATGACGACCGCAGGCGCGCCCTGGTTGGAAGCTCGAAGATCGATGATCAGACCCTCGATGGCATCGCCGCGCATGAACGTCGTGAGTGCCTGCTCGATGCCGTCGAGCGCCTCCTGGCCTGACAGTGCCAGGACCTGCAGATAGCCCACGCTGGGGTCGGCCGTAAGGCGGCGCGCCTCGGGCAGGGTGAGTGGGTTGATGCGGCGGCGCTCCACGGTGACATCGCGAAGCTCCTGACCGGGCGTGGCGATGGTGAGTGTGACGTCGGAGCCCTCTGGACCACGGATGTCGGCGATGCGGGCGCAGGGATCGCCGTCCACGCCGACGATCGTGTCACGCGCCACGATCCCGGCCTCCTTGGCCGAGCCGCCCTCGAAGACGTAGATGATGCGCAGCCCCTGGTCGCCTTCAGCCGGATCGTCTTCAGCCCGCGCGGCGCTGTCGATCAGCGCACCGATGCCGCCGTACGAGGGATCGTAGGTGGCCGGATCGCTCAGCTCTTCGGGCGCGTAGTAGTTGGTGTACGGATCGTCGAGCAGCCCCACCATCTCGCCCAAGAGCTGGTACACCTCATAGGCGTTGTCGGTGGCGATGACCAGCGGCGCGTACTCGTCACCGATCGCGTCCCAGTCGAGGCCGTTGATCTCGGGGTCGACGTAGAGATCGCGGATGCCCTCCCACACGCCGTCGAAGAGCGCGATGCGGAAGTCCTCCGGCATCGACAGTGTCTCGTCGCTCAACGGTGCCAGTGTCGCCTCCGGCTCGACACATGCGTCCACTGAGGCCGCGGTCGAGACGGTGGCCCAGGCGACCGGGCTGGGGCTCGGCTGAGCTGCTACGGGCAGTGCGATCGCGATCGGTAGCGCCAGAACGAACAGCGTGGCGAGCACGAGTGCGTATCGTCGGTGGGTCATGGAGTGCATCGTTCCTCCGCGGGAATGGTGACTGGCGCGGGAATGGTGGCTGGTCCCTCCGGCGCTGATGCTAGCGTGAGTCCGTCGGGTCGGCCAGCCGGCCCGGGGCTCCCCGATCCTCGAAGCGCTGACCCCGGGCGACCAGGCGAGCCGTTTCGAGCACGCGTCGCCGGCGTGTCTCTACCCGCTTCGCGGTCACGATCCAGAGCAGGTACGCACGCTTGGTAGTGGCTGTGAAGGCCTCCCAGTTCGCCCTCGCCCGCGGGTGTTCAGCCATGGCCGTCGCGAGGTCGTCTGGGACGAGCAATGCCTCGACCGGATCGAGGATGCTCCAGGACCCATCGGCCTTGGCGGCCGCGACCGCCGCCAGGCCGGCTTCGGTCATTCGCCCTTCAGCCCCCAGGTGCCGGACACGCTCCTTGTTGCTGCTGGACCACACACTCCCCCTGCGCCGGGGCGACCACCACAGCATGCCTCGCTCGTCATCCAGTCGGCGATAGGTGCTGTCGACCCAACCGAAGCAGAGCGCCTCACAGATGGCGTCCTCGTAGGCGATGGCGGGTTTGCCCGTCCGCGGCTTGTATTGCACCAGCCACACGCCGGTCGTTCGGGTGTGGTTGTCGGCCAGCCATTCTCGCCACGCAGCAGCCGTGGTGAAGCTGAGGCGTTCGGCATCTTCCATCAGCTTGCTCATGCCCGGCGCTCGCAACTGCCGCCCGAGACCGCCGGGATGATGTGCACGACGCTGGACCCGGTGAGCGGATCGTCGAGCGCCGCGGGACGCCCATCGATGAAGGCGTTGATGTGCTGGCGCAGCCGGGGCCCGGGCTCGCATAGACGGTCCCACATGCCGGGGTAGCGCTCATCGAGTCGATGGAGCAGCTCGGCGAGATCGTCGGCAGGCACCTCAAGGTGCCGGGGCACGCCGGGGAACAGGGCTGCCAGTGAACGCGGGACATGGACCTGAGCCACCTGCGTCAATCCTCGACCTAGGCGATCACGACCGAGGAGATGCCCGGCAGGTAGTCGGCCAGCAGGCGCCAGCTGCGCCCCTCGTCGCGGCTGCCGAAGAGCTGCCCGGTGCTGGTGCCGATGTAGACCCCCACCGGATCGTGCCCATCGACCGCCATGGCCTCGCGCAGCACGCCGAGATATGCATCCTGCTGCGGCAGGCCCTCCGTCTGTTCCGCCCACGACTCGCCTCCGTCCCGGCTCTGCCAGACGGCGGCCCGTCCCCCTGGCATGAAGCGGCCCTGGTCGTCGCCGTTGAGCGGCACCGTCCAGATGGTCTGCGGGTCTCGCGGGTGCACCGCGATGGGGAATCCGAACGTGGAGGGCAACCCAGCGTTGCCGTCGCTCCAGGTCGTCCCGCGGTCGTCGGAACGATAGATGCCCGTGTGGCTCTGCTGAAAGAGCGTGTCCGGCCGGTCGGGATGCTGCACCAGCTTGTGGATGCAATGGCTGGTCTCCGCATGTTCTTCAGCGGCGAAGAGGGCACGCACGCCGTGGTTGCACGGCTCCCACGTGGCCCCGGCGTCGACGGTGCGAAAGACGCCCACCGACGAGATGGCGACCCACATCCGGTCCGGATCATTCGGATGGGGCACGATCGAATGAAGCATGAGTCCACCCGCGCTCGGCTGCCAGCTGGGTCGGGAGGGATGCTCGCGCAGCCCGCCCACGTGGGCCCATGTCACACCACCGTCCTCAGAGCGAAAGAGCCCGGCCGGCTCGACGCCCGCGAATATCGTGTCGCCCGCGGGGGTTAGGTTCCAGATCCGCTCGACCGCGGGTGCGTTGGAGACCGAGTCAGCATCGGCCGGATCGGCCGCATCGGCCGCCTCAGCCGAATCGCTTTCGCCCTCGAAGCGGAGGCCCTCGCTCGACTGTGTCCAGGTCTCACCGAGATCGAGGCTGCGCCAGACGATGGGACCGTACCAGGGGCTGCCGGCGCCCGCCAGGAGTGCACCCTGAAGCGGATCCCAAACCAGGTGCGCGATAGGCATGGCCTCGCAGAACGGCCCCCGGACCGTGGCCTGCTCACGCTCAGCGTCAAGCTCCAGGATGAACGCGCCCTTGCGGGTCCCCAGCAGGACGAGTGTGCGCGATGTCATGTCTCGATGACCTCCATCCGCCCCCGTTTGAAGGCGCCAGTGTACTCATCGACGGCGAGCCCGCCAGACTGCCCCGATGACCAGGGAGACGACGATGGTGGCGCCCTCCTTAGCACCAGCGCCACCCGCGTCAGCGGCGAAGCTGGACCTCGCCCGTGACCCCGATCTTGAAGGAGCCGCCTGGTCCCGCGCAGTACTTGCGACCGGTGATCGCGCACCAGGGCGTCTCTACGGCGGAACCCTTCAGCCACTTCGCATGCGGGTTCTTGCCGTCACCGGAGTCCATGAACACGACCGCGCCAAAACCCACGATGTCGTAGTAGGCCTTCGAGCCGGTCCCCTTGAGCCCGCCGTTGTAGATGGGTACCCAGACGGGCAGCTTGTTGTCGATGTAGTAACTCAGGTCCGCCCACTCGTTGCCGGTCAGGGCGCCGATCTTGTCCTCGCTGCCGGGCAGGTCGACCTGCGTGCAGCACCCATGTATGTCGGCTGGTGGACCGATCTGCGAATCGAGGAACGGCTGGTTCACCTCGCAGCCTCCATCGGCCAGCATACCGAGGCTGTTGCTCCAGTCGCACTTGCCGCCATTGCCCTGGAGGCCGAATGACAACCAGCCGAACGAACCCGGACCGATGAGATGGCCCGGGGTGAGCGCCTGGCTCACGCAGTCATCCAGGGCGGTGGGTTGGCATCTGGCAAGCGCATCGTAGGCATCGTCCTCGATGCCGACCGGGAGGACACCGCCGCCGACGCCTTCGCCCGGCGTCATCGCCGTGGCCGAGGCGGTGGCGCCCCAATCGGCTATGCCGATGACCCCCAGCAGAAACGGCTTCCAGTCCGTCTTCGCATCCACCACCACGCCGAAGGTATCGTTGGGGATGCTGGTGGCGGTCGAGACATCAGCCAGGAATGCGCCGGTCTCATCGACATACGAGGCTTTCTTGAGTGTCGCGTTATTCGACGCGAGGGTAGTGTTAACGGCCGCCCTGACGTTGGCCGCGGTGCCGGCACCGGCTGGCGTGCCAGTCAGCGAGATACCCACGATGCGCGAACCCGCCATGGCCGCGAAGTCAGCGGCGTTCTGCGCCTGACGGCGCTGCGCATACGCGTAGCCACCGTCGACCACGACGGCTGCGCCGAGCACGATGGCCACCAGGGCCAACGTGAATAGCACGATGGCCTGGCCTCGCTCTGAGTTGCGATCTGTGCCGATCATCCCTGTCTCCTAATTGATGGTCATGCTGGCCGAACCACTGAGGGGAACGGCACCAAGGATGGAAGTGACGAATGGGGTGAAGACGTCATAGGTGTACAGCACGCGGACGGAGACGACGTCTCCCGAGGAAGCGATAGCGTTCCCCGAACCGTCCCGGCAACCGTTGCCGCCGGACGCCTCGGTCCAGGCACCGCTGGGAACTGGATCCCCACTATCGCCGACGTTGCAGCTGAGGTGGACGTCGGAGATGGGACCGAGCGTGACCGTCATGCGGTTGACCGCATCGACCACGTGCGACTTGAAGGCAGTCACGTCGGTCGGACAGACGTGTGCGCCGGGCCGCGCAGCCGTGATGTGGCTGGGATCACTGACGCAAGCCAACCCGGGGACGCCGATCCAGGCGGCTTCAGCTGCCGCCAGACGCGCGCCTTCGCGCGCCGCCTGTGACAACGTGGAGTTGGTATAGACCAAGCGGCCGACATCCAACAGACCGAAGAGGAGCAGCAGGAACACCGGCAGGACCAATGCGAACTCGACGAGGGTCTGGCCTTCGTGTCGGTCACCGCTGATACGACGGCAAGCAGGCATCAGTTGTTGCTCACCGTCATGCTCGACGAGCACAGCACGACGGATCCTGCGGTGAGTGTCTGGCGCTGGATCTTCTTGCCGTCGGTGTCGTTCGTGAGCGTACCGGTGAAGCCGGCCTCAACGTGCCACACCGTCGTCGCACCGATATCGTTCCAGTACGTGTGATAGAAGTCAGGCACGGTGCACACCGGCGGCGGGGTCGGGGTCGGAGTCGGGGTCGGCTGCGGGGTCGGCCCGGGCGTGGGCGTCGGCGACGCGTCGGGGTCGGGCGTGGGTGTGGGCTGGGGTGTCGGAGTAGGTGTCGGTGTCGGAGCAGGTGTGGGGGTAGGTGTGGGGACCGGGGTCGGCGTCGGGTTGGGCAGGATGGTGACGTCGAGCGGGTTCAGCACCGGACCAGTCACCGACGCGGTCAGCGTGATCTGGCCACCGAAGACCTCACCCACCATCGGGGTCAGGAAGGTGAACGGCAGACTGGCCGTGACCGAGACCTGATTGCCGATGCCCGTCGCGAATTGCGCTGCCGTGTTGCAGGAGATCGGCGCGCCGCTGGAGGGCACAAAGCACCTGGGGGCCGTCACGACCAACGTGCCCTCGCCACCCTGACCCTGGTTGGCGATCTCCCGCTGCGCAGCCTCGATCGTGCCGGCTTCGTACGCCATTTGGTCGAAGGATGTGTCGGCGGCGTGCGCCGACGCGAAGTAGGTCGCTTCGCGAGCCGCATTGTTCACAGCGATATAGCTGAAGAAGAGACGGCCGAAATCCACCGCCAGGAGCAGGAGCAGGAGCATCACCGGCGCGATGAGCGCGAACTCCGCCAGCGCCTGACCCCGCGACTTCCTCCTGCGTTTGAACTCTCTATGCATCTGGCAATCTCCTGGGGAGGGTGCCCAGGGTCAGTGGGTGCCATGACCTGTCTCGGGGCTGAAGCGTAATCGTTCGCACCGTTCTTGGCCACCCACCGGGCGGGTCATCCGACTGCTATGAAGGAAGGGCCCTGGCCAGGGAGGTCGGGGCCCCACTGGTGAGAAAGTGGGTTCTCACAGGAACCAGCACCAGGAGGCCCGAGAGTCATGTCATACGCCGGCTTGGATCTGTCGAGGAGGAAGCTCGATGTCCATGTGCTCGATGAAGATGGAGAGACGGTCGAGCGACTGGCCGTCCATCCCGATGCCGATGCCCTGCGCACGCTGGCCGCACGGTTCGATGGTCCGGTGACCGCGGCCGTCGGATCGATGAACGGCGCGCGCTTCGTCCACGATGAGCTGGAGCGCGGTGGCCCGGACGTGGCCATCGCCGATGCCGCCAAGGCCAAGGGTCTCGCGCCGCTCGCGGCCAAGACCGACAAGATCGATGCCCGTGTGCTCGCGGTCCTCTGCTGGCGGGACCTGGTGCCCGAGATCTGGCTGCCTGACCCGGACACGCGAGCCGAGCGTGAGCGCTCCCGCTACCGGCTCTACCTCGTACGCCACCGCACCTCGCTGAAGGACCGCATCCACGCCACGCTCATCACCTTCGGTCACACCGTACCGGTGACCGACCTGTTCGGCGTCCGGGGTCGGGAGCTGCTCGCGGCGCTCGAGATCCTGTGAGCCCTGGGCCACCACGCTGGCCTCGAGCCTCGCCCGGCTCGACGAGCTCGAGGCCGAGATCGGTCGCTGTGGGCTCGAGCTGGCCCGGCTCGGGGCCGACCATCCATACGTGCCGCTGCTGCGGACGATCCCCGGGATCGGACCCATCCTCGCCTACACCATCGCCGCGGAGATCGGCGACATCGGCCGGTTCGCGAGTGCCAAGCGGCTGGTCGGCTACACCGGGCTCTGTCCCCGGGTCTACCAGTCGGGTGCGACCGATCGGCGGGGTGGTCTGGCCAAGACCGGCCCGAAGTACCTGCGCTGGGCGCTCGTCGAGGCGGCCGTCCATGCCGCCCAGCATCCCCGCTACCGAGCGAAGTACGAACACACCAAGCGCCGGCGCGGCAAGCAGCAGGGCAGTCAGGTCGCCCGGGTCGAACTCGCTCGCGAGCTCGCCTCCGTGATCTGGTACATGCTCACGCGCCAGGAGCCGTTCCGAGCGGCAGGCCCCCCTCGCCGTCTGGTCGCCTGACGACCCTCATTCGACTTGGGCCGCCGCTGTCACCCAAAGCCTGGTCCTCCCCCGAGGAGGCCGATAGAGACATGAGACGCGATCCCTGCTCCAGACCCCGGCCACCCCCTTGACATCCTTCATAGAGACAGAGGTACGGCCCCCGTACCCCCGTCGGGCGCCCCGGCTACGCCAGAGCGCCCTTGACACGCCCCAGGGTGACTGCCAACCTCTGCTCAAGCGAAGGGTGCCGCCGTGTTCCCCAGGCCCCTCGCAGATGCGGGGGCTCAGACGATACGTCCGAGTTGGCGGCACAGAGACTATCGGAGGATCCAAGATTGAAACGATTGATGGCCGCCGTGGCGATGTCCGCACTGCTCGTCGTGTCGCTCGCCGGCGTGACGACTGCCGGAGACGGCATTGCATACGGCAAGAAGATCAAGGCCTGCACGGGCCTCAGCTATGGCCAGCTCAAGAACGTGGCTCGCGCGGGCGATCTGGCCGACCATGATCCATCGGTCATCGAAGGCCTGAAGCCGGCTTGGGGCGCCAAGAAGACCTGGCAACACATCAAGCCCCTCTGCGACCCCGATGCTGACGTCCCCGGCATCGGCAAGAACCTCTCGTACGGTAAGCGCATCAAGGAATGCACGGACCTGTCGTACGGCCAGTTGAAGCGCGCAGCGAAGAAGGGTGAGATCGTGGGCCACGATCCTGCCCTCATCGAGGGGCTGAGGCCCGCCTGGGGCGCCAAGAAGACGTGGATGCACATCCTGCCCTACTGCACGCTGGAGCCAACACCAGAAGAGGGGTAAGGCCCAGGGCTCGATACGAGTGGCGGCTGGCTGGATGACGGCCGGCCGCTATTTCATACCTGGGCGCCAACGCCATGCACCTCAATCGGTCGGCGTCTCGGCCGCCACTTCGGGACCGCAGATGAACGTCTCCACCTC
>JBBSAV010000014.1:0-40568 GCA_038251965.1 Candidatus Limnocylindrales bacterium
CGAGTGGCGGCGCCTACCACCAGTACCAGCCGCTGACGAAGCGCGGCAACGACGCCGTCGGCTCCGGCTTCAACGACGACCCGGCCTGGCTGGTGCTGGGTGTGGCGGCCTACATCCGCGAGACCGGCGACTGGTCCATCCTCGATGAGCCGGTCCCCTTCGACAACGCACCAGGCTCGGAGACGCCGCTGTACGAGCACCTCGTTCGTGCCGTCGAGTACACACTGGCGCGCCTCGGTCCACACAGGCTGCCGCTCATCGGCCGCGCCGATTGGAACGACTGCCTCAACCTCAACTGCTTCAGCCAGACCCCCGGCGAGTCGTTCCAGACCACGCAGAACAAGGAAGGCGGCGTGGCCGAGTCGGTCTTCATCGGCGCCCTCTTCACGCTGGCCGCGCAGGAGATGGCAGCCCTGGCCCGACGACGAGGTAACGACGCGTTCGCCGAGCGTTGCGCGTCGGCCGAGTCGGGCATGGTGGCGGCCATGGAAGCGCACGGCTGGGATGGCGCCTGGTTCCGGCGTGCCTACGACTACTTCGGGGAGCCGGTGGGCTCGGCCCAGAATGAGGAAGGGCAGATCTTCATCGAGCCCCAGGGCATGGCCGTCATGGCCGGTATCGGCACCGGGGATGGCCGCGCGCAACAAGCGCTGGCAGCGGTGCGTGAGCGCCTGGCCACGCCCCACGGCATCGTGCTGCTGCAGCCGGCGTTCTCGCGCTATCACGTGCACCTCGGCGAGATCTCCTCCTACCCACCCGGCTACAAGGAGAATGCCGGCATCTTCTGCCACACCAACCCCTGGCTGATGATCGCTGAGGCTCGACTCGGCAACGGCGATGGTGCGCTCGACTACTACCTCCGTATCAATCCCTCAGCGCGCGAGGACATCAGCGAGGTCCACCGCTGCGAGCCCTACGTGTACGCCCAGATGATCGCCGGGCCGGACGCACCCACTCACGGTGAGGCCAAGAACTCCTGGCTGACTGGGACGGCAGCCTGGAACCTCGTCGCCGCCACACAATGGATCCTGGGCATCCGCCCCGAGCACGACGGCCTGCGCATCGATCCATGCGTCCCGGCCGACTGGGACGGCTTCATCGTCACGCGACGCTTCCGGGACACCACGTACCGCATCCACGTCAGCAAGCTAGCGGGGACGACCGGGCGGGTCCGCCGCCTTGTTGTCGATGGCCAGGCCATAGACGGCAACATCATCCCGCTGCCGAGCCGACGCGGTGGCACTATCGAGGTCGAAGCGCTCATCGAGGGCATGGCCATGGGAGGATCGTGATGTCGCAGAACCAGGGTTGGGGACCGCCACCGGGTGGCCAGCCGCCCGGCACCCCACCTCCAGTGGGGTCACCTCCACCGCACTGGGCACCGCCGCCGCCGCCGCCAGGGCAGCCCTACAAGTATTGCTACGCCTGCGCCTCGGCCATCGACAGCCGCGCGGTCGACTGTCCACGTTGTGGCGTGCGCCAACCCGACAACGTCGGAGGCTACGGCAAGAACCGGGCGGGTGCGGCGCTGCTGGCCATCATCGTCGGTGGCCTCGGTATCCACCGCTTCTATCTCGGTGACATCGCCTGGGGCGTGGTCTACCTGCTGTTCTCGTGGACGGGCATCCCCAGCATCATCGCCTGGTTCGAGGCGTTGTACTTCCTGACGCGTTCCGATGCGCAATGGGCGGCGGTGCATGGCGGTCCGGTGCGACCTGCGGACGGCTTGGGCATCGGCTGTGCCTGGACCTTGCTGCTCCTGCCGCTGATCATGGGAGTGCTGGGGTTCGTCCTGTTCGTGGGTGTCGTCTCCGCAAGCGGCGGGATCTCATCGATCCTCTCGGAGATCAGCTCGGGGATCTGATCAGGTTACGTCGGGCTGGGTCGCGTCACGTGGGGTCGGCGGCGCGTGGTCAGTTGGACTCTCGCCACGCCCATCGAGATCCCCGGGGCGATCCACATCGAAGAGGGTGTGAGCGCCGGGGTCCAGTCTGCCCCACTCGCTCTCAGGTACCAGCTCGAGGTCGAGTCCGTCGAGAAGCGCCCGCAGGCTCCGCTTCCCGGCAGCAGCCAGGTCCCGGCCCTGTTCAAGCACGTATCGTCGACACAGCGCCACCGGCAGTGGGCGGGGCAGAGCTTCCCACACCAGACAGGCTCCGGCGCGGTCGTCGGCGAAAGACAGCAATCGCTGAAGGACGTGCGACTCGAGCTCCGGCATGTCACCACCGACGACCAGGAGACGCTCGTTCCCGGCTTGTGCGGCTGCATCCACCAGCGCGACCAGGGGACCCTCGAAGGCCTGCTCATCGAAGACCTCGATGACGCGAGCGGGGAGGTCAGGCGAGATCGTGACGGGGAGACCGGCCGGTGATCCGACCACCAGGACCTCCTCGCAGACCGACGACACCGCTCGCATGGCCAAGTGCAGGAGTGGCACGCCATCCTTGAGGGCCGCGAGCTTCTGACCGCCAAAGCGGCTGGAGCGCCCACCAGCCAGCACGATCGCCGAAGCCGGCCCCGCGAACTGACGCCGCGGGGAGCGGGCGTCGTCAGTGGGCGTCGGGCTCACGCAGGGGCAGCCAGTACAACGCGATCGTGAATAGCAACGCACCAAAGGCCAGCACACCGGCCACCACGAGGTACTCGACCAGCGTCGGCACGTACCAATGGGTCACCGCGAAGCTGCTTGCCGCCGGCCCTTGGTCGACCCCGATGGGCAGCCCCGGCGGCAGGTCGATGGGCGCATACGAGAGGCCATTCAGGAGGAGGTTGAGGCGATGGACGAAGATGCCGCCGATCGCCAGGACCGACGCCAGTACCACCCAGGACGTCTGCAGGCGGGTCCGCCGTACTGCCAGGATGACGAACGGGATCGCGAGTCCCATGACGACCTCCACCAGGAAGAGCGGCGTGTACGGTCCCGCCAGCATCCTGCCGATGGCGCTCGACTCGCCCGTCCCTCCAGGATACGAGGCGGTCAGGTATTCGGCCAGCACCAGGAACGCCTCGACCGCCAGGAACACGCCCAGGAGCCCGCCCAGGAAGGCCACCAGGGGATCGCGGAAGTCAATCTTGCGCAGGCGACGAGCGACGAGCGCCAGGAGGATGACGAGGGCGAGGCCGGACACGAGCGCGGAGGCGATGAACATCGGCGCCATGATCGAGGAGTACCAGAACCCGCGGCTGATCTGGAGCCCGAAGATCCAGGCCGTGACCGAGTGCAGCAGGATGGCTGCCGGCAGGGCCACCCAGGCCAGTACCGACTTCAAGCGTTCATCTCGCGCCAGAGCCCGCTCGCTGGTCCCGGTACCGAAGGCCAGCCAGCTACCGCGCCGTGCCAGGTCCGCTCGGGTGTAGACCCAGACGTACAGCGCAGATAGCATCGTGTAGGCGATGACGATGGTGATGTCCCACACCATCGGTGATGTCAGATTGGGGTGTAGCAGGATGTTGATGACGCGTTCGGGGCGCCCCAGGTCGGGCAGGATGAACACCCCCGCCAGAAGCACCGCCACAGTCGCCTCCACCACGGCCAGGCGTGTGATGGGCTTGAACATCGTGGCACCAAAGAGCCGCCCCGATGAGGCCACGATCAGCCCACCGGCGGAGAGCCCGATGAAGAACATGAAATAGAGGATGTACTGGCCCCACATCATCGGGTTGCGCATGCCGGTGACGATGAGACCGGTATTGAACTGGTAGGCGAAGGCGATGACGCCCACGCCCATGGTGATCAGCAGCAGGGCGACCCAGATGCAGAGCCAGGGGTTCTGTCGCATCCAGCCCCACAGCCGCTCCCAGCGCCGGGCGCCTGGTACGTCAGCCCGCAGTGGCTGTTCGGTCAGCACACTCATAGTCCGGCCTTTCGCCGCGGCGGCAGGTATCGCACGGACGGCTGCGTGGCGAGCTCTTCGAGCAGCTCGTAGCCCTCCCGGTCACGGATCAGCGCCACGACCCGACTGTCATGATCGTTGAGATCACCAAAGACACGGGCACCCGTCGGACAGGACCAGACACATGAGGGCACTTGGTCTTCGGCGAGTCGGTGGACGCACATGGTGCATTTCTCGACGGTGCCCAGCGGTCGGGCTTCGACCATGCCGGTGTCGTAAGGCGTGGGTCGGGATGGCTCACCCCAGTTGAAGGTGCGGACGCCGTAGGGGCAGGCGATCATGCAGTAGCGGCAGCCGATGCAGCGGTCGTTGTCCATCATCACCAGGCCGTCTTCCCGATGGTATGTCGCCTCCACCGGACAGACCTTGGTACAGGGTGCGTTCTCGCAGTGCTGGCAGGCCACGGGCAGCCACGACATCTCTAGGCCGCCGGTCACCGGCTGCGGCTGGTCGAGCGACTCGCCCTCGGTGAGGATCCGGTTCCACCATGCGCCCAGGGGTAGGTCGTTCTCCGACTTGCAGATGATGGCGCAGGTCCAACAGCCGATGCAGCGCTCCTGGTCGACGACCATGCCCCAATGGGGCTGCTCCGAGCGCGGGCCGATCTCGCCGTATTCCCGCGAGGCTGGAGACAGCGCCTCGACCGGTGAGACCTTGTCAGCCATCGTTCGCCTCGTTTGCCTCGGTGGCCTTGCGGACCTCGCAGCGGCAGTCCTTCCAACCGGTGCTGGGTGCCCACATGTTGCCCACGTAGTGGACTTCATGGATGGGGTTGACAGCCGATGAGGTCAGCTCGTTGACACCCTTGCCGGCGGCGAACTGGCGAGGCCACCAGCCTTCGTAGAGCGTGACGCTGCCCGGGCGCTGTGCCTCACTGATGCGTGCCCAAGCGCGTACAGAGCCGCGCGTATTGCTGACGTCGATGAGATCGCCGGTGGCGAGGTCGCGCGTTTCGGCATCGACTGGGCTGATGAAGACCTCCGGCTTGCCGCCGTTGATCTCGCCGAGCCAGGCGTTGTTGGCGTACGTGGAGTGGATGCGCCACTTGGAGTGTGGCGACAGCAACGCCAAGGGATAGTCGGCTTCATCGTGGACGGCATCGTCGAAGGGCGGCCGCCAGGTGGGCACCGTCTCGCCCAGCTCGATGAAGCGATCTTCTTCCTTGTAGAACTCGATGCGCCGGGTGGGGATGAACTCTGCCGTCTTCTCTAGCGGCGTCGGCAGCGAGACGGGCGGGAACGGCACGCGGTCACGGATCTGCTCCACGAACGCCACGTCAGGATCGGGGACGGGCAGGCGCACCGGGCCGGCCTTGAGGTCCGCTAGCGTGATCCCTTCGGTCGGCCCTCCGGGCTCATTCCCGGCGGCGAGGATCATCTCGATCGCGGCTTCCTCATCCATCTCGAACCATTCCGCCGCCAGCTCGGGCGCCACGCGACGCATGATCTCCCGCCACATCCACAGCTCGGAGCGCGACTCGCCGACCGGCTCGATGGCCGCCTGCTGGAGTTGCAGGAAGGGGTGTAGGGGCGTGGCCGTGAGGTCCGACTTCTCATACCAGGTCGTGGCCGGGAAGACCACGTCGGCCCAGCGCACGGTCTCGGTCATCTGGTGGTCCACCACCACGATGAGGTCGAGGCCCGCGAGTGTCTGGTGCAGCCGGTTCACATCCATCGACTGCACGAACAGGTTGGCGAACGTGCACACGAGGCCGTGCCAACCCTGTTTCGGATAGGGCACGTCGGGGTGCATGGTCTCGGTCCGTCCACGCACGAAGTAGACGCTGGGACAGACCTTGGCCTTCTGTCCGCCCGGGCTCCACCAGGGCAGCGTGGCTGCACGGACCTTGTACTGGCCGACGTAGACCGAGAAGCCGCCACCCGAGCGGCCGACATTGCCGGTCAGCGTGGCCAGGAGCGCGAAAGCACGGCCGGTGAGGTCGCCGTGGTACCAGTGGTTGGCCCCCCCGCCCATCAGGATGGCTGCCGGCTTGGTCGAACCGTAGCCGCGTGCCAGGCGCACGATCTGCTCGGCAGGGACGCTGGTCACCTCCTCAGTATGTTCGGGCGTCCACGCCTCCAGCTCTCGACGCACGTGGACGAAGCCGGGCGACGCCTCGACCGTGGTGCCGTCGCTCAGGGTCAGTTCGTAGGTGTCCTCCAGGGCCGGCTCGACACCATCGGCGAACCCGAGCCGATCGGTGCCCACGACGACCGGTGCACCAACCGCCTCGTCCCAGGCCACGAACGAGGGATCGGGTGCAGCCGGATCGATGTCAGTGCCGCGCAGCCGCTTGCCGGTGTCGCTCCGCACGAGCAAGGGCGCATCGGAGTAGGTGCGCATGAAATCGACGTCCATCAGGCCGTCTTGGATGATCTGGCGACACAGTGCGAGGCCCAACGCCGCGTCCGTGCCGGGGCGGATCCGGAGATGCGCGTCGGCTTTCGAGGCGGTCGACGAGAAGGTGGGGTCGACCACGACCAGCTTGGCACCGGCCTCGACGGCATCGAAGATGAAGTGCACGTCCGGGATGCGCGTCTCCACCGGGTTGCTGCCGATGAGCAGCAGGAAGCGGCTGTTGGCCCAGTCCTTGGCTTCATGCTCGGCGTTCTGCACCCCGAACGTGATGGGCATGCCCATGGGTAGGTCGCCGTTGAAGTCGAAGCTGGTGCCATGGATCATGCCCAGCAGGGCGCTGGCTCGGTAGTTGGCGCCCTTCTGGATGTAGCCAGATCCCGGCACCTGGCCGAAGACGTGGATGGAGTCCCAGCCCCAGCGCTCACCGATCGAGCGCATGCCGTCCGCGACCCGGTCGAGCGCTTCCTCCCAGGTGGCCTCACGGAATGACCCTGAGCCACGCTCACCGTCACGGATGAGCGGCCGCATGATGCGGTCCTCACCGTAGATCTGGTTTATGTAGCTCAGACCCTTCATGCACCCTCGAGGTGAATAGGCGGCATCAGGGTAGTCAGCCGCCTGCTGCACCTTGACCACGACGCCGTCGCGCACGAAGGCCAGCTGTCCACAACTGCCGGTGCAGTTGGGAGAACACGTCGTGCGCACGACACGATCGACGGGCAGGCTGGGGTCAACGTCGAAGTCGCGGCCGGCCAGGGCCGGCTGCTGCAGGACGGGCAGGCTGGCACCGACGACCGCACCGGCAGCCGCGGCTGACCCCTTCAGGAAGGTCCGACGGGTGACCGGCATCTAGCCGACCCTCCCGCGCCAGACCGTGCGCCCCATGGGGCACTTGGGGTCAAGCATGGCGTGGTCAGCGGACCCACACACCGCACAGCGACTGGCACTCGTGCCGCTCGGCTTCGGCCGGACCTGTCCAGCCATGCTCTTCATGGCGCGGCCGTAGGTCACGGCCAGCGGCGTCACCGCGAGGCCGATCGGCACAGCCATGGCCAAACGCAGGACGTGGCGGCGAGAGAGCGTCATGCAGGATCCCCCCTACTACCGACGACGGCAGACATGTCCAAGCGATGGTCGCTTGCGTCACCTGGCCGTGATAGGGCCAAATGGCCAGTCATTCCACGGTCGTCCTGCATCTTCGGAGCACCTACCATGGCAACCAAGCCGTGTCAGACGAGGCGGCAAGAGGAGGCGATCATGGACCTTGAGCAGTGCTATCGGACCATCTCCGAGGCCGCATCCGAGCACGGCCTGAAGCCCCTCGAACCGCTCTCGGATGACGAAGCGGCGGCCGTCCTCGACCTCGCCCGCGTGGTCGCCCACAGCGTCGAACGCAAGGCCGCGCCGCTGGTCAGCTACTCACTGGGCAGGGTGCTCGGCGACGCCGACGCCGACGTGCGCATGGCAATTCTGGCAGACGCCATCGCACGCATCGAGAAGGCCGGAGACTCGACCAGCGGCGCATGACCCCCGAGAGCCGCGGGGTGTGCGGCTGGCGCCGGGTCAGTGAGCCGGTTCGGGACCGACCCGCACGGCCAGGAAGGCCAGACGTGTGGTGGCCTCGATGCCGCGCCGGGCGCCGGCGGGCGCGATGACCGTCATGCCTGCAGTCACCAGATAGTGCTCCTCGTCGACCTGCACGATGCCCTCGCCCTCAAGGAAGTGGTAGATCCCCTGGGGCCCAGGATGCACCGGGATCTGCCCGCCGGCCTCCAGGCCAGCGACCAGCACGCGCAGCTCAGGCTCGTCGTGGAGCAATGTCGGCTGGGGGCCGGGAGCGGAGAAGTGCACCAGCTCGTGCCAATCAGGGTGTAGCGCCTTGTTCATCCGTCGGTTCCTCCGGGGGAGTGGTGGATCGTAGTGTGGCGGGCAGCCATACCAGGACTCCTACCGTAGCGCTGATCGAGCGGGCGTGATCGGCTCAACACCACCCAGCCATACCCGCGCATCGGGCCGGTCAAGTTCGCGCCGAGGACTATGGCGCTGGCGACTCCAGATCGACCGGTGTCTCGCATGTCGCGAGGGCCGCGAGGATGTTGAAGGGCGAACCCTTGAAGCCACCGGAGCCATCACTCGCCTCCACGTAGGCGCTGGGGTGGCGCTGCTGGAGCGTCTCGTCCATGGCATCGGTGATGGAGATGAGTTCGGCGAGCGACGACGCCTTCAGTTGCACGGCGGCTTCGGTGACTCCCTCGATGGAGGACTGCCAGTAGCCCAGGAGCTCCGCGTGCGCATCTGCGTAGCAATCCTCGGGCACCACGGCCAGGAGACGCTCCTGTTCGGTCATCGAGCTGGCAAGCAACTTCCTGAGTCCGACCAGGACCTCTTTCTTGGTCGGGGGGTCGCTGAGTCCCACGAAGGGGTCGTCTTGCGTGAATGCTTCCAGTGCTGCCACGTACTCTGCGTATGGCAGTGGGTCCAGGTCCGAGAGCGAGGCGGAGGCCGATGCGACCGCCGAAGGCCCTGGGGTCGCCGTGGACTGCGGGCCCGACCCGAGGCCCGACTCGAGGCCCGACTCGACGATGGAACCACCGCAGATGAGCCAGATGCCTTCATCTGTCGGCCTGACCTCCGCCACCTCACCGATGTACTCGCTGAAGGTAAGATTGTCCCCGAGCTACGCGCTGACGAGCGCCATGAACGCTTGCACATTCTCCTCGGTCAGCTCCATGTCCTGCGTCCGCATCTCGTTCTCGGCGATGGCACGGACGAATGGGTCCATGGCCAGGGGGTCCAGACTGACGGTGAACGTCGCTTCTACGCCGAGCGAGGTCACATCGGCGTCCTCGGAAAGGACGGAGACGAGCGGCTCTCCCTGTCCATCAGGGCCGGTGACGGAGATGGTCAGGGCATCGATAGCCAGCTGAGGGTCGATACCCGGTGGAAGTTCTGCCGTGATCTCCGCGCTGAGGTCGAACCCCGAGGCCTGGTCTGCGTACTCCGGGCAGAAGTACCGACCGAGGTCATCGAAGCGCTTCTCGGACATGGCGGTCAGGAATCCCAGCACGGGCGTCTCTGGACCATCCTGGGCAGTCGTACCGATGGGAACGAGTGCCAGCGACATCACCAGCGCTGCCAGGGCTGCAAGGGTCCGCCGGACGGGCCGACCACGATGAGGAGCTATCCCGGGACGTCCCGTTTGTGGTGACCAAATGACGTCGAGCGAGGTGACCGGTGAGATGGCCGCACATGTCCAGCGACGCATGTGCCCCTCCTTGGACGTGACCCTACCGCGTCTTGACCGCCGCGGACTCGGGAGACGCGGAATGTAGAGGCCCGCAAGGGACCCGGTCAAGAGGTGACTTCGTGCACCGGGGTCACGATGGCGTTTCGTCCTGGCTGCCGGTGCCGGGGCGAGTGGCAGCGTCGAGCCGTCCCTGGCTGCAACGTCGACCGCGACCAGGCTCCACAGGAATGCCTCCGGGTAGTCCGTCGCAAGCCCGACCCGCAACTGAGCGACCGCATCACCAAGCGCTCCGCGACCGACGGGGGCGTGGACATCGACATGTCGCGACAACTCCCGCTCAAGCGCCGCGCGCACGAGCTTGACACCGTTGTACCCGCCTTCCCACTCGCGTGCGCGCACGAGTGACGAGGCCAGGCATCCACCACTCCACCACGGACGCGATCGCCCTCGCCCTGTTCCGTGGTTGCGACCCGTGCCGCCTAGGCGACGAACTTCGGCGGCTTGGGCTTCTTGGGTTTGGGCGGTCTCTTCGGGGTCTTGTCACCCATTTGGCACCTCCTTGTACTGGCTTGCGACGAAAACGTCCTGCCTCGTGGCCATTCGGCCACCTCGGGTCCCGGTCTCAGGGACACGAACCGTCACTACCATATCGGTCTCGGTCGAAGTCAGCACGGGTCAAGGGTGGCCCATCGGTGAGCGTCAGGCTTGCCTGCCCACCGCCCGACCGGTGAAGACCCGTCCCTGGTGGGCCCAGGAATGAGCCGCGACGATCACTGCGAATGCGGTGCTGGCTCAGCGGCGTCGGGATAGGCGATCCGAGGGCCGTGCGTCGGTGCCGTGTCGGTGCCGCCCTCGCGCTTGGTCTCGCGGTCGTCCTCCGCCACAGGAGCTAGGCCGGGATCACCGGCTCGACCGGGTACGGAGCGAGCAGCTGGCCACCGTCGGGCGTGACACGATAGACATCCTCGAAGCGTGAGCCGCCGAAGCCGGGGATAGCCAGCACCGGATGGCCGATGGTGAACGTCATGCCCTCGCGCAGGGACACGTTCTTGTGCGGCGGGATGATGGTCGGGGCCGGCGTCTCCTCGAACCGCAGACCAAGGCCGTGGCCGATGCCGTAGACATGGAACTTGCCCAGGCCGTGCCGTTCGTACACTTCGTGCGCGACCGCGTCGAGCTTGGCCGGCGTGGCACCCGGGACCAGCACACGCCGCACGGCCTCCACCGCGTCGAGATAGGCATCGATGAGTCCCTGCTGTCGGTCGTCCGGTTGACCTACGACGAAGGTCCGAGCGAGGTTGGCGCAGTAACCCTCCACCTGCGGCGTGAGGTCGATGATGACCATCTCGCCGGGCGCCAGCGGCTGGGGACTCTGGCGACCGTGGAGCATGCAGGTCTCGATCCCGAAGTTGGCCCAGGGCGGCGTGCTCGTCGACTCGGCCCCGGCGCGCATCATGGTGTAGAGCGCCTCGGTCACGACCTCGTGGGCGGTGACGCCCGGTCGGAGCAGCTCACGGGCGCGATCCATACCCAGGCCGGCGATGCGCTGGGCCTCGGTCATGAGCTCGATCTCACCGGAGTCCTTGATCATCCGCAGTGGGTCCATGACCGCATCGGAGGTCACCACCTCCATCCCCGGATTCACCTTGCGGAACATGTCCAGGAGGAACGCCGGCGTCTCGAACCACTGCTGCATGCCCACCTTGGGGCGTTCTCCGGGAGGCGTGTCAGACGCGGCAGCGATCTGGTTCAGGCGGGAGACGACGTCATTGATCTGGCCGCCGACCGTGGTGAAGACCTGGACCCGGCCTTCTTCGATGCCAGCCCGCAGCTCCGGCTCCTCGCCGGCGAAAGCCACGATCTCGGCTGGCCCGGACGCGGGGATGAGAGCCCGCGGCTGCGATCGGTCCTCGCCGAACAGGTATCGGAAGTCGTCGTGGTTCATGACCACGATGGCGATGAGGCCCTGCTCCCGTATCCCCTCCTGGACGCGAGCGATACGGTCGTAGCGGATATCCATGGAGTCCCCCGTTGAGTGGTCCAGATGAAGCCCAAGTATCGCCTGCCTGTTCGATCGTGGTCGTCGGAGGTCGGCGGGCGCGCGCGGAGCCAGGTCTGTACTGGCTACCAGACGGCCATGGGACGAGGGTAGGGATGTGCTCGCAGCCGCTGGTCCTTGGTGACCAACGGCCAGCCTTGTTCGATCGCGGTCGCGTAGATGAGCCGATCGGCGGGATCACCCCGGAATGACGGCGGCAGATCGACCGCGGTGGCTGCGATCGCGGGTGTCACGGGGATCGTCCGGAGCTGCCTGCTGAGCCGTTGGAGCCAGGCAGGGATGGGTACGGACAGGGCGATGCGACCATGGCGGGCCAACCAAGCCAGCTCGAACCACGTGATGTCAGCGACTGCGAGCTCGTCGGCCTCGAGGATGGCCCGGCCGGCGGCGGCGCTGACGCGATCCGGCTCGGCCGACCACCAGTGGACGACGTGTGTGTCAAGGAGCACGGCGCTCACGGGAGGTCCCACGTCACATCGGTGCCGAAGAGATCTTCTTCCGGCCCGGCCGTCATGGCGACCCCGATGAGGCTTCCCTTCAACGCATGCGGTCCTGTCGCCGGCACGAGGCGCGCGACGATGCGCCCATGCTTGGTGATCTCCACCTCCTGGCCATCAGCGACATCATCGAGCAGCGACAGGATCTTGGCCTTCGCCTCGCTCGCAGTCATCTTGATAGTCATATGGTCATCTTACTGGTCATCGCAGTCTCGTGGCAAGCAGCTACCGATGGCACGTTTGCGTCCCACGCACGTAACCGACGCGCTGCGGGCATGGCGGTTCGGGAACTTGCCTGGGAGTCCCGATCCCTACCGTTCGTGCGTCTCGCTTGCGTGCCAGGCAGGGGAGCGACGAGGTACGCATGGTGGACGTCAGTTACTTGACTACGAGGCAATCCCGGGCCGCGGAGCGCCGTCAACTCGTGGACAGCTCCTCGAAGCCGGCGGCACTCCAACGCTCCAGCCACTCGCGGCCGATGTGGACGGCGTCAAGGACCGCGTCGACCTCATCGCGATCAAGACCATCCGGCCAGCAGCCGCGGAGCAACTCGGCGCCGTCGCGGCGGTCGGCACCCGAACGACACAGCAGGTCGAGCCCGGCGGCGACACCCATGGCATATCGCGGCGTCGGTACGCCTTCGGCGATCCCGAGGCGGATGAGGCCGATGAGCCGGTCATCCCAGCCCAGCTTGCGGCGCGGATCGCGAGCGGCGCGCTCGATGGTGTCGGCCAGGTGCGGGTTGACCATGCGCTCCAACAGATCATCGGAGAAGGCCTCGTAGCCGGCAACGGTGAAGAGTGCATCGGATCCAGTCCAGCGCCGGCGCAGGGTGGCGCCGGACTCCTCGATGAAGGCCGCGCGCAGGAAGCCCATGGCACCGGGCACGTCGGCGAGGTCGGCAAATAGCGTCAGGCCCTGTAGCTGGCCCAAGTAGGCCCCCAGGGCGTGCGTCGCGTTGTGACCCAGCAGCTTGGCGTCCTCGAAGGGCGCTAGGTCGTCCACTTCTCGCAGTACGGGCATGCCGGGATGGAGCGCACCGGCCGGGTCCACGCGGGAGACGAGGATGCGGTCGAACTCCTCCACCAGGAATGCCGACGGCAAGGCCGAGGTGATGCTGGCGAGGCCCAATGACGCGATCTCAGCAGGATCGGTGATCACCCCGCTCATCTTGCCGATGACGGTGTCCACGTAGCGGGCACGCGAGCGGACGCTGTCGCGCTCGACACCCGGAACCGCGTCGAGCACGGCCTCTTCCAGCAACGCTGCCGCGCTGCGGTGGTTCTCGGCGCAGAAGACGATCAGCGGCTGCGCCGCGGTACGACGCCGCAGGCCCTCCGCGAGCAGCCGATGCGGGCTGTGGACAGCCTCGGAGCGATAGAAGGCGACGCTGGGCAGGGCCGATGCGAACTCGTCGGCAGCCGCGATGGCCTCGATGATGCACTCACGTTCCGCAGTCACCGTCGAATCGGCAACCTCGATCGGCCCCAGCTCGGCGACATCGATGCGATCAGCTCGAGCGATGTTGACGCGTACTCGCCCTTGGTCGGCGCGAAGGCCGGCCACGAGATCGGCTCGCACGTCCACCATCAGCGGCGGCGCATAATCACCCGTTCGCTGCGCCTCGTAGACGAACAGGCCCGACTGGATGGCTCCGAACCCGAGCCCGACCAGCTTTCGGGTGCCGCCGAAACCCACTCCCCTACCCTGCTGCGAGGTAGCGCTGCTCGTCGGTCGCGTCCCAGCGGGTCACATCCATGATGGCATCGGAGCGCCGGTGCGGGTAGACGATGGCCTTGCCCTGCACCCGACCCTCGCGCGCCATCTGCAGTAGCTCCGGCGCGTGCGCCAGGTCACCGACGTGGCCGATGTGGGCCGCAGCGTCGATCTCACCAGCCGCCATCAGCCGCAACGTCTCGATGACGTCCCATGGGCCGCCGCCGGACGAGCCGGTGATGTTGATCTCCTGGTAGTGCACGAAGCGCTCGTCGATGCCGATGATCTCCTTGCCCGGCGGCAGCCCCGCGAAGAGGTCGAGAACGCCGTAGCGTGCGACCAGGTGCTGGACCGATTCCATCAGCGCCCCGTCGGCGGCGGTGACGATGACGTCGTCGGCGCCACGGCCGCCGCTAACATGCTCCACCGTGGCTGCCAGATCGCCATCGCCGGCGATGACCGTCACCAGCGCGACACCGGCCGCTGCCGCTCGCTCCCCGAAAGTGTCGTGGAGCCATTGCAGCCGGTCGGCGCGCCGGGCCGTGGCGATGATGACTCGAGGTCGCGCCGCGATGGCGAGATCGACGTGGATGCGGCCCATGGGCCCGGCGCCGATGATGACGGTGACGCCATCGCGCGCGAGACCGGTTTGCGCCACCCGTGCCTGTGTGCGATCGCGTTGCGTGAGGTGCATGTGGTGCGCATGCGAGCTGATGATGCAGCTGATGGGCTCGGCGATGGCGGCGTGGCCGGCCGGCAACGCGTCATCGGGAAGCGGCAATAGGCAGCCGGCCGCCAGCACTTCCTCGCCGATGAGGATGTACTCGGCCAAGAGGCCCGGAAGCGAATAGCCGACCGCGATCTTGGCCGCACTACGGCCGCCATCGGTGTAACGCTCAAGATGGTTGATGGGTGCGATGTCCACGGCCGGCTGCACGGAGCAGCGCTGCCCCACGACCCACTGCTCACGCAGCTCATCCCCCACGGCCACCACGGTCACGACTCCCTCGTCACCGACGATGGCCGGATGCTCGGCGGGGTCCCAGCCATGCATCAGCGGATGCTCGGCACCCTGGTCGATGAGCTTGTTGACCGAGGTGCAGATGCCGGCCGCGTCGACGCGCGCCAGGAGCTGACCGGGGCCGGGTCGCGGAATGGGCACACTGCGGACGGCGAGCTGATGGGTGCCGCGCCCGGAGAGCACGGTCGCGCGCATCTGGTCGGGGATCGACCCGACCTCACCCGGCAGGATGACGCTCACCGAGGAGGCTCCAACCGAGCCAGGCGCCAGGCGCCGGCGGGATCATCGGGTCCGGAGAACGTGCCGATGGTGGTCGTGCACAGGGCGCCCATGGCCGCACCCAATCGCGCCGCATCCTCTGCCCCGCGGCCGTGGATGAGGCCGGTCAGCACACCGCCAGTGAAGGAGTCGCCGGCACCGGTGGTGTCGATGGTGTCCACCTTGAAGGCCGGGATGTGACCCACGAAGTCATCGTGGTTCACCCAGGCGCCGCGTGGACCATCGGTGACGATGGCGAAGCGAACCCCCAGGTCGCGCAGAGCGACCGCAGCATCGGCCGGGTCAGTGACACCGGTGATGCCCACCACCTCGGCCAGGCTGGGCACGAAGAGGTCGGTGTACGGCAACGCCGGCAGCACTCGTTGCCACTGTTCAGTGGAGTCGTGGACCACGTCCAGGCTCGTATGCAACCCACGCGCCTTGGTGCGCTCGAACAAGCCGGCCAAGGGAGCACCGTCAGGGTCATCGAGGCCCGGCAGCACCAGCGCCCCACCAACGTGGAGGTAGTCGCTGACCAGACGAGACTCGATGGACTCGGCGGTGACCGAGGCGTCGGCACCGAGGTTGTGCAGCATCGTGCGCTCGCCATCCTGGTCGACGGCCACCAGCGAGGTGGACGTCGGGAACGGCGAGGCCACGAACTCGACATGCAGATGTGGCGCCGGCACGGTCTGCCGGAACGAGCGGCCGAAGATGTCGTCGCCCACGGGGATGATGAGCCGGGTCTCGATGCCCATGCCGGCCAGCACGCGACCGGTACGCAGGGCCGGCCCACCCTCAGCCGTGGAGAACGTATCGACAAGTCCCAGCACGCCGATGGGGAGCGGTCCCGCGGACTTGGCCAGTATGTCGAAGACGGCGCTGCCGGCGCAGGTGATCTGGATGTCGCTCATGACCCGATGATAGGTCGGGCCCTACAGTCGGTGTGAGATGGGCGCGACCGCCGGATAGACCTCGCGATACAGCTCGTATTGGCGGGAATACGCCTCGTGCCGCGCGGGGTCCGGCTGGTACGTGTCGGTCAGCTCCAGGAAGCGCTCCGCGCCCTCGGCTGCAGATGCCCATAGGCCGGCGCCCGCGCCCGCCAGCAGTGCCGCGCCGAAGGCCGCCGCCTCGGTGGTGCGCGGGGTGATGACGGGGATCCCGGTGATGTCCGCCTTCAGCTGCAGCCAGAGTGGTGAGCGTGCACCGCCGCCGATGGCGCGCAACACGTCGATGGCCACGCCGCCGTCGCGGAGTAGATCCAGGTTGAGCCGCAGCTCATAGGTGAGCCCCTCCAGGATGGCCTTGGCGATGTCGCCGCGCGTGGTCGAGAACGTCAGGCCCAGGACGGCGCCCCGCGATGCCGTGTCGAAGGTGGGCGTGCCGGCGCCGGCGAAGTGCGGCAGGACCAGCAGGCCGGTCGGATCCGCTGTGGCATCGGCGAGGATGACGTCATAGGCGTCGGCCCCGGACGCAAGGGCCTGAGCCGACTGTGGCTCGCAGAAGCCGTCACGGAACCAGCGCAGCGCCAGGCCACCGCTGTGGTTCAGCGTCATGGCCAGGTACAACCCCGGCACGGTGGCGCGGTAGACCGAGACATTGCCCCCGTAGAGCGGCTCGGAGACGACGGGTGCGCCCAGCGCCACCTCCACGACCTCAGCGGTGCCGGTCGAGACCGACGCCAGCCCGGGCCGCGTGAGCCCGACACCGAGCGCCCCACACGCCTGGTCGTGGCCACCCGTGACGATCCCGGGCGCCGAGGCCAACCCCAGTCGGTCGGCCAGATCGGCCCGTATGCGGCCCACCAGGGTGCCGGATGGCACGACTTCCGCCAGGCGGTCGGAGGAGAGCTCCAGCGCATCGAGGATCTCCGACGCCCAGCCACCGGCCACCAGGTCGTAGAGCTGGGTGCGCGATGCCAGGCACTCGCTGATCACGGCGCGGCCGGTCATGCGCGCGATAAGGAAGTCCTCGACCAGCAGGAACTTGTCGGCCGCAGCCCAGACATCGGGTTCGTGCTCGCGCAGCCAGAGCAGCTTGGGCAGCGTGTTGACGGTGTGGATGGGCATCCCCGTAAGCTCGAAGAGTTCGCGCGCGCCGAAGCGCTCGCGCAGCCATGCGTTCTGCGCATCGGTCCGGGTATCCATGCCCAGGATGGTCGGCCGCAGCGGACGCCCCGAAGCATCCACCGGTGTGACCGCCTCACCATGGACAGACAGCCCGATGGCGGCGACGTCACGCACCCCGGCCGCAGCGACAGCCTCCCCCATCGATTCGACCGCCAGCACCCACACCGCCTCGATGTTCTGCTCCGCCCACGTCGGCCGCGGGAAATCCACGGCGTACTCGCGAGACGCGCTCGCCAGCAACGCCCCGTCCTCGTCGAAGACGACGGCTTTGCAGCCAGTGGTGCCGACGTCCAGGCCGATGAGGTTGGCCATCAGCTAGGCGTACTTGAGCGCGGCCTGGTACATGGCCTCGATGCGATCGGGCGTGATGTCCGGCTGCAGGTTGTGGGCGGCACAAAACACGTAACCACCGTCGGCACTCAACGTGTCGATGCTGTACTTGACCTCGCGGTCGATCTCGTCGGACGTGGCGGTGGGGAGCACCTGCTGCACGTCGATGCCGCCGCCCCAGAAGGCCAGCTCAGAGCCGAACTCCCGCTTCATCACGGCGATGTCCATCTTGGCGGCACTGCGCTGGATGGGGTTCAAGGCATCGACGCCGCACTCGATGAGATCTCCGATGATGTCGAAGACCGAGCCGCAGGAGTGCATGAAGACCTTGGCGTCGGTCCTGGAATGGATGAAATCGTAGAGCTGGCGCAGATACGGCTTGACGTCGGCAAGAAACATCTCCGGCTTGATCCAGGTGCCGCGCTGCGTGCCCAGGTCGTCACCCTGCGCGACGACCTGCACATAGGGCTCCACGTGCTGCAGGAAGAGGTCCCACAGCGCGATGTCCGTCTGGGTGATCTTGTCCAGGATGGCATGGGCCAGGTCGCGGTTCCAGTAGAGATCCATGCAGAACTGCTCGTAGCCACGCATGAAACAGGCGCCCTCGAAGGGGCCCAGGCACATGATGTCGGCCACGACCGCGTGGTCGGTCTCCTCGTGCAGGCGCCGCGCTTCCTCGCGGATACCCGCCACTCGACCAGGGTCGTAGGGATCGGGCCACTGCACCGAGTCGAGGTCGCTGGGCCGCTCCAGGTCCGCGAAGGGCCGCTTGACGACGTCGTAGTAGAAGGAGGCCTTCTCCCAGGTCAGGTCGTACTCGTCAACGAAACGGTTGTCCGGCAGCTCCCGGGTCTCGAACTCCCACGGTCCCCTGAGATAGACCGCGCGGGTATCGACGTCGTAGCGCGTCAGCAGGTCCTCACGCGGGTAGACCGTGTCCATCTGGCGATGCGAGATGTGCGGCTCGTCGTCGGGCGGCAGACCCAGATGCTTGAGCAGGTTCTGGTAGGCGATGCGGGTGGCGGTGGTGACGATGGTCGAACCAAGGTCGATCGGCACACGATCGGACTGCTGGTGGTTCAGCGCCGCCACAACACGTTCTCGGTGGTTCATCTCTCCCCTCTCTGGCTCCGATCCTCGCCTGACCCGCCCGCGCCGCCGCTATGACGGAGCGGGCGCTGGTTTGGCCTTTGGCGGGCCGGTGTCGCCCTTCTCGACGCGGATGTTGCGCCGCTCCAGGCGGCCCAGGATGCGCATGCGTTGAGCATCGATGAGGACAGCGAAGAAGATGACGGAAGCCGCGACCATGTCCTGCAAGTAGAGGTCGACCTGGAGGTAGACCAGGCCGGTAGAGATCATCTGCACCAGCAGCACACCGATGACGGTGCCGGGGAAGACATTACCGATCCCGCCGAAGAGGCTGGTGCCGCCCAGCACGGCCGCGGCGATGGCACGGAACTCCACGCCCTCGCCGATCCCGGCGCTGATGCTGCCCTGCTGGCTGATGGCGATGACGCCGGCGAGTGAGGCACAGAAGCCGCTGATGACGTAGACCGACCCGGTCAGGCGGACGACGTTGAGGCCGGCCTTCTTGGCCGCTTCGATATCGTTGCCCATGGCGTAGATCTGCCGACCCATCGCGGTGTAGCGCAGGAACAGGACCGCCGCGACGACGACGATGGCGAGCACGAACACGGGAAGTGGGATACCGAAGACGTCGGTCGCCGCGTACGCCATCACCGGCGGCAGGATGAACTGCCGTGATTCGGTCAATAGCAAGCCGATGCCACGACCGACCGTCAGCGTTGCCAGCGTGGCCACGAAGGGCACCAATCCGACCTTGGCGATGAGGAAGGCGTTCACGAAGCCCCAGCTGGTACCGGCCACGATGCCTGCCAGGATGGCCACGATGTAGTTGACATCCTGCTGCAGGAGCGTGCCCACGACCGCGGCGGTGATGTACATGGTGGCGCCCACTGAGAGGTCGATACCGCCGGTCAGGAGCACCGCGGTCATGCCCACCGCCAACAGGCCCACGAAGGCCGATGTCTCCACGATATTGGAGAAGTTGTCGAGGCTGAAGAACCGCTCGTCGAGAACGCTGAAGAGCACGAAGACGAGCACGAACAGGATGGCCGGCATGTTGCGCAGGATCGGCATGGTCAGTCGATTGCTGGTCAAGCCGCGTACTCCCGGAAGGCCGTTCGGATGATCGACTCCCTGTCGAAGTCGGCCCGTTCGAAGGATCCCAGCACCTCGCCCTGGCCCATGACGATGATGCGGTCGCACATGCCGGTGAGCTCCTCGATCTCAGAGGAGATGAAGAGCACCGCGGTCCCGCTTGCGGCGATCTGGTCGATGATCTCGTAAATCTCGTACTTGGCACCCACGTCTACGCCGCGGGTGGGCTCGTCGATGATGAGGATGGATGGCTCGGTCATGAGCCACTTGCCCAGCACGACCTTCTGCTGGTTGCCACCAGACAACCCCTTGGCCTCGTTGCGGAAGGCGTCATTGACCTTGATGCTCAGGATGTCGACGGTCTCCCGCACCGACTTGGCCAGGGGACTGGACCTGACCCGCTTGAGCCAACGAGAGGTGTACTCGGGCAGCGCCGCGAGACTGAGGTTGTCCGACACGGTGGCCTCCATCATCAGGCCCTCCTCGCGCCGGTTCTCGGTCACGAACGCCATGCCGCCCTTGATGTTGCTGGTCGGGCTGAGCGATTTGGCGACCTCGCCGTCGATGAGGATCTCACCCTCATCGAAATCCTCCAGGCCGAAGATGATCTCCGCCAGTTCGGAGCGACCCGACCCCATCAGGCCGAAAACGCCGAGCACTTCGCCCTTGTGCAGCTGGATGTCGATCTGGTGGCTGATGCCAGCCTTGGAGAGGTTGCGCACCTCAAGCATGAGGTCATCGGTCGGGGCGGCCGTCCGCGCCGGAAAGAGGTTCTCGATATCGCGCCCGACCATCGAGCTGATCATGCGGTCGATGGTGAACTCGTCCCTTGCACCGGTCGCCACCAGGTTGCCATCGCGCAGCACGGCGACGGCATCGGATAGCCGCAACACGTCGCCGAGGATGTGGCTGATGTAGATGATGGTCTTGCCGTCGTCGTGCAGTCGACCGATGAGGTCGAAGAGGCGCTCGGTCTCGCGAGCAGTGAGTGATGTGGTGGGCTCGTCGAAGATGATGATGCCCGCGTCCGTGGAGAGCGCCTTGGCCACCTCCACCAGCTGGCGCTCACCCGGGGCCAGACGCTCGACGGCCATATCCGGTGAGACTTCCAGGTCGACGAGCGCCAGGTACTCCTTCGCCCGGCGGTTGAGGTCGCGCCGGTTGAGCAGGGGCAGACGGCCAGATGTGGGGAAGTCGCTGATGAAGAAGTTCTCGGCGATGCTGAGGTTGGTGAAGAGGTTCAGCTCCTGGTGGATGAAGGCGATGCCGGCGTCGTCGGCCTCGCGCGGATCGGTCGGCCGATACGGCTTGCCGTCGAGCAGCATCTGGCCAGTCGTCGGCGGCACCACGCCACCGAGGATGTTCATCAGCGTGGACTTGCCCGCGCCGTTCTCGCCGACCAGCCCAACGGTCGTGCCGCGCTCCACGTCCAGGTCGATGCCCTGGAGGACCGGCACGCCGAAGAAGGCCTTCTCGATACCCTGGAACTGGAGGATCAGGTCAGTCATGGTGGGCGCCCTCAAACCTGCTGCAGCGCCACGCGGCGCCGCACGACGTCGAGGAGGGCGGCCAGCAGGATGACCGAGCCCTTGACGATGGCGACGTAGAAGTAGGGCACGTTGAGCAACGACAGCGCGTTGCCCAGCAGGACCAGGAAGACGACGCCGAAGACGGTCCACATGATCTTGCCACGCCCACCGAAGAGGCTGGTACCGCCGATGACGACCGCGGCGATGATGTCCAGCAGCAACGGCGCACCCAACGTGGGGCGACCCTGGTCCACGCGCGCGGTGTAGATGATCGAAGCTGCGGCGGCACAGACGCTGCTGAACATGTAGGTCGCGACGATGACCTTCTTGACGGGCACGCCCGACACCAGCGCAGCACGAGGGCTGTGACCGATGCTGAAAAGCCAGCGCCCGAAGAGGCTGCGCGACAGCACGAGATGGGCCACCACGGCGATGCTGATGGCGATGACCATGGCGATGGAGAAGAACTCCAGCCCGTCGAGCCCCGGGATGGCGAAGTCGTCACTGATGACGCTGAAGGCATCGGGCAGATCGATGATGTTCTCGGTCTTGACCACGTAGATGGCCAGCGCGCCGACGAACATCGAGGTCACCAGGGTCACCATGAATGGCGGGATGCGCGCAAACGCGACAGCGATCCCGTTGAATGCCCCGATGAGTAAGCCCACGCCCAGCATGGCGAAGATGGCCACCGGGATGCCGAAGGCCGAGTCGTGCAGGATGGCGCCGTCCTCGAAGAGCATGATGTCCCACAGGGGGCTCTTGGAAAAGACGATGGGCTGGGCCGACTGGGCGATGAAAGCGGCTCCGACGACGCTCGTGAGGGAGACGACCGCCCCCTGACTGAGGTCGATGCCAGCGATGATGAGCACGAATGTCTGCCCGATCGCGATGACCAGCAAGGGCCACATGTTAGACAGCAGGTTGCTGATGTTCCTCGGCGTCGCGACCGTGGGCGACACGAGATAGAGGCCCACGAACATGGCGATGCAGAGATAGAGGATCAGGTACTCGGACATCAGCACGCGCTTGCCGAAGGAGACCGCTCGATCCATGCCGGAGGTCTGCGTCGCGACCGTCATGTGGCTGGCACTGCGCGGTGGAGGTCGTGGGTGTTCATCGCGTCCAGGTTGCTGAAGGGGATGCGGCGGGCCTCAGCGAGTGAGGCCCTCTGACGGAGGAGCGGGTCAGGCCCGCCCCTCCGAAGTCAGGTCCCGACTACGGGTTGTAGCTGGGGTCGGCGAGGAGGATGCAGCCCCACATGTCCATCTCACGCTCGGCAAGGTTGCCGGCGGTGAGGGCGAACCCGGGGTCGTCCAGCCACTGGTCGGGCTGGGTCTCGCCGTTGTTGATCGCGGCAAGGAGCGCATCCAGCATCGTCTGGGCCTCGAAGTAGAGGTCCTGGACGCCGGTGGAGTCGACGTAGCCGTCCTTGATCTGGCGGCAGGCGTTGACGTCACCGTCGAGGCCGGCCATCAGGACGTGATTGGGATCATCACGGGTGACCCACTTGCCGAGTGGCTCGAGGACGCCCTTGATGGTCGGGAACAGGAAGTCCGACGAGGTGAACAGGAAGTCCACGTCGGGGTTGGCGGCCATGGCGGCCTGCAGGTTGGCCTGCCCGGTCGCAGCATCCCACTTGGTGGGGACCTCGATCACCTCGTTGAAGAGATCGGGGTTGGCATTGATGACGTCATAGAAGCCTTCATAGCGGCCCACGGCGTTGGGGTCGCCAAGGTCGCCCACCATGATCAGCGGGGTCATCTTCTTGTCCAGCTTCATGGCCTCGTCGGCGATGTACTGGACCGCGTCACGTGCGATGGTGCGGTTGTCTGCCTGGACGACGATGGCGGCGCCATCTTCACCCTGTGGCGGACGATTGAAGATGCCGATCGGGATGTCGGCCGCATTGGCCTCTTCGATCAGTGTCAACGCGATGGAGCCGTCCTTGGGGATGACGAAGATGCCGTCAACGCCCTGGGCGATGCAGTCCTTCAGCAGCTCCAACTGCTCGTTGGCGTCGGGGCCGTAGCGCTCCAGGACGTTGTCGCCCTGTGCACGCAGCGTCTCGGTCATGGCCTTGTGGCCGGCCAGCCAGAACTCGGTCTCGAGGTCTTCGTGGATGAAGCAGATGTCGAGGCCACCAGTCGCAGCCATGGACGCGTCCGGGGCGGCGCTTTCGTCCTGTGCTAGCGCGGGGGTGCCAGCCAGCACCAGCGCGCCGGCCATGGTGAGTCCGATGACTCCCTTGAGATTCCGCATGAGTTTGGTCTCCTCCAAGATCTGTTCCTAAGTTGGGCTTCTGAGGTTCCCTATTGGCCTGCTAGCACCTCCTATGCTGATTACGCATGTCGGAAGACCTCCCAGTCGAGGTAGTTCTCGAGCGCCTCGGCCACGGCATCCGCGGTGTGCGCGGGGCTCATGGCGCAGTGGTGCTCGAAGCCGACCTTGCAGATGAGCTTCAGGAGTGGCTGGAGGTTGGGGATCTCGACGACCGCTCGAGACCCGAAAGTGTCGAGCTCGTCATCGAGGAACTGCCCCTCTGCCACGTAGGCCTTGCATTTGCCGTTGACGTCGTCGGTGCTGATGCGGGCGATGGTCAGCGGAGCGGTCGGAGCACGACCGGCGATGGCGCCGTAGACGTTCTCGGGACCCAGCGTGGTGCCCAGCACCTCGGCCGTCTTCATCTCGGCCTCGCCCTCAGGATAGAAGTTCAGCGGCCAGTTGCCGCAGTGGAAGAGCACGCACCTGTCGGGGTCGTCGCCGTAGTTGTTGTTGAGGTCGACGAGTGCGGCCGGCTGCTCGGCGGCCAGCTGTAGGGCGTACATCGAGGCCAGGCCGGTGATGTCCGTCTCACAGGCGGAGGGCATGAACTTGCTGCCCATGATGCTCATGAGCGTGCATACGTTGACGCCGTAGTTCTCCTGCAGCGAGGTCCAGCACTGGATGGCGCTGGCATCGAGGTCGTTGTCGGCCATCCAGTCGTCGATGACCACGCCCAGGCGGGCCATCCTGACCAGCTTCTCTGGCGGCACTGTCGGGTGTGGCAGGTGGGCCTTGATCTCGTCGAGCTTGGCCTTCGTCTTGGGGTCGTCGTCGGAAAGACCGTCGGCCCAGCCGAAGACCTGGCTGAAGTCGACGACGCTGACCGCGATGCCGCTGGCCTCCAGCAGTTTCTCGCTGTAGCGCACGGTCTTGAAGGCATCCGGTCGCGTGCCGATGGCGCCAAGGCGGGCATGTTTCATACCGTTGGCGACCTTGCACACGCGGATGAACTTATCGAGATCGGCACGGAACTCGGGCGACTGCACCGGGATGGTGTGACGCTCGGTGAGGCTGTACTTGAAGCCGTACTGGCGCAGGTCGCTAGAGACGGAGATCTTGCCGCAGAACGAGTCGCGGCGGCGGTCGAGAGTGAAGGCGGTGACGTCGTCGGGATAGGCCTGCAACAGGATGGGCACGTTGAGACCGGACAGCCGCATGGTGTCCGCGACGCCCTTCTCGTCGCCGAAGTTCGGCAGCACCACCAGCACACCCTCGATGCGCTTGCGGTTCTGGTCGAAAAGCTCGGCACACAGCTGTGCCTCACGCCAGGTCTCGACGCCACCGAGCTTGGTGGCGTCGGCATCGAGCATGATGGCCTCGATGTCCATCTCCTCGAATAGCGCCAGCACGTCCGCGCGTGCTTCGGTCACCAGTGCGTCGGGAAAGAAGTCCCGGTTCCCGACGATGACTCCCAGTGTGGCTCGTGCCATGTCCTCTCCTTCTTGGATCCCTGTTATTCCGGGTTAGTCGGTGGCTAGCTGGTCGATGGCCGTGAGCAGCTCGGCGTCAGCGATCGCGCCCTGCGACCACTGGTCCTGCAACTGCCGCAGGCTGTAGACGGTGGATGGCTTGATCTCGACGTCCGCGGTGGTGATGGGGGTGTCCATGGCCACGGGTCGGACGACTCTGGCGCCATTGGCCAGACCGATGGGCAGCAGCCCCTCGGCAGCGGCGGTCTCATACGTGTCGATGAGGCTGTAGTAGGCCGTGCCGCCGATGGCGTCGAGCGTGTCGCCGAGTGCGAGGTCACGCTTGGCGACAGCGAAGACCTCAGAGGTGAGTCGGTCGAGCGGCACCATGTTGGACTGGCGCCGGATGGCCAGCATGGCGCACGTCAGCGGCACCTCGATGCTGCACAGGTGGAATGGCCGGAAGAGCGTGTAGTAGGGTCCGTTGCCCATGTCGCGCAAGACCATCGCCTCACGCAGTCGAGGGTGATCGGTGCGGACGATGACGAAGACGCCGGGAGCGACCTTCCCGATGCCGTAGTCGACCACGCCCATCTGGCTCAGCACACCGCCGTCCTCGGTGAGCCGGAAGGTATCGGTGAGGTGGTCGCGGTCGGTGTCGGGACCGTGCATGCCGCGGATGTCGGGGACCAAGCCAGTGGCGTTGGAGGTGGCCGCCATCTCGATCATCGTCTTGGAGCCATCCACGAACTCGACCAGCATGTTGGGCGAGAGGCCGCGGCGGGCGGCTTCCGCCCGCACCGCCGGATCGGCCGGTGTTGAGTGGCGGTCGAGCGGGTTGTTCTTGCCCTTGCCGGCAGCCACGATGGTGAAGCCCATCGAGACCGCGAGGTCGTAGAGTTCCTTGCAGGCGGCCGGCTCATCACCGGCAGCGAGTGCGTAGAGCACGCCCTTCTGCTTCGCGTACCAGTGCAGGATGGGGCCTACGGTGATGTCGGTCTCGACGTTCATCATGGCCAGGTCATGACCGCTGCGAGCGCTGCGCAGCGCGGCTCGGGCGCCGATCTCGGGCACGCCGGTGGATTCCAGCATCACGTCGATCGAGCGCATGTCGGTGACGATGCGGTAGTCGGCCACGGCCACTCGCTTGCCCGCCTCCACGGCGGCGTCGGCGTCGGCGGCCGACTCGGCCACGACGACCTCGTCCTCGATCAGGCCGATGCGGTAGGCGTCGCGGGCGCGCTCCATGTCCAAGTCGGCGGTGACGACCACGCGCACACCCTGCATCTCGTGCGTGGTGGCGACCACGTCGGTGCCCATCTGCCCGGCACCGATGAGGCCGATGCGAACGGGCTGCCCGGCGGCTTCCCGCTGTTGCAATTCGGTGTTGAGTCCGATCATGCCAGGTCCTTGCCTTCCTGGCCGATCTCGACCATGACCTTGAGCGCCTCGCCGGCGGCGACGGTCCGGAAGACCTCGCCAGCCTGATCGAGGGAGAAGCGGTGGGTGATTATCGCGTCGGGATCGACCTGGCCGCGTTCGAGCAGTCGCAGCGCGCGTGCATGGAAGTCGGGGTGATAGCTGAACGAGCCGATGACGCGGATCTCGTCGTAGTGGATGCGGTTGGCGTCAAGGGTCGTCATGGGCGCCGCCTTGGGCAGGCCACCGAAGAGGACCACGGTGCCGCGCTTACGCACCGCGTCTACCGCCTGCTGGTGGGTGGCGGCCACGGGGTTGGCGCAGATGGCGCTGTCGGCCCCAAGACCGTCCGTGAAGGCCTTGACTTCGGCGACGACATCCTGGGTCACGGGGTCCAGTACCAGCTCGGGTGCGAACGGTTCGGCCAGCTTCCGGCGCAGCTCGTTGGGCTCGGACAGGATCACGCGGGCGCCACGTAGGTGGGCGATGAGGGTATGCAGGCAGCCGATGGGGCCGGCGCCCATGACCAGCACGGTGTCACCCAGGGTGGTGCCGATGTCGGCGTGGCAAGCCTGCACCGAGCTGAGCGGCTCGCCCAGGGCACCCTGCGCGAAGGTGAGCGACGAGGGCATCTTGTGGATGGTGCCGCCGGCCAGGGCGTGTGCCGGCAGGACGCAGTACTCGGCCAACCCGCCGTCGAAACCGGGCGTGATACCGATCATGGTCATGTCGTCGCAGAGGTTGTAGAGGCCCACGCTGCAGTACCAGCACTTGAGGCAGTGGACATCGGGCGCGACCGCGAGGTGCTCACCGACGTTGTAGCCGCTGACTTCGGAGCCGACCTCCACGATCTCGCCGGCGAACTCGTGTCCGGGCACGGTGATGGGTCCGGCAGCCGGACCTTCACGCCAGCGACGCAGGTCGGACCCGCACACCCCACAGGCCCTGACGGCGAGGAGGACGCCGTCGTTAGGGCACTGCGGGACGGGAACGTCGACCAGTTCGATCGTCTCGGGGGCGGTGAGGTGAGCGGCTTTCACTTGCTGTCGTTCTCCCTGATATTGTGACCGACGGCACCGCCCGGGTGGGTCTCACCGAAGTCCTCGACCGAATAGCCGCGCAGCTCTAGCAGGGCCACGCAGATGGCGTCGGTGAAGGCCGAGTTGAAGAGCGAGCTGCCCGTGGCCACCATCCCGAAGGGATCGATGCCGTCCGGCGCGGTCACCTGCAGGATGACGTCGGCCAGCCGACCCAGGCTGGAGTCGGGCTTCTCGGTGATGGCGACGACGTTGGCGCCGCGCTTCCGGGCGATGCCGGCGAGGAATACGACCTCAGTGGTCTCGCCGCCCTTCGACAGGCCGATCCAGACGTCGTTGGCGGTGACGGCGCCGGCGGCACCGTGCTGGCTGTCGCCAGGGTGCAGGAAGAGTGCCGGCGTCCCCACGCACGAGAGCAGGTGGGCGAAGCGCAGCGCCACCGCGTGCGAGGTGCCGGAACCCGACACGAGGACGTGACCACGGCATTCCAGCAGCAAACGGACGGCTTGGACGAAGGTGTCCGGCAAGTCGTCGGCGAGCCCCGTGACGGCAGCGCTCTCACGGCGGATGGCCTCGGCACCGAGCGCACGAATCTGCTGGTCGTCCATCTGCTGGTCGTCCATCAGTCGCTGCTCATGCATCGGCTGCCTCCAGCAGTGTCTCCGCGGTCACCGAATCGGTGATGAGCACGTTGATGAGCCGCCCGCGGAGCGCGGCACGGATAGCGGCCTGCTTGTCCGGCCCGCCCGAGACGCCCACGATCTTGGGCACCTGCTTGATCTGCGCCAACGTCATGCCGATGATGCGGTCGTTGATCTCCGACTCGATGCACTCACCGTCGGCGTCGTAGTAACGCAGGGCGATGTCGCCGACCGCACCCTTGTGCAGCAGGGCGTCCAGCTCGGCACGCGTGATGATGGAGCCGTCCCGCATGGTCACCGAGCCCAGCGTCGGGGCGCCGATACCGACGAATGCGATGTCCAGATCATCGAACGCTTCCACGGCTCGTTGGACGTGGACGTCAGAGAGCAGCACCTCGCGGGTACGCTGATCGGCCACGATGCCCGGTACCGGCAGCAGTGTCAGTCGGCAGCCCAGCGATCGGGAGACGCTTCGGCACAGCTCCGTGGCGTGGACTTCCGAATCGGGCTGGCCAAGACCACCGATGACCTGCACCACCTGAGCGTTGGGGTAGCGCTGCGGGGTCAGTCCCCCGGCCATGTGGCGCAGCGTGTCACCCCAGCACATGCCGATGGTGCTGCGGGGAGACATGGCGCGCAGCAGGTAGCCCGCGGCGGCGCTGCCGACGGCACGGCTGACCTGCGCCTGTGCGTCGCCCGGCTGGGCTTCGACCACGAGCGCCTCCTGCAGCCCGAAGCGCTCCTCGAGCGCGCTCTCGAGGTCGAGGAAGAGGTCCTGCGGCGCGACCACATTGATCTGCACCACACCCGTCTCGCGCGCCTGCGCCATCAGCCGGGACACCTTCGAACGAGACAGCCCCAGGCGCGCCGTGATGGCGTCCTGATTCAGGCCGTCCTCGTAGTAGAACCTGCTGACCTTTACCAGCAAGCGAAGCTCCTCGTTCGAAGGGTGACTGGCCATCGCCATGAAAGAATTCCCACTCCTGAGAATTATTTCAGGCACCGTAGCATGGTCGGCGGGCGGGCGTCAACCGAAAAGGCAATCGAATGCACCGTTGGGCTGGCCGGCGCGACCCGCGCCACCACCCCTTCTGCGACCTGCGCCCCTGACCACGACCTGCGCCGCAAGTCCGACCAGGGCGACACCACCCTGCTCTACCCACCGGGCGGGTGAGTCAGCAGTTGCTCCGGGTGGATCAGGGCTGCCCTGACGGCTCCACCCACCGGGCGGGTGAGTCAGCGGCTATGGCGCATCCAGCGCCGGCCCGCTCGGTCATCTCATGCGCCGTATGGGTGAAACAGCCGATGCTCCGTCGGTTCACCCATACCCCGGGTCAAACGCCTGATCCTGGGTGCGCGGAGGTGACCCGCTCCGTCGGTTCACCCATCCGGTGGGTAGCGCTGGCGATGACACGAATGGCGGCGGCGTGGCGGCGGCGTGGCGGGCGTGGCGGCGGCGGGCGTGGCATGGCGGCGTGCCTGTCGGCGGCGTGCCGGTCGGCGGCGTGACACCGACCCCGCGAAGGCCTCGACGATGCCGGGGGCGCTACTCCTCGGGCGGGTAGATCTTCTCCGGGGGGTTGCGACGCGCCGGACGGCAGATGAGCTCGTAGGTGACCCCGTACGCTTCTTGCGTGTCCAGATAGGCGTAATGGCCGTCACCGTCGGGACCGAAGCCCGAGCCATCCATGATCATCCGGAAGCCGGCAGCTTCTGCCTGCGCCAGGGCCACAGCCATGTCATCGACCAGCACGCCAAGATGCTGCACCCCAAAGCCATGCCCGGCCACGAAGTCGGCGTAGACAGTGGGGCCCTCGACCATCTCGATGAGCTCGACGCGCATCGGCCCGAAGTAGGACAGCGCCACGCGCATCTTGTACTCGCAGGGCTGCCCGTAGTAGGACATCTTCTTCACCAGCGGCTTGCCATAGGTGTAGAAGTGCCACGGCCCGATCCCGAACATGCGGTGGTACATCTCCACGGTGCGGTCGAGATCCTGCACCACGAAGGCGATCTGGACGATGCCGTTATCCAGAAACGGCAGCCGTTGGTGGTGTTGCTCGCTCATCCCGGCCCCCTATCCGTACAAGGCGTCCTGCAGCCGGCGCAGCCGAGCCACGAACGTCGTCTCATCGACTGCCACATCGTCCTCGGTGATGATCGAGCCGGCGCTGATGGCCCGCGTGGCCACCGCGCCCGCGCCGATGCCGATGGGCACCGCTCGCATCGCCCGCGCCTCTGCGTAGGTCATGATCACCCCGTACCAATCAGGCCCGCCGATACCCTCAAGCACGGCGCCTGCCCCGATATCGCGCTTGGCCGTGCAGACCACCTCGGCGTGCATCTCCTCCGCCGTGACGGTGACCTCACCCAGCAGCACCGCCTCCGCCACCGACTGTGGTGTCTCCAGGTCGCAGAGATGGTACGGCCGCAGGTGCAGGTAATAGGGTCCCTCGGCATGGGTGATGAAGTTCATCTCCTTGCGGATGCGGGCATCGTATGAACGCACGATGGCAAACACGCCCGGCGCGATGGCTCCGGTCGAGTAGTCCACGCAACCGGCGCGCGACAGGATCCCGCCGTCAGCCTGCGGGATGAAGGTGCTGACCAGCTCATCGGCTTCCACCTTGGGTCCGTGCATCCCGGGCACATCGGGCACCAAGCCCGTGGCATTGGAGACCGCCGCCATCTCCACCATCGTCTTGGTGCCGTCCTTGAAGGCCGACAGCATCTTTGGGTTCATCCCCTTCGAAGCCGCTTCGGCCACGCAGGCTTCCGGCGTGGCGGCGAGATCGATGACGTTGTTCTTGCCCTTGCCCAGCGCGACCACCTCGAAGCCCATCAGGATGGCCTGCTCATGGAGCATCTTGAGCACGCCCGGCTCATCGCCCGACGCCACGGTATAGACGGTCCCCATCTTTCGCGCCAGACGGTCCAGGTAGACACCGATGGTGATGTCCGTCTCCACGTTCATCATCACCACCGGCTTGCGGTTCATGATGGCGTCGTGCGCCACGCGTGCGCCCACATCGGGCACACCGGTGACCTCCACGATGCATTCCAGGCCTTCCAGCTGCGGCATCGCCAGCGCATCGGGCGTGACCACCGCGGCTCCAGTCCGGATGCCGTCCTCCGCCTCGGCGAGGCCCTCGGCCACCAGCACATCGCCCGAGCGGCCCATCTCGCCGAAGGTGCGGACTCCACGCGCCGCGTCCAGGTCGGCGATGGCCGCGACCCGCATGCCCTCGATGTTGTTGATGGCATGGGCCAGCCCGGACCCCATCTGCCCGCAGCCGACGATGCCGATGCGGATGGGATCGTCCGCGGCGACGCGCTGCCTGAGCTTGCTGACCAGCTCCATGTGTGACTCCTGTCTGTCGTACTACTGCGACCGGATGCGGGCGAGCTCGACGAAGTCTCCCCGGAGGTCCTGATAGACCTGCTTGAAGAGCGCGAACCGTTCCATGTAGTCGGCATGGGCCGCGGGGTCGGGCTCCATGGGATCGATGGTGGTGGCCCAACCCCTGGCCACGGAGAAGTCCTTGAAGATGCCGGTGGCGACGCCGGCAAGGATGGCATCGCCGTAGGGCGCACCGGTGCGTCGCTCCAGCAGCACGGTGCCTACGTCGAAGACGTCAGTGATGATGCGGCGCCACAAGGTCGATTTGGCGCCGCCCTCGTTGAGCACCAGTGGGTAGTTGACGCGGAGACCCGCCGCGCTGAGCGTCTCGAAGGAGTGATAGAGGGCGAAGGCGACCCCTTCCATGGCGGCGCGCACGACGTGCCCCTTGGTGTGGTTGAGCGACAGGCCGAAGAGCACGCCACGAGCGTTGACGTCCCAGATGGGCGTGCGTTCGCCCATCAGGTAGGGCAGGAACAACAGGCTGTCCGCACCGAGCGGCACCGCAGCCGCTTGAGCATTGAGCTCGTCGTACACGTCCGGCCCGCCGGCCTTCTCACGCTCCACCTCCAGGGCTGAGAACTGGTCTCGGAGATAGCGCAACGTGCCCCCGCCGGTGGTCGTGGTGGGCACCGTGATGTACGTCGTCTCCGAATCCACGGTGTACGGGAAGTTGATCGAAGCGGCGCCCGATTCGCTGAAGAGGAAGTCGCGCGAGCGGTGGATGATACCGAAGTTGCCGGCCGTGCCCAGGTTCATCTGGATGTCGCCGGGCTCGATGGCGCCACCCTGCAGCCAACCGGCATTGCAGTCCACTTGGCCACCGGCCACCGGCGTGCCCGCTGCCAGGCCACACTCGGCCGCAGCCGCCGAGGTGACCTCACCGATGATGTCCTCGCAGCGACAAAGATCGGGCATCAACGCCGGGTCCACACCCATGGCCTCCAGCAGCGCGGTATCGAAGCGCCGTTCGAGGATGTCGTAGACCCCATAGAACGGGCCTGCCGAATAGTGCGTGGTCGCTGCCCCGGTGAGCTTGAAGTTGATGAAGCCGTCGATCGTCAGGACCTTGGCGATGGTGCGGTAGCGTTCGGGATGGTTGTTGCGCTCCCAGAGCACGTTCATCAGCACGGGATGGTCTTCGAGCCGATTGGCGGTGATCTCGAAGATGCGCTCCGCGCCGATGTGCTCGCTGACCCAGGCCACTTCGGCCGTCGCCCGGCGATCCATCAGGTTGTAGGCCCTAGGGAGCGGCTCACCGTCGCAATCGACAAGGACGACCGAGGGGAGCGCGGAGGAGGCGGCCACGCCCCGAATCTCGGCCGGGTCCACGCCGGTCTCGGCGAGGACCTTGCGGGTCATGCGGCAGAAGGCGTCCCAGTAGCGGGGAGCGTCGTGTTCCGACCATCCGGGATGGTCGGTGTAGATGGGGTATTCCTCATAGGCGTAGCCGACCTGCTCACCGTCTCCGTCGATGAGCGCGACCTTCGCTCCGCCAGTGCCGTAGTCAGCGCCTAGGAGGTAGTCAGTCAAGGTCCCGTTCCGTCACCATGTGTGAGAATTCTCTCGCTTCTGAGAATATTCTCAACTCAACGTAGCAGGCTGCGGCCCCCGAGTCAATGCGGACGATCGGGATCACGCTTCCGCGGAGCGGGATGACCCTCAGGCGATCTCGCCCGGTGGCGCGGTGGCAGCCTCTGCCAGCTCTTCGGCTGGCAGCAACTCGCGGTCGGCCGAGTCCTCCCAGACCGCATCCGACCAGCGATAGGCCACGAACGCGACGGTGCAGACAAGCAGGCCCGCTAGGGCGAAGGGTGTGACCGATCCGTCATAGGCCGCGTCGATCGAGGCACCGATGATGGCGCCGCCGAGCGTGGCGATGGCCCCGATGATCGCCGCCGCCGTGCCCGCGACACGACCCATGGGCATCATCGCGGCCGAGTTCAGGTTGGGCATCACGAACGAGTGCGCCATCAGGATCGGCAGCACTCCGACCAGGTAGAGCCAGAACGGCGGATGGCCGCCGGTGGACAGCGCGATGACCGCAAAGAGCGTGGTCGCGCCAAGGTATCCGGTGAGCGCGAAGCGCACCATGCGGCGCAACCCGAAACGGTCGATCAGCCGCGGATTGAAGAGCATCGCAGCACCCAGCATCAGCGATGCCCCGCCGAAGACGAGTGGGAACCAGGGGCCAAGGCCGAAGACGTCATCGACGATCAGCTCGGTCGAGGCGAGGTACGAAGCGAAGAATCCGAAGACCGCCATCTGGGCGATGGTGAAGCCCATGGCAAACCGGCTCCCGAGCACGACTCGCGCAGCGGCCAACAGCCGGGTAGGGTTGGGTGACAGACGCCGCTCCACCGGAAGCGTCTCCGGCAGGCGCCGGGCCCAGAAACCGGCGATGAGTGCAGCGGCCACGAAGAAGGCGAAGATCCAGCGCCAATCCCCGATGGCGAGCACGGCCGTGCCCAGCGATGGTGCCATCATCGGAACCAGCAGGAACACGGCCATGATGTAGGAGAGCACCTTGGCCATCTGGTCGCCGCGATAACGGTCGCGGATCGTCCCTTGGGTCATGATGCGGATGGCCGCGGCACCAAAGCCACCCACGAAACGCAACAGTAGCAGGATGGACAGTGACGGCGCCAGCGCAGCCCCCAGCGCGGCCAGCGAATAGATGGTGAGTCCCACCCAGAGGATGCGCTTGCGACCGAGCGCGTCAGACAACGGACCCCAGAGCAGTTGTCCCGAACCGAAGCCCACGAGGAACACGGTGATGACCGGAGCGATAGCAGTCGAATCCGGCGCAAGGCCGAAGCTTGATCGCATCTCCGCGAAGGCCGGCAGCATCATGTCGATGGCCAACGCCGTCAGCGCCATGAGCATGGAGATGAGCACGATGAACTCGCGTTTGCCCATCGCGGCGATGGGCTCGTCGGCGATGTGCTCGTCGGCCATCTGCTCGTGGCGGGACGCGGTCATCGGCCGATGCTCAACAGACAGCCTTTAGCTCAGGTCGAGCGGTGTGCCGGCCGAGCGCCGGGCAGCGCGCGTCACGCGCAGGAAGTTGGTGACGTGGGCAACGGGCCGGATGTGGCTCCCGGCATCCTCGTAGATGGTGGGGATGGGCACCCAATCGATCACGAGATCGGCGCGGATGGCATCGGTGATCATCTCCACCTCGAACTCGAATCCGGCTTCCCTGCTCACGAGCAGGTGCCTCAGCAACGGCTGCGCGATGAGCCGGTAGCCCGACTGGTTGTCATCGATACGCCGGCCGACGGCCCAGCTGAAGACCCGCGTGCCGAGGTTGTTGGCGAGTCGCCGTGAGAGCGGCATCTGGCTGAAGTCACGGCGGCCGATGACCAACGGTGCCCCGCCCGATCGCCACCGCACCAGGAAGTCGGGTGCACAGGCCGGGTCGTGCTGGCCATCGGCATCGAGCGTCAGCACCGCCTCCGCGCCGTCCGCGAGGGCCTGTCGGAAGCCACGTCGGAGCGCCGCGCCCTTGCCCTGGTTGGGCCGCTGTCGCAACACCGTGGCGCCTGCCGCCTCCGCCACGGTGGCCGAGTCGTCGTCGGAACCGTCATCGACGACCAGCACCGGCAGGTGCTGCGCTGTGGCACGCACGACCGCATCGAGCGTCGCCGCCGCCTGGTAGGCGGGGATGACGGCGATGACGGTGGTCGGTCGCGAACTCATGCCCTCATCGTAGGGCGGATGGAAGCGTCAGACACCGGTCCACGTCCGGCTGCACGACACATACCGATCCATCGCGGGAGGCGGCCCGGTTCGATCAGGCCAACACCAGGTCGGTCCGGCGGAAGTCGTCGCCCTTACAGAGGAGCGGCCGATCCGCCAGCTTCGCGGTGGCGTAGGCGAGGCAGTCGCCCAGGTTGAGGGCCGCGGGGTGGCGGCCACGCCCGAACCTGAGCCAGGCATCCGCGGCCGCGGACCAGTGCGCCGCCGCGAATGGGACGACGACGAGCCCCGCTCGATCGACCCAACCGGCAACGACGCTGCTGGCCGCGTCGTCCAGACGCGCAGCGAGAACGATCGACGTTTCGACCAGGGTGGGCGCCCCGACCCCCACGACTGGTGTCTCCAGGATGCGCTGAAGGAAGTCCTCGCGTTCGGGCTCGTCGAACAGGATGGCCAGGATCGCCGAGGTGTCGAGGATCACGATCCTCGCTCGCCGTAGCCGAGCAGCTCATCCTGCTCCGCTTGCGTCGGCGCATGTCCTCGTATCCCGTCTGGCAGCCTCTGCCACACCGAGTCGTTGAGCCAGACCCGGAGGGCACGCTCGCGGCTCGCGGTGGGGCTCGAGATCTCGAGTCGAGCCTTGCGTTCCTGAAGCGCCGCGCGGATGGCACCGGTCTTGGATTCGCCGGTCATGGACGCGACTTCGCGCGCAAGCTGCTCCGTGCGCGGGTCCTTGATATTCAGTGGCATGGTGTAACGATACTCCGGATGGTGTAATGCCATCTCGGTGGGTTCAGTCGATCATGATCGCGTCGGGCGCAGGAACGCCAGTCGGCGTAGTCGCCCGCGAAGCTGGCAGCCGCCGGTTGAGCGCGAACTCACGCATGGCCGTCGCGCCCGAGAGGTTGTATACCTCCTTGAAGCCATGCTGCGCGAGGATGCGAGTACCCAGGTAGGAACGCATCCCGGAGCGGCAGGCCACGATCGTCGGCTTTGATGGATCGAGCTCGGCGAGCCGGTCGCGCAGCTGGTCGAGCGGGATGTTGATGACGTCGTCGCAGTCGGCCAGTGGCAGCGCCGCGACCTCGAACGGCTCGCGCACATCCACCGTCTGGTACGGGCACAGGTCGATATCGGGCTGCACCACGCGGGCAAGGCCGGCGAGATGGTTCTCCGCGGCGAATGCTGCCATGTGCAGCGGATCCTTGGCCGAGCCGAATGGTGGCGCATAGGCGAGGTCCAGCTCGGCAAGGTCGTGCACGTCGCCGCCGAAGTGCGACAACGTGGCGATGATGTCCAGGCGCTTGTCGACGCCGTCACCGCCGCAGGCCTGGACGCCGAGGACCTTGCCACTGCCCTCCTCGAAGACGAGCTTCAAGGCCATGGCTTGGGCGCCGGGGTAGTAGCCGGCGTGATGGTTGGCGATGACATGGACGGCGTTGGCATCGAAGCCGGCGTCGCGGGCAGCTCGCAACGAGAGGCCGGTGATGCCGGCGGTCGTGCCGAAGACGCGCACGATGGACGTGCCCCAGACCGATGGCGCCGGACGTGACGAGCCCGTAGCTGCGTGCTCACCGGCCAGCCGGCCGCTGCGGTTGGCCGGGCCGGCCAGGGGGACGCGCATCTTGGCGCCGGTCGGACCGAAGGTGTATTCGGCCGCGTCACCGACGGCGTAGATGTCCGGATCGTTGGTGCGCATGAACTCGTCGGTGGCGATGCCACGACCGGCACCGAGCACCAATCCGGCATCCTCGGCCAGCTTGACGTTGGGTCTGACGCCCACGCCGAGCAGGATGAGATCGGCAGGCAGGCGCGTGCCATCGGCCAGCACCGCGGCCACGGCCCGCCCGTCGCGCTCCTCGATCGAGGCGATGCCGTTCCCCAGCTCCAGGCGCACGCCGTTGTACTCCAGCTGGCGGTGCAGCGGCTCGACCATCTCACGGTCCAGGAAGGGCATGACCTGCGGCTGCATCTCGACCAGGGCCACGTCGAGCCCCTTGCGTCGGAACTGCTCCACCGTCTCAAGGCCGACGTATCCGCCGCCGATGACGACCACCTGGCGAGCGCCGGGCATGACCTCCGCGATACGGTCGCAGTCCTCCAGGTTGCGCAGGGTGAAGACGCCCTCAGCTTCGACGCCAGGGATCGGCGGCACCAACGGATCGGCACCAGGAGCCAGGATCAGCTTGTCGTAGACCTCGCTGTAGGTGCGGCCGGCGTCAAGGTCGGAGACGCTGATGGTCTTGGCCGCACGGTCGATGGACACGACCTCATTGCGTGTGCGCACCTCGATGTGGAAACGGCGCTTGAACAACTCCGGCTTGGCGACCAGCAGCTTGTCCCGGTCACGGATCTCGCCACCGAGGTAGTAGGGCAGGCCGCAGTTGGCGAAGGAAACGTAGGAATCGCGCTCGAAGATGATGATGCGAGCGTCCTCGTTCATGCGGCGAGCGCGGGCGGCGGCAGAGGCGCCACCCGCCACACCACCGACGATGAGGATGGTCGGGGCAGAGTCGGTCAAGGGTCGGTCTCCGGTTCGGAGGGGCTGGGTTGTCACCGTTGATACTGAGTCTCATAACACGGGATGACATCGGCCGCGAGTCCCCGATTCGGTGAGCCATGCGGACCTTTGCTCGAGTATGCCGGCGGTGTCAGGTTCGGTCCCATCGTGCATCATGCGCAAATGCATAGCAGCACGGTGGTCATTCAAGCCCTTCCGCAAACGACTCGTTGATGGGCGTTTCTACCGTCATCTTCGTGTATGGCCTGTTGGGCCTCATCGGGATCGTGGCCCTCTTCTGGCTTGGCTTGATGTTCGTCGCCTCACGCCTGTCCGAGTCGGTCGACCAGAGCTTCAGGCGACTCCGTCGGCGGCTCAGCCCGTTGGCCATCAGCGGTGCCTGGGCGGCGGCCACGCTGGCGATGGCGGGCAGCCTCTACTTCAGCGAGATCGCCAACTACACACCCTGCACGTTGTGCTGGTACCAGCGCATCGCCATGTATCCGTTGGTGCTGATCCTCGGCATCGCGGCGATCCGCAAGGACATCGGTGTCCGGCGCTACGCCATCCCGCTGGCAGTGGTCGGTGCGGTCATCTCCGGCTACCACTACCTGCTGGAGTGGTTTCCGCAGATCGACACCGGTGCCTGCACCGTCGGCATCCCGTGTACACAAGTGTGGTTCCGCGAGTTCGGCTTCGTGAGCCTGCCTCTGCTTGCGCTCGTCGCGTTCGGCCTGGTCATCGCGATGCTGCTCATCCCGCCGCGCGAGCCCTCCCTGGATGGCATGGCTGACGAGGGGCGCCCTCCGGCGGGCTGACTACCTCGCCGTGGCGTCCATGACCGCGGTGGCGATGGCGATGTCCTGGACGGCCACGCCGGTCGAATCGAAGAGCGTGATCTGCTCGGTCGACGTCCGCCCCTTCACCTCTCCCGCCAACAGCTCCCCCAGCTCGATGATCACGTCCTCACCGATGGCTCCGGCTGCCAGAGCGCGTGCGATCTCGCCGCGCGTGCGGCACTGCTCCAGGCTATCGGCCACGACGACGTCGGCCAGGGCCAGCACGTCGGCGGCCAACTCTTGCTTCTCGGTCGTGTCCGAGCCGATGGCGTTGATGTGCGTGCCGGGGCGGACATCCTGAGCATGCAACAGTGGCTCGGTCGACGGTGTGGTGGTCACGATGAGATCGGCGGCCTCGGCGACGCCCGCCGGCGTGCGGGCCACCTCCACGAGGAACCCGGCCGCGGACATGTCCGTGCGGTAGCGCTCTACGCGAATGGGATCGCGTCCCCAGACGACCACCGACCGCGTCTCGAACAGCGGCGCCAAGTGCTGCACCTGCAGCCGAGCCTGGGTTCCTGTGCCGATCACACCGATGCGCTCCACGTCGGGTCGCGCCAGCGCCCTGGCACCGATGGCCCCGGCGACCGCGGTGCGAACGTCAGTGAGGTGGCCCTCGTCAAGGAGGAGGGCTTCCGGTTCTCCGGTGTCCGAGCGGAACACCAGCATCAGGCCATCGCTCGAGGGCAGCCCGCGCGTGGCGTTGCCGTAGAAGCCCGAGGCAACCTTGATGACGTAGTAGCGGTCGCCGCGGATGGCACCGTACTTGATGTGGACCTCACCATCCTCCAGCAGCAGCTCCCCCACCGGCGGCACGACAGCGCGCCCGGCCGAATAGCTCATGAAGGCATCCTGGATCAGCGGCAGCAAGTCAAGGCCGACCAGCGCCTCTTCGATCTCTGCCCGCTCGATGATCTTCACGCGCGCTCCCCCTCTGCGCCGATGATCTGGCGCAGCTTGTCCACACCGACATTGCCGCCACAGAGGATGACGGCAGTGGTGCCATCGACCGCCAACGCGGCAGAGCGAGCCGCCGCATAGGCCATGGCGGCCGACCCCTCGACCAGCAGGTGCTCGACCTCGATGAGATCGAGGAACGCACGCCGGATGTCGTCCTCCTCCACGGTGACGAAGTCATCCAGCAGCTCAGCGAGGATGTCGAAGGTGATCGAGTCGGCCTCCACACCTCCCGCGGTACCGTCGCTCAACGTCGCTTCGGAGGGCATCTCCAGGATGTGGCCGGCCTCGAGCGAGTGGTACATGACGGCCGATGCGGCAGGCGAGCAACCGATGACACGAGTTGCCGGCGAGAGCGACTTGATGATCCCCGCCACGCCCGAGGCCAGCCCGCCACCACCGACCGCCACGTAGACAGCAGCGAGGTCGTCGACCTGCTCGAGCAGCTCCAGACCCAGCGTGCCCTGCCCGCCGATGACCTGGGGGTCGTTGTAGGGCGAGATGTAGGTCATGCCGCGTTCCTGCGCCAACGCGCGGGCAGCGATCTCACTCTCGACGCTGTCGCTGCCGTGGACATCGATGCGAGCGCCGAGCCGCTCGATGGCGGCGAGCTTGCTGGGGTTGGCGTTGTCCGGCACGACCACGATCGCGGCCGCACCAACGATACGAGCGGCATATGCCACCGCGGCCCCATGGTTGCCGGTGGAGGCGGTGACGATGCCACGCGTGAGCCCCTCAGCCGAGAGCGAGAGCACCTTACTGAGGGCACCGCGCGCCTTGAACGAACCGGTGTGCTGCAGGTTCTCGCACTTGAGCACGACCGGCGAGCCGACCTCGTGAGAGAGCCCCACCGCCGGCACGACCGGCGTGGCCAGCAAATGCGGTCGGATCCGAGCCTCGGCAGCCCGACCCTCCGCCGCGTCATCGATCACTTGCGCAGTTCGAGCCCCGACTGGTGGATGCGCTCCAGGCCATCTAGCAACTGCGGCTCGGGCACCGCGAACGACAGGCGGATGTGCTGCTCGAGGCCGAAGTGGTCGCCGGGCACGATGAGCACGCTGCGCTCGTCGCGGAGCTGCTCCATCCAGTCGGTCGAACTGATGGGCAGGTCGTACTTC
>JBBSAV010000015.1:0-40151 GCA_038251965.1 Candidatus Limnocylindrales bacterium
GGTTCGTACCCAGGCTCCGGTCCGTACCCAGGCTGTGGGTGAAGCGACGGCGCGACGGGTCATGCTCCGTCGTCTGACCCGCACTCAGGGTGGGGCGTCGGTGTCTCGGTCCTGCCACCCGTCCGTTCACCCGCCCGACGGGTCAGGCCTGCTGTCTGCCTCCCGGGACGAGGACCCCGGGAGCGGCGGGCTTCGAAGCGGTCGGGACAGCGACGTATACTCGCGAGCATGCTGACCACGAACCCCAACCCTACGCCCACCGAAGCTCAGTCTGACCCGCACGCGCGGCGTCCCGGTTCGCGCCCACAGGACGACACGGTGTGCTGGTTCGAGGACGGTTGGACGTCCCTGGCCGACGCCAAGGTCAGCATCATGACGCACTCGTTCCTTTATGGGACCGCGGTCTTCGAGGGCATCCGTGCCTACTGGAACGCCGATGAGGAGCAGCTCTACCTGCTGCGCGCGCGCGAGCACTTCGAGCGCATCGTCGACTCGTGCAAGATCCTGATGATGGATCCGCACTACAGCGTGGACCAGATGGTGGACATGACCATCGAGCTGCTGAAGCGAAACGGCTACCGCGAGGACTGCTACGTCCGCGCTACGGTCTACAAGTCGGACGAGGCCATCGGCGTCAAGCTCCACGGTATCGAGTCGAAGCTGAACCTGCTGTCGATCCCCTTCGGCGACTACATCAGCGTGGATGAGCCCATCAGCTGCGGCACGGTCTCATGGCGCCGCACCGGCGACCTCAACATCCCATCGCGCGCCAAGGTCGTGGGCTCGTATGTCAACCCGGCCTTCTCCAAGACGGAGGCCGCGCTCAACGGCCACGAAGAGGCCATCGTGCTGACCCAGGAAGGCAAGGTCTCCGAGGGCAGCGCGGAGAACCTGTTCATGGTGCGCAAGGGCCGTTTGGTGACGCCCGGCGTGAACGCCGATATCCTCGAGGGCATCACGCGTTCAGGCATCATCGAGATCGCCGAGCGGGAGCTTGGCCTCGTGTGTGACGTTCGCTCTATCGATCGCAGCGAGCTCTACGTGGCCGACGAGGTCTTCCTCTGCGGTACTGGTGCGCAGGTCTCACCGGTCGCGTCCATCGATCATCGGGTCGTGGGCAACGGGGCGGTCGGCCCCATCACGGCCAAGATCATGGCCGCCTACTTCGATGCCGTCAGGGGCAAGGCTGAGGCCTACCGGCATTGGGTCGTCCCCGTCTGCTGAGCGCCCTGGTTCCGCGGCCGGACAGCAAGACAACGGAGCGACGTCCGGCCCACGGCGCGGCTAGGGTTTGAGGGACTTGGTCTTCTCGCCCACGGTGATGACGATATCTGCCTCCGAGGCCGGGTCGTCGAGGTAAACCAGCTTGACGCCCTTGTCCGTGAAGGTGCGTTTCACCCGCTTGGCCGTCTCCGGCATGGACTCGGCGGCGCCGTTGTAGAAGGTGATGACGGTGTTCTTGTAGTCGGATGCGTCAGCCTTGCCGCCGTTGAGCGGCGGGACCAGCGCGGCGACACCCTTGTTGCCCAGGTTGGAGGCGATGTTCACGGCCTTGGTGTTCGGTCCGCCCTGGCCGTTGATGACGTGGACCACGGCGCCCTCGTCGGCGATGGTGTTGATCGATCGCTGTGCGGCTCTCGAAGTGGAGAACACGTTCTGGACCGCGTCCTTGATGGCGGCTGGCTTGGCTTTCAGCAGGAACAGTCCCGTGGGAGGGCAGGGGTAGCAGGTCTCGACGTAGCGGCTGCTCCCCAGCACCAGGTTCTCGCGGCGGTCGAGGTCCACCTTCTGCGCCAGCGACAGCATGGAGGGCACCAGGTTGGGCGGGATGTTGGTCTTGATGTCCTTCTTCAACTCCTTGATGAGCTTGGTCAGGACGCCCGGCGTGAGGAGGTCATTGATGTCGGTCTGCTCGCGCACCGAGGTGATGATGCGCTGCTGGCGTGCGGAGCGGTTGAAGTCGTCGGAGCCGTGGCGGGAGCGGGCATAGGCCAGTGCTTCCTGGCCGTTCATACGGGTCACGCCCGGCGGGATGTACAGCTTCAGCTTGCCGCGGCCGTCGCTGGCGGAGTAGCCATCGTCCATGACTGGCATCTGCACGTCCACGATGACCCCGTTGAGCGTGTTGACGACGGCGCGGAAGCTGTTGAGGTCGACGGCCACGTAGTACTTGATGTCCAGCCCGTAGAGCTCACCGAGGGCGCCCATGAGCGCCTTGTAGCCGCGGTCCTTGTCATTGCCCGGGAAGAGGGCCGATTGGCTGCGGGCGATGGTGTAGAGCGTGTTGATCTTGGTCGGATAGGCACCGCCGTACTGACGGCTGGCACCCCAGCTCCGGGGCAGCGGCACGCCGGCGGTGTCGCGCGGCAGGGAGATGAACGCGAGGCGCCCGGTGGTGGGATCGACGCTGATGGTGATCATCGTGTCCGTCAGGAAACTGGAATCACCACGGCCCTGACGCCCGCCGTCCTGGCCGATGAGCAGGATGTTCAGCCGATCCTTGCCGTTCCAGTCGGCAACCTGGACCTCCGCGGTCGGCTCAGGGGTGGCAGGCTCCTGCGTCGGTCGGGTCGAGCCTGCTGGATCCTCCGTCGTGCTCGGCGTGCCGTCTGGACTCGGGGTCGGCACCAGGAACGCCTCGACCTGGAACTCGTCACCAAGCTTTGAGATCTCCTCGTCGGTGAGGACCTCGCTGGTGTCACCGGCGTTCTCACTGATGTCCTTGTACAAGTCGGTGGCGAAGAAGATGGGCCGCGCCACCACCACGTGGCTGCCGATCAACACCACCACCAAGGCCACGAGAGCGGCCGTCGAGGCCGTCCGGGTGATGGCCGAGCCGACGCTGCCATCGGTCGCGAGACGGTAGGCATCCAGCACGGCCAGAAGGCGGTAGACGACGTCCACGACGAGGAAGATGAGCATGGCGTTGAGCACATCGGGGTTAGCGGCCAGCTCCACCAGATCGCTGATACCTCCGGTCACCGCCCGGCCAGCGACCGCGGCGATGACGACGACGGGGAACGCGACCCATAGCAAGGCTCGCCGCCAGCGACCCAGGTAAGCGTGACCCAGGCCGGGGAGGATGAACGAGAGGAAGGCTGCCATGAAGGCACTTCGCCTGGGACGCACGGCAACGTCGTTGGGGGCCATCGGCGGCATCGTAGCGGCTCTCCATGATGCCTGCCTACCGTGTGTATCGTCGGTGCGTCCACGCACCACTCGGTGTGGACGGGCGCTCGGCTAGACTGCACCTCCCGATGACACACCGACCCTTCCCGGCTGTCGCAGCGCAGCCTGACCTCGCTGCCCAGGAACACCGCACGCTCGACTTCTGGCGCGAGCGGTCCATCTTCGCCAAGCTGCGGGCGCAGAACGCCGGCGGCGAGCACTGGTCCTTCGTCGATGGGCCCATCACCGCCAACAACCCCATGGGCGTGCACCACGCCTGGGGCCGCTCCTACAAGGACGCGTTCTGCCGCTACCACGCCATGCTCGGTCATGACCAGCGCTGGCAGAACGGCTTCGACTGCCAGGGCCTGTGGGTGGAGGTCAACGTCGAGCGCGAGCTGGGCTTCACCAGCAAGAAGGACATCGAGACCTTCGGCATCGCCGAGTTCGTGCGCCTGTGCAAGCAGCGCGTGCTGACCTACGCGGCGGTGCAGACCGAGCAGTCGATCCGCCTGGGCTACTGGATGGACTGGAACGATCCGGCCGAGCTGCGTCGCCTGCGTGACCTCTTGGAGGAGGATCCCGCCCAGGTCATCACCGTCGATGGGCCGCGTGGCCCCGTCACCGACACCGTCGAGATGATCGTCGGTCGCTTGGGCCTGCCCGAGCTGGGTGGCTCCTATTTCACCTTCAGCAACGAGAACAACGACCTCATCTGGGCCTTCCTGGCCGAGTGCGACGAGCGTGGCTGGCTCTATCGGGGCAAGGATTCCATGCCCTGGTGTGCCCGCTGCGGCACGGGCATGAGCCAGATGGAGATGAACGAGGGCTACGCCGACCGCGAGGATCCCGGGCTCACGGTGCGCTTCAAGCTCATCGATCGGCCCGGCGAAGCGCTGCTGGTGTGGACGACGACGCCCTGGACCATGACGGCCAACGTGGCGGCCGCGGTCCATCCCGACCTCGATTACCTGCTCATCGAACAGGGGGCCGAGCGCTTCTGGGTAGGCAAGGTCGCCGCCAGCACGGCGGTGCAGGGCGATTTCTCGGTGCTCGAAGAGCACAAGGGCGAGTACCTGCTGGACTGGCACTACCGGGCCGCCTTCGACGACCTGCCGGTGGTGGGCGAGGCCTTCGCCGCTGGCGTCGACGAGGCGGGCAACGCGCCCTACGTCCACCGCGTCATCGCCTGGACCGAGGTGGGCGATGACGAGGGCACGTCGATCGTGCACATCGCGCCGGGTGGTGGGGCTGAGGACTTCCATCTGGGCCTCAAGTTGAAGTTGCCGGTCATCGCACCGCTCGACGAGGCCGGCCACTACCTCGACGGCTTCGGACCCTTCAGCGGCAAGGACGCTGCCGGCATCGCGGCCGAGATCATCGAGGAACTCGAGGCGCGCGACTTCTACTACCACCTGGAGCCCTACACGCACCGCTACCCGCACTGCTGGCGCTGCGGCACGGCGCTGCTTTTCCGCGTCGTCGACGAGTGGTACATCTCCATGGGCGAGGTCTACGACACGCCACGCGACAAGCTCACGGCGGAGCAGAAAGCCGCCAGCCTGCGCTACCAGATCATGGATGTGGTCGACCAGATCGAGTGGTACCCGAGCTTCGGCCACGACCGCGAGATCGACTGGCTCTTCACCATGAACGACTGGATGATCTCCAAGAAGCGCTACTGGGGTCTGGCCCTGCCCATCTGGGAGTGCACCGCCTGCGACGGCTACCAGGTCATCGGCGGCCGCGAGGAGCTGGGCCAGAAGGCCTCGTCGGGCTTCGAGCAGCTCGAAGGTCGCTCGGCGCACCGCCCCTGGGTGGATGCGGTCGTCGTGCCCTGCAAGGCGTGCGGCGCCGATTCGCGACGCATCCGCGACGTGGGCAATCCCTGGCTCGATGCCGGCATCGTGCCCTTCAGCACCCTGCACTACCGCACCGACCGGGCCTATTGGGAGAAGTGGTTCCCGGCCGACTTCGTGACCGAATCGTTCCCCGGACAGTTCCGCAACTGGTTCTACTCGATGCTGGCGATGGGCACTGTGCTGCGCAACGAGCGTCCCTTCAAGTCGCTCTTCGGCTACGCCACGCTGTACGGCGAGGACGGCCGCCCCATGCACAAGTCGTGGGGCAATGCCATCGAGTTCAACGAGGCCGCCGAGCGCATGGGCGTGGACGTCATGCGCTGGATGTACGCCACTGCTCGTCCGGAGGACAACATCCTCTTCGGCTACCACACCGCCGACGAAGCCCGCCGCGAGCTGCTGGTGCTGTGGAACGTGCTGGCCTTCTTCACCACCTACGCCCGACTGGGTGGTTGGGCCGCCGACCGCGATGTCGTGGGTGCCCAGGGAGCCGACGCCGACCGCAGCCCCCTCGACCGCTGGATCCTGTCGCGCGCGGCGGACATGGCGTCCGTGGCCGGCGGCTGCATGGACGTGTACGACACGCGCGCTGCTACGCGCGCCGTCAGTGGCTTCGTGGACGACCTCTCACAGTGGTGGCTGCGCCGCTCGCGGCGACGACTGTCCCGAGGTGACGACGGGGTCGACCGAGATGTCGCCTTCGGCACGATGCACCTGGCGCTCGTCAGCTTGGCCCGGACCATCGCGCCACTGCTGCCCTTCCTGGCTGAGGAGCTCTACGGGGTGCTGGTCGTGCCGGCCCAAGCGGAAGCGCCCGAATCCGTGCACCTGACCCGCTGGCCGGCTGATGACCTGGCGTCGCTGCGCGACGTGAAGCTGGAGCGCTCCATGGCCGAGCTGCGTCGCGCGGTCGAGTTGGGCCGCACGCTCCGCAGTCGCGCCGGCATCCGGGTACGGCAGCCCCTGGGTCGGCTGTGGCTGGCGATGCCGTCTGGGTCACTGACCGATAGCCTGGAGCGCAGCGCCGCCGACGAACTGCTGGCACTGCTGGCCGATGAGCTCAACGTCAAGTCCATCGAGATCATGGATGACGAGTCGGAGCTGGTGGACCGGCGCGTGAAGCCGCTGCTGCCGATCATCGGCAAGAAGCATGGCGCTGCCATCCCGGCCATCATGGCTGCCGCCCGCGCCAACGAGGTCGAGTACGGCGACGATGGATCGGTGACGCTGGGCGGCGTCACGCTGGCGCCCGACGAGGTGGAGATCCTGGCCACGCCCAGGCCGGGCACCGCGGTGGCCCACGACGAGGGCATCGTGGTGGTCATCGATACCGAGCTCACGCCGGAGCTCCTCGCCGAGGGTGATGCTCGCGAACTGACGCGCGCGGTCCAGGGATTGCGCAAGCAGGCGGAGCTGGCGCTCGACGCCAGGATCACGCTCACGCTCGATGGTCCAGCCGAGACACTGGACCGCCTGGCGCCCTACTTCACTGCCATCGCCGCCGACACGCTGGCGGACGAGATCATCCGCGGTACGGCTCCTGGGGTGAGCAGCAGCGAGGTCGCGCTCGCCGCCGGATCCGTGACGGTGGCAATGGAAGGCGCCGGTGACTGAGGCGCCGGCCTCGGTCCAACGGGATGTGACCCGTGAGACGCCGTCACAGCGGCGCCGACGGTGGGCGCTCTTCGGCGGCCTGGCGGGTGGCGTCGTGCTGCTCGACCAGCTCTCCAAGGCCTGGGTCGATGGCTCATTCGAGCTGGCCTCGCGTGGCATCATGGCCGGTGACCCCGGCGGTCCGACCGAGTTCATCGGTGCGCTCGTCCGCATCGCCAAGACCTATAACGATGGGGCCATCTTCGGCTTCCTCGATGCCTCGGCCCTGCTGATGGCGGCCCTGTCGGTGGCGGTCATCGCGGGCATCACCTGGTACGAGTGGCGCCATGCTGCGGGGCTGGGCTCGCTGGTGACGATCGGCCTGGGTCTGCTGCTGGGAGGCGCCATCGGGAACCTCATCGACCGCCTCGTCCACGGCTATGTCATCGACTTCGTCGACGTGGGCATCGGCGACAGCCGCTGGTACGCCTGGAACATCGCGGACGCAGCGGTCTTCCTCGGCATCGTCACGCTCTTCATCGCCGCCCTGTTGGGCGATCGGGCCATCCCGGGTCGGCATCGGGCAGCGGGGGCCACGGGAGCGCCGGGGAGCACCAGTGAGTGAGGTCGTACGGGTGGCGGTGCCCGAAGGCGCCGACGGCAGCCGCGCCGACCGTTTCGTGGCGGATGCGACCGGGCTGTCTCGCGCCAACGTGCAGCGTCTCATCGCCGACGGGCGCGTGACGTGTGGCGGAAAGCGAGTCCGTTCGCGGGATCCCGTCCGCCCCGGCATGACGTTGGAGGTCGATGTGCCCGAGGCGAGCGCGAACGAGCTGCTCGCCGAGGACATCCCACTCGATGTCGTCTATCGCGATGACGACGTCATCGTCATCGACAAGCCTGCCGGGCTGGTGACCCATCCCGCCCCCGGCCACCAGAGCGGCACGCTCGTCAATGCGCTGCTGGGGATGGAAGCGGCAGAGACTGGCATGTCGAAGGCAGAGGGCCGTCTGGCGACGGCGCAGCGCGGCCTGGCGACAGCCGGGGGCGCTGAGCGACCCGGCATCGTGCACCGCCTGGACCGGGACACCAGCGGACTCATCGTGGTCGCCCGCAATGACGCGGCGCAGCTCTCGCTGCAAGCGCAGTTGAAGGCCCGACGCGTGCGCAAGACGTACCTGGCCCTGGTGGGCGGCGTCGTGGACGCGCAGCTGGGACGCATCGAGAAGCCCATCGGCCGAGATCCGCGCAACCGCATGCGAATGGCCGTGACAGCGGAGGGCAAGCCGGCGGTCACCGGCTACCGGGTACGAGAGCGCTTCCATGGATGGACCTTGCTCGACCTCGATCTGGTGACCGGTCGCACGCATCAGATCCGCGTCCATCTCGCGTCCATCGGACATCCCGTGGCCGGCGATCCCATCTACGCCAACGGTACGGTGCGCCGTGGGCCTGAAGGTCTCGAACGGCTCTTCCTCCACGCCTGGAAGCTGGAGTTCCTGTCGCCGGGGTCCGGTCGATTGGTCCGATGTGAGGCACCATTGCCAGAGGCGTTGGAGTCGGTGCTCGAGGGGCTTCGCCGCGCCGACGCAGGAAGGAGCTGACCATTCGCGCGATCGAAGGGCAGCCCGGCGCGCAGCTGGTGATCATCTCCGGGCCTTCCGGCGTGGGCAAGGACACCGTCATCGAGGCCATGCAGCGACGCGATCCGCCGCATCCACGCCACCACGTCATCACCGTGACCACGCGCGGCCGGCGCCACAACGAGATCGCTGGCGTCAGCTACCACTTCCTCTCCCTTGAGGATTTCGAGCGGCTCCGGGCCGCGGACGGCTTGTTGGAGGCCAGCGAGGTCCACGGCAACTGGTACGGCACACCGCGCGACCAGGTGCAGTCGGCGCTGGCCAGTGGTCGCGATGCCATCCTCAAGATCGACGTCCAAGGTGCCGATAAGGTCCGCGCCAAGGTGCCGGACGCGTTACTCATCTTCGTCGTGCCGCCCTCGCTCGAGGAGCTCGACGCGCGTCTGGTGGGCCGTTCCACCGAGCAGCCACGGGACCTGGAGATCCGTCGGCGTAACGCCGCGGTCGAGCTGGCACGCCGGGACGAGTACGACCACGTCGTGGTCAACGAGACCGGTCGCATCGACGAGACCGCGGCACGTATCGACGCCATCATCGCGGCCGAGCATGAGCGCTTCGCCGGCCGACGTATCCGCGTCTAGCGTCCCGTGACGGAGCCGCGCTTCGTCGAAGTCGCCGTCGATGCCCCCGGGGTCCCAGGCGGCCGGACCTTCACCTATCGCGTCCCCGCGACCCTGGCTGACATCGCCCCCGGTGAAGCGGTCATGGTCGAGTTCGGGCGTCGTCGTGCGGTGGGAGTGGTGCTGGCTGAGGGGAGCCGGCCGGAGATGGAGGCCAAGCCGCTGCTGGCACGCGTCCGTTCGGACGGGCCGCTGCTGGGTGGCTTGTGTCGGCGGTTGGCAGTGCATGTTTCCGAGTACTACCTGGCGCCGCCGGGCATGGTGGTGCGGGCGATGCTGCCGCCGGGCACGCTGGAGCGCATCGAGCTGTTCGCGGTGGGGGAGGGCACGGATGCGGGGGACGACCTGCTGGCGGCAGTCAACGCCAGTGGCGAGGACGGTATCCGTGTGGATGAGCTGCCGCAACCCCCCAGCCGCGCGACCCTGTTGCGTTCGTTGCGCGCCTTGGAGGCCGACGGCGCCGTACGCCTCGAATGGCGCATCCTGCCCGCCACGGCTCGCCCGCGGCAGCACCGCTGGGCGACACTGACCGATTCGGGTCGGGTGGCAGCGGAACGGCTGGCAGCCGATGAGCGGCCGGAAGGGGCGCCCTTGGGCCCGCGCCAACGGGCGTTGCTGAGGGAACTGGCGACTGCGGACCACGATGGCACCGATGTGGCGGCGCGGCTGGCCGAGCGACACGGTGCATCGGCGGTGTCGGGGCTGGTCAAGCGCGGGCTGCTGGCGCTGGAGGTGCGAACGCTCGAACGTCGACCGCTCGCAGGTCGTGCCGATCCGGTGCGCGGCAGTCGGCCGGGCGACTCCGAGTTGGACGGGGAGCAGGTCGCGGCGGTGGAGGCGGTCCGCGCGGCCATCGATCGGGATGGCCACGAGACCTTTCTCCTGGAGGGCGAGACCGCCAGCGGCAAGACGGCCATCTATGCCGAGATCATCGGTCATGCGCTGGCGGCCGGTCGCGGTGCGCTGCTGCTGGTGCCGGAGATCGCGCTGGCCGTGCCCCTCATCGATCGTTTGCGCCACGACCTGGGGATCGACGTGGCCATGCTCCACAGCGCCATGAGCGATGGCGAGCGTGGCGATGAGTGGCGCCGCATCGCGTCGGGAGAGGCCCGCGTGGTGGTGGGCACGCGCTTGGCCGTGCTCTCGCCACCCGACCCGCTGGGTGTGATCGTGGTGGACGAAGAGCACGATCCCGCCTATAAGTCCGATCGGACGCCGCGCTACCAGGCCCGCGATGCGGCAGTGGCGCTGGGAAGCCTTGCTTCCGTGCCGGTGGTGCTGGGCTCGGCGACGCCGGACATCGTCAGCATCGGGCGGGCGCGTACCGGGCTGGCCCGTGAACTGCGGTTGCACGGGCGTCGCTCGGGAAGCCCGGTGCGGGTCGAGGTGGCAGACATGCGCGAAGAGCTGGCGGAGGGCAATCGCAGCCTGCTGTCGGCCTCGTTAGCGGCGGCCATCAGCGAGCTCGACCGTGGGACGGGCGATCGCGCCATCCTGCTCATCAATCGTCGCGGTGCGGCCAGCGTGGTGCTCTGTCGCGACTGCGGCTACGTGCAGATCTGTCCCGAGTGCCAGCGTCCGTTGGTCTTCCACGCCAGTGTCGTCGCACTGCGCTGCCATCACTGCGGCGCCAGCGCGCCCGTGGCCAGGCGCTGTCCAGCCTGCGGGTCGGTGCGAATCCGCTACCTGGGGGGCGGGACGGAACGCGTGGAGCAGGAGCTCAAGGTGCGCTTTCCTCGCCTGCGCGTGGCTCGCCTCGACCGCGATGTGGTCGAACGCAAGGGTGCCGCCGCTCGCGTCATCGACGACTTCACCGCGGGTGAATCGGACGTGCTCGTGGGCACTAGCCTGGTCGCCAAAGGCCTCGATATCCCCGAGGTGACGCTGGTGGGCATCGTCTCGGCGGACATCGCCCTCAACCTGCCCGACGAGCGAGCCGCCGAGCGCACCTGGCAGCTGCTGACCCAGGCGGTCGGCCGTGCCGGGCGTGGCGATCGTCCCGGTCGGGCCATCGTGCAGACGTACCAGCCTGATCACCCCGCCATCATCGCCGTCGCCAGCGGCGACGCCGCGGGCTTCGTGGAGGAGGAGCTCGCCCGACGTCGGCGCTTCGGATCACCGCCCTACGGCCGGCTCATCAAGCTGACGGTGGCGCTTTCCAGGCGTGAGGCGGCCCTGGCCGCGGCCGATGCCATGGTGGTACGGCTGCGCGCTCGTTCAGACGAGCTGGGGGCGCAGGTGGCAGTGCTGGGGCCGGTGCCCGCCTACATCGCACGACGCGGTGGGCGTTGGCGCTTCCAGGTGGTGCTGCGCGGCCCCGATCCGGCAGCGGTGCTGGGCGGGGACCCCGGGGCGCCGTGGTCGGTGGACGTCGATCCCGAGAGCCTGCTCTGACGCTGGGGCGCGGTGCCCCGATATACTCGGGGCCATGACCGTCAAGCCCATCCTGCTCCTCGGAGATCCACGGCTGCGCCTCAAGGGCGAGCCGGTCGACAGCTTCGGCAAGTACCTGCACGAGCTGCTCGATGACCTCACGCACACCATGCGCGACGCGCCCGGCGTCGGCTTGGCCGCACCCCAGATCGGTGAAGCCATGCAGGTCTGCGTCGTCGAGGTCGAGGGTCGCCTGTACGAGCTGGTCAACCCCGTCATCACCCGCTCATCGGGCGAGGACGATGACCTGGAGGGATGCCTGTCGGTGCCCGGCTACGTGGCCTACGTGAAGCGCAAGGCGAAGGTCTGGGTGGAGGCGCAGGACCGCGAGGGCAAGCGCATCAGGTCGGTCGGTAGTGGCCTGCTGGCGCGCGCCATGCAGCACGAGCTCGACCACCTCGACGGCAAGCTCTATATCGACTACCTCGACTCATTCGATGACCTCATCCCGGTCAGCAAGATCGAGGCGGAGGCGGCCGAGTCGGGCCAGGAGATGCCGGCGCTGGGCTGATCGCCACTGCCATGGCCATCCCTCCGCGCACCCTGTTCTTCGGCAGTGGCCCCGTGGCCCTGCCGGCATTGACGCGCCTGCTCGAGTCGGGACTGGTCGAGATCGACTCGGTCGTCACCGCGCCGCCGCGACCGGCTGGGCGCAAACAGATCCTGACCCCGACCCCGCTGGCGGAGCTGGCGGCCGCGCAGGAGTTGCCGGTCCGTACGCCGACCTCGCTGCGGGATGCGGACGTGCTGGAGGAGCTGCGCACGCTCGATCCCGAGCTCATCGTGCTGGCCGACTATGGACGCATCATCCCGGCGGCCGTACTGTCGCTGCCGCGTCTCGGCGCGCTCAACATCCACCCCTCGCTGTTGCCGCGACATCGTGGTGCGGCGCCGGTCCAGGCCGCCATCGCAGCAGGCGACAGCATCAGCGGGGTGACGTTGATGTGCATGGATGAGGGCCTCGACACCGGGCCCATCGTGGCCCGGGCGGAGTTGCCCTTGGATGGCGACGAGACGGGGCCGGAGTTGGAAGCACGCCTGGCCGCGATGGGTGCCGAGCTGCTCGTGGCGTCATTGCCGGCCTGGCTCGGAGGATCACTCGAGGCCTACCCACAGGCGGACGATGGTGCCACGCTGACGCGGCCGCTTCGCCGTGAGGACGGGCGTCTTGACCCTGAGCGGCCGGCGCTCGAGCTGGAGCGGCAGGTGCGCGCCTACCAGCCCTGGCCGGGCACATTCCTTGAGCTCGGTGGTGAGCGGCTGAAGGTGTGGCGCGCGAGCGTCGCAGCTGGGGTCGGCGCGGCCGGACCGGGTGAGCTGGTGCCCGACGGTGACTCGATCGCCATGGCCACTGCCGATGGATCACTTCGTCTTGATGAGGTCCAGCCGGCAGGCAAGCGCCGCATGAGCGGAGCGGACTACCGCAGAGGACGGCGTCTGTAGCGAGGCGGCGTCCCGTCCTCGGCCACATCCGCGCTTGGGCGCTACCATTCGGCCTCGATGCCCAAGCCCGACCCCTCTCTGGTGCCTGACCCAGTCGTGCCGTTGATCGATCTGCCAGCCAGCGGTCCGATGGATCCCCGGCCCGGTATCTCCGACGCCTCGCCGAGCGAGCTGCTCTCGTGGTTCTCGGACCATGGCGAGGCGGCTTTTCGTGCCCGGCAGCTGGCCGATCACGTCTGGTCCGGCCGTGCCCGCTCCTTCGACGACATCCACACCCTGCCCGGACCCTTGCGCACCAAGCTGGAGCAGACGTACCGCTTCTGCACGCTGACCGCGACGGAGCGTCGCAGCGCGGACGGCGGCCTGACCGACAAGGCGCTCCACTTGCTCGATGACGGTCGGGCCGTCGAATCGGTGCTGATGCGCTACCCGGCCCGCGGCCCGCGGCGCGAGCGGACCACGCTATGCATCTCCAGCCAGGCTGGGTGCGCGGTCGGCTGCCCCTTCTGCGCCACCGGTGAGCTGGGGTTGTGGCGAGATCTGCGCACCTCGGAGATCATCGACCAGGCGCGCTATTGGCGCAACGAGCTGACTGCCGAGGACCGTCGCCTGACCAACATCGTCTTCATGGGCATGGGCGAGCCGCTGCTCAATCCCGACGCCGTGCTGGCCGCCTGTAGCGCCCTCAGCGACGGCAACCGCTTCGGACTGGGGCAGCGCCACATCACCGTCAGCACCAGCGGCGTCATCCCGGGCATCGAGCGCATGACCGACCTGCGTCGGCAGTACAAGCTGGCGGTGTCCCTCCACGCCGCACGTCCCGAGCTGCGCGACGTGTTGGTGCCGCTGAACCGCAAGTACCCGCTACAGGATGTCGTGGCTGCGGCCACGGCCTATGCCGCTGCCACTGGCCGCCGCATCACCTACGAGATGGTGATGATCGATGGCATCAACGACACGTCGGCCGACGCACACGCCGCGGCGGAGCTGCTGCGAGGGCGGCTCGCACATGTCAACCTCATCCCCATGAACCCGGTCGCCCACACGCCCTGGCGCCCCTCGTCACCCGAGCGGGTCGAAGCCTTTGCCACCACCCTGCGTACGGTCGGGCTGCATACCACCGTGCGTCGCAATCGTGGCCTGGACATCGGCGCGGCCTGCGGTCAACTGGCGGCAGAGATGGCTGGTGCGCCGACGCCGGCCGCGGTCCAGCAGCGCCGTGAAGCGATCGAGCGCCGCAGTGCTGCCGCGCTCATCGACCTGCCTGCCCGCATGACACAGCCAGGCAGCAGCCTGTGACCAGCGAACACGGCGTGCTGGTCTCAGCCAGCATCCTCAATGCCGATTTCAGCCGCCTCGACCGGGTCGTCCACAAGATGGAGCGAGCCGGCGTCGACCGCCTGCACCTCGACGTGATGGACGGCCACTTCGTCGACAACATCACCTTCGGACCCGACCTGGTGGCTGCCTTCCGACGGCTCACGGAGATGCCGCTCGACGTCCACCTGATGATCTCCGAGCCGGCCCGCTACATGGACCGTTTCATCGAAGCCGATCCGCAGACCATCACCTTCCACGTGGAGACCGAGGAGAGCGCGGAGACCGAGGAGAGCGCGGAGCGCAAGTCCGATGCCATCGCCGCCATCCACGCGGCTGGACAGGGAGCCGGCCTGGCGGTCAGTCCCGACACCCCGGTCGCGGCCGTGGCACCGTGGCTGGCGGAGCTCGACATCATCATGATCATGAGCGTGTATCCCGGCTGGGGCGGTCAGGGTTTCATCCCTGAGGTGGCGCCAAAGATCGCCGAAGCACGCGCCCTGCTGGCGGCCGCCGGCCGCGGCGGGCTGGTGCACGTGGACGGCGGCGTCAACAGCAAGACGGCCGAGCTCGTGGGCAGTCACGGCATCGATGTCTGCATCGTCGGCTCGGCGCTCTTCCAGCGCGGCCAGGATGCCTCTGATGAGGTGGACCTCGTCAAGGAACTGGCCGCTCGCGGTCGCGAGGCCTTCGCCGCCGGCGGTCGCTGACCGATGCGCGTCCTGCTGCAGCGCGTCACGCGCGCCGAGGTCCGCGTCGCGGGTGAGGTGGTCGGCTCCATCGGCTCCGGGATCATGGCGCTCGTGGGTGTAGGACCGCACGACACCGCTGCTGTCGCGGTCGCCTTGGCCGCCAAGTCGGTCGACCTGCGCATCTTTCGCGACGGGGAAGGCCGCACCAATCGATCGCTCGCGGACGTCGGCGGAGCCATGCTGGTGGTCAGTCAGTTCACGCTCTACGGCGACACCCGGCGCGGCCGCCGTCCTTCGTTCATCGGCGCGGCGGAGCCCGACCTGGCAGCCGAGCTGGTCGAAGCCTTCGCGACCGCGGTGGAGACGCGCGGCATCGAGGTAGGCCGCGGTGAGTTCGGCGCGGAGATGGAAGTCGGGCTCGTCAACGATGGGCCCATGACCATCTGGCTCGACAGCGACGCCTGATGGTGGCTCGCGGTCGACTGTCCGTCCGGGTGCGCAATCGCGTCGAGCGGCTACGTCAGCATGGCTGGCGGACCGCGGCCTATCGTTCGGCCGAGCCGCACATCGTCATGGGTGGGGCGCCTCGCAGCGGCACCACCGTGTTGCGCAAGCTCTTCGACCGCCATCCCGGCATCTGCTGTGGTGCCGAGACCAAGATCTTGGTGCCGGCTGCGTTCAACCTCGCCTGGCTGGCCGAGTCCTACGCCATCCCGCTGTCGGACCTGCAGGCGATGCGCTCCCGGGCGTCGTCTCAGGGAGCCTTCATCGATGCCTTTTCCGCCCGAACACGAGCCGATGCAGGTAAGGCGCGTTGGGCCGAGAAGACGCCCCAGAACATCCGCAATCTCGACTGGATCCTGGGGCGGTTCCCGGAAGCCTCGGTGATCCATATCATCCGCGACGGGCGTGACGTGGTCTGCTCGATGCGCCAGCATCCTGACTGGCGCTGGGTGGATGGCGCCTGGCAGAAGGTGCTGGTGGCGCGCTCGGTCGAGTGGTATGCCAAGCGCTGGCTGGCAGATACCGCTGCGGGACTCGGCTGGCGTGACGATGCGCGCTACGTGGAGGTGCGCTACGAGGATCTGGTGGCCGATCCGCCGGCCGTCCTGCGCGCCATCTGCGATGGCATCGGAGCCACCGCGGACGCTACCTGGTTGGCGGGGGTGGGGCAGCGCGACGATGCGCCCGAACACAGCGAGCGCCCCGACTATGAGGGTGCCGTGAGCAGCGCCTCAGTGGGGCGCTGGCGCGAGGACCTCAGTACCGCTGAGCGGCACGAGGTGGAGCGGCTCTGTGGGCCGCGGTTACGTGAGCTGGGCTACGAAGCCTGAGCCGTCGCGCCCCGAGAGGCGGACTTCATCAGGGTGCGGCGGCAGCGGGTGCAGATAATCGTCCGCGTCACCTGGCCGCCCTCGTAGACCTTCAGCTGCTGCAGATTGACGTTGTAGCGACGACGCGCACGGACGCGGTTCATCCCCGACGACTGGGGGTTGTATCCGCCCATGGAGGTCTTGCCGCACTTGGCGCAGGAGCGAGCCATGATCATCCTCAGGAGTTGCTGGATAGGGGGTGGGTCGCGAACACGACCGTACGGCCGCGTACTATACCATCGGGCCGCCAGAAGAGAGGGACTCGTTCGTGACCGACCATCGCCACATACCGGCCACGTCTGCCCTCGCGGCGGCGAGCACGACCTGATGCCTCGCCTCTACGTCGATGGCCCCACGCTCATCCGCGCGGTCGCGGCTGCGACTCGAAACCTCGAGCGTCATGTCGATGAGGTCGACTCGCTCAACGTCTTCCCCGTTCCTGATGGGGATACCGGCTCGAACATGCTGGCCACGATGCGCTCGGCACTGGCCGCCGCCGAGTCGCTGCCGCAAGACGGGCGTGATCTCGACTCGGTCGCTGAAGCGCTGAGTCGTGGTGCGCTCAGCGGCGCTCGTGGCAACAGCGGCGTGATCCTCTCGCAGATCATCCGCGGCATGACGCACGGCGCTGATGGACGCCGTCGAGCCAGCGGACTCGACCTGGCCCAGGGCCTGCGCAAGGGTTCGGAGGTGGCCTACGACTCGGTGCTGACGCCGGTCGAGGGCACCATCCTGACGGTCATCCGTGATGCTGCCGATGCCGCCGAGAGCGCGGCCGGCCGGCAGCCGCACGTGGAGGCGGTGCTGACCGATGTCATCGAGGCGGCGGCGAGGTCTGTGGCCCGGACGCCCATGCTCTTGCCGGTGCTCTCCGATGCCGGCGTCGTCGATTCGGGCGGGCAGGGGCTCTATCGCGTGTTGGAGGGCATGCTGCAGGTCGAGGGCCACGCCCGTCGCACAGCGGTCCGGGATGCCGTTCGTACGGCGCGTGCCCCCTCGCACTCGCGCGCGATCTCTGACGATGCGCCGTTGGTGTCGCTGGTCAGCCCGGGAAGGGAGGTGGCAGCAGCTGGGATCATCGCCGCTCACGGCTACGAGACGCAGTACATGCTGACCGCGCCGGGCGGCGGTATCGACGTCGCGGCGCTGCGCGTCGCCATCCTGGGAGTCGGTGACTCGGTGGTGGTGGCCGGTGATGAGGAGCTCGCGCGCGTCCACGTCCACGGCGAGCGACCCGATCTCGCCATCGCTGTCGGACTGCGTTGGGGCCGCCTCAGCCAGGTGGAGGTGACCGACCTGGACGATCAGGTGGCACACCGCGGGATAGACGGTGCGATGTTCGACTGCGCTGCCGCCTCGACCAGCTCCGAGCCAGACCTGTTCACGGCCGAGCCCGACCCGCTCACCGCTGATGGGGTCCCTGCGACCACAACTGCCTCGCCGGCGTCGGCACCGGTCATCGCCATGGTCGCGGTGACGGGCGCGTCAGGGCTGGCGCGCGTGCTGGCTTCACTGGGTGCCCATATCGTCACGCCCGAGCACGGCACGCGCCCATCAGTGGGCGAGATCGCCGAAGGCATCCTCGCGACCGGCTCGAGTGAGGTCATCGTGCTGCCCAACGATCGCGATGCCGTCCTGGCCGCTGGCCAGGCTACGTTTCTGGCGCCGTCGGTCGAGGTGCACGTGATCCCGACACGCAACGCGGCCGAAGGCATCGCCGCCGGGCTTGTCTTCGACCCGGCGGACTCACTGGCAGCCAATGCCGAGCGCATGACCGAGGAGGCGTCCGGCCTGCGTTCCTTCACCGTCATCACCGCGGCCCGGGATTCGGTGGTCGATGGTGAGCAGGTCAAGAAGGGCGATGTCATCGCGCTCGATGCGGCACGCCATCTCCTCGCCGTCGGCGGCGATATCGAGGGGGTGGCGCTGCGGGCGCTGGCCCATTACGGGGACCTGGAGCTGGTGACCATCTACTGCGGCGACGGCGAAGGCCCTGGCCGGAGCCAGGTACTGTGCCAGCGCATCGAGCGGGCCGGCTGGTCGGTCGAGGTGGAGGTCATCGATGGCGGGCAGCCGCACGACCACCTGCTGGTCGCGGTCGAGTAGCAGGTAGCGGATGGCGCGCCCGGCGCGGAGCACCACGAACGCCACACCGGTCGCGAGCGGGCTAGCCACTGCCATCGGCGTCTCGGGCCTGCCTGGTGCCTCCGTGCTGCGGCGTCACGGCCGGCGCATGGGCATCACCGATGTCGGTGCGCTGCTCACCACCTTCCCGCGGCGCTACGAGGACCTGCGCGAGTTCACGCGCATCGAGCAGCTCGGCGACCTCGAGCCGAGGACGCCGGTCACGATCCGCGCCACCATCGAGTCCATCCGCGTCGAGCACACGTTTCGGCGCAACGTCCCACGCACTACGGCGCTCCTGCGACAGGGCTATCACAGCGTGGATGTCGTCTGGTTCGGGCGGCGCTACATCGATCGCCAGCTGGCCGAGGGCGACGCGGTCGTCGTCAGCGGCAAGCTCAAGCACTTCCGCGGGTATCCGCAGATCGACAACCCCGACTTCCAGCGCGACGACGGTGGCGATCTGCTGCATGCCGGGCGCATCGTGCCCATCTACCGGCTGACCGCCGGGGTCACGGCCAAGACGCTGCGCGCGGCCATCCGAGGCGGACTCGACAGCTATGGTGACGCCCTGGTCGAGTACCTCTCGCCGGGACTGCGCGGCTCGCAGCCATCGGTCCGCGATGCCGTCACAGCGGCGCACTTTCCTGATGATTTCGAGCAACGAGACGCCGCGGTGCGGCGGCTCGCCCACGATGAGCTGCTGGCGCTGCAGGTGGGCATGGTGCAACGGCGTCGACAGCGCCGCCACGAGCGCCGCTCGGTCATCGATGTCCCGGCAGTGGAAGAGAAGGCCATCCGCGCCGCCATCCGCGCCGGGCTGGTGCGTCGGGTCGGGCGCGAGGTGGAGCTGACGACCGATCAGGTCGAGGCCATGACCGCCATCCGCCACGACCTCCGCGAGAGCGTGCCCATGCTGCGGCTCATCCAGGGTGACGTGGGTTCAGGCAAGACGGCCGTAGCGGCCTACGCGCTGGCGCTGGCGGCCCGGGCCGGCGGCCAAGGTGCGCTATTGGCACCCACCGACCTGCTGGCACGGCAGTTGGCAGAGACGATCGCCGGCCTGCTGAGTGATGCGGGACTGCCGGTGACGCTGCTGACCGGTTCGCTCAGCGGAGCCGGCCGCAAGGCTGCCCTTGAGGCCATCGCCGCGGGGCAGGCGCAGCTCGTCGTGGGCACCCACGCCTTGCTGCAGGAGTCGGTCTCCTATGCCCGCTTGGACCTGGTGGTGGTCGATGAGCAGCACCGGTTCGGTGTGGCGCAGCGCGAGGCGCTTGCCGCCAAGGGCCAGGCGCCCCATGTGCTACTGATGACGGCCACACCGATCCCGCGCACCTTGGGGCAGGTGTTGTATGCCGACCTGGATGTCTCCGACCTGCGCTCGGCCCCGGCCGGCCGGTCCAGGATCATCACGGGGGTCAAGGCACCCGGCGATCTGGAGGGCACGTGGCGGCAGGTGGAGAAGGAGGCGGCAGCGGGGCACCGCACCTTCGTGGTGGTGCCGCACATCGACCCCATGGGTACCGACGACGGCGAGGATGGGGCCGAAGGGGCCGACGTGCCGCCCTCGCTGCCGGCTGCCGATGGCCATGCCGAGGCCCGCGGTGCCGAGGAGGTCGCCGAGCGACTGCGGGCGCAGCTGTCGGGGCTTCGCATCGGGCTCGTCCACGGACGTTTGCGCGCCGACGAGCGTGACGCCCAGATGACGCGCTTCCGCGACGGCCAGCTGGACGTGCTGGTGGGCACCACCGTGGTCGAGGTCGGCGTCGACGTGCCTGAGGCCAGCATGATGATCGTGCTCGACGCGGACCGGTTCGGGCTCTCACAGCTGCACCAGCTGCGCGGGCGAGTGGGTCGCGGCAGCGCCCAGTCGTACTGCGTCCTGGTCGGGGACGTGAGCGAGGACACCGTCGCACGGGCACGCCTGAAGGCCATCCACGACTCCGATGATGGCTTCGTGCTGGCCGAGCAGGACTGGCGACTGCGCGGAGAGGGCGACGTGCTGGGACTGACCCAGAGCGGCCTGCCTCGCATGCGTCTGGCCAGACTCGCCGACGAGGCCGACCAGCAGCTGGCCCTGCGTTGCCGGCAGAAGGCCGAGTCCATGCTCGATGCGCAGGGGCACCTGCTGCCGGAGCATGCCGACTTCGGTGAGGTGCTCCGACATGGCTGGCTGGCCGCCATCGCCGCGGGCGAGGGTAGTGACGAGGACGCCGTCGGTGCCTGACGCGGGCCGGGTGGTGACCGGTAGCGCCGGTGGGCTGCGGCTCGATGCTCCGGGTCCGGGCACGCGGCCCCTGAGCGACAAGGTCAAGCAGGCACTCTTCTCGATGATCGAGGCCGAGCGCCCCGATGTCTGGGAGCGACCCATGCTCGATCTCTTCGCCGGCTCCGGCGCTGCCGGCATCGAGGCGCTGAGCCGTGGCGCGCCGGCCGCGGTGCTGGTGGAGAAGGACGGCCGAGCCGCCGCTGTGATCCGCCGCAATCTTGAACGCACCGACCTTGCGGCCGATGCCCGCGTGGTCCGCCGCGACGTGCTGGCCTTCCTGTCGGCCGTATCCTCGGTCCCCGAGGTCCCCTTCGGCTGTGTGTTACTGGACCCGCCCTACCCGCAGTCGGCCGACCTACTGGCCGCCCTCACACGTCTCGGCGAGCGCGACAGCGGTTGGCTCGACGCCGCTGCGGTCGTGGTGGCCAAGCACTTCTGGAAGGACCCGCCACCCGAGCGTTGCGGCGTGTTGGTACGCTTTCGCGAACGACGCTTCGGTGAGACCGCCCTGAGCGTGTATCGTCAGGAGCCTGAAGTACGCCCAAGGAGAGCCTGATGCGCCTGGCCGTGTATCCCGGGTCCTTCGATCCCGTCACCTTCGGCCACCTCGACATCATCGACCGTGCCAGCGCGGTCTTCGACCGTCTGGTCGTGGCGGTGCTGGTCAATACGCGCAAGACGCCCAGCTTCGAGGCCGCTGAGCGTGTCGAGATGATCCGCGACGCCATCAGCGAGGAGCTGGGTCCCGCGGCAGTCGGGATCGAGGTCATCACCTTCGAGGGCCTGACCGTCGATCTCGCCCACGCACGCGGTGCGACGTCGATCGTGCGCGGACTGCGAGCCCTCTCGGACTTCGAGAACGAGCAGGCCATCGCGCACCTCAATCGCAAGCTGGCCCCGGACCTCGACACGGTCTTCTTCATGACCGGCATCGAACACGCTTACCTGAGCTCTAGCCTGGTGCGTGAGATCGCGGCCTTCGATGGCGACGTCAGCGCCATGGTCCCCGGCAGTGTGGCCCGCCGACTGCGCGGGCAGCAGGTGCGCGCCCCTGCGAGGTCCTCGACGGGTCCGCTAGAGTAGGCGGGCAGGGGAGGTGGGCTACAATGCCCAGTCGTTCTTGCCTGTCCAACAGGAGTCCGTGTCATAGACCTCATGTTCCTCATCGAGCGACTCGATGCTCTGGTCGAGCAGGGTCGCCGCCTGCCCGGCACCAACGCCGTGATGGTCGACAAGGTGGCTGCCACCGATCTCATCGAGCAGCTGCGTGTCGCGGTGCCCGAAGAGGTCCGCCAGGCCAAGCGCATCAACGAGGAGTCGTCGCGGCTCGTCGAGCGTGCCCAGGACGAGGCTGAACGCATCATCGCGCGAGCCCAGGAGCAGGCCGCCTTCCTCATCGAGGAGCGTGAGCTGACCCGGGCCGCGGAGGTGCGCTCGGAGGAGATCATCGAAGAGGCCAAGGGTGAGGCGCTGGAGGTCCAACAGGGTGCCGACGCCTACGCGGCCAACGTCCTGGTGAAGCTCGAGGGTGAGGTGGTCAAGGCACTGCAGTCCATCCGCCGCGGCCTGTCTGCCCTCGATGAGCGCTACCCTGCCGATGGAGGTGACCCGGCCCGGCCCGGCGAGGAGCCTGCGATAGACGAACGGACGCATGCTCAGCTGTAACGTCACCGACTTGCTGCGTTCGGCGCCCGGCACGAGCGAGAGCCACGACATCACGCTGATGGCACTGCCCCTGGCCGACGGGCTGGAGCTGGCGGAGCCGATCGTGGGTCGGGTGCGGCTCACCAACTCGGGTCGCAGCATCCTGGTGCGGGGACACCTTGAGACGACTCTGGCAGAAGGTTGCTCGCGTTGCCTTCGTCCGGCGCGCTCCCGCGTCTCCGTCGATCTTGAGGATGAGGCGCTGCCGTCGCTCGATCTTGACAGCGGCTTACCGGTCGATACGTCTGACGGCGCCGACGTGCTGCGCTTGTCCGACCATCATGAGCTGGATCTGGAGCCGGTCATCCGCGACGCCATCTCCCTTGCCGAGCCCATCGCACCGCTCTGCCGACCGGATTGCCCCGGTTTGTGTGAGGACTGCGGCACGGACATGAGCGATGCCCCAGGGCACCAGCACCCCAACAATGAGGTCGACCCGCGCCTGGCCAGCCTGGCCGGGATGCGCGACCAACTACAGTAGCCAAAGAAGCAGAGGTAACCCATGGGAGTCCCCAAGCGACGTGTCTCGACCACTCGCAAGCGCGAGCGGCGCTCACATCACGCGCTCTCGGTCCCGAGCCTGGCGGCGTGCTCGCACTGTCACCAGCCCAAGCGCCCGCATCACGCCTGCCCCAACTGCGGCTGGTACGGCGGTCGCGAGGCGGTCAAGATCCGCGCGAAGAAGTCGTCCGAGCAGGGCGCCTGACGCTGATCCTCCAGCACGCCGCCCGGGCCGCCTGAGATGGACGTCGCAGCCCTCAACCGGAGTCGACAGGACGGCCGGCTTGAGCGTCCGCGTGTGGCCGTCGATGCCATGGGTGGCGATCACGCGCCCGAGGAGGTCGTGCGTGGCGCGGTGGACTGGGCTCGACTCCACGATGACGTGGAGGTTATCCTCGTCGGCGACGAGGCCCGCATCAGACCGTTCATCGATGAGCCTCTCCCTTCGCATGTCAGCATCGTGCACGCCTCGCAGCTGGTGGACATGGGCGAAGCTCCGGCGGTCGCGGTCCGTCGCAAACGCGATGCCAGCATCAACGTGGCCATGCGCCTGGTGCGAGATGGTGGGGCGGATGCCGTCGTCACCGCCGGCCACACCGGCGCCGGCGTCGCGAGCGCCATCTTCAACCTGAAGCGATTGCCCGGTGTCGACCGGCCGGCGCTGGCGGTGCAGATGATCACCCAGACCGGTCCCCTGATGCTGCTTGACATCGGGGCCACCACCGACTCTACCGGTGTCAACCTGGCCCAGTACGCACACATGGGATCGCTCTTCAGTCAACGCGTGCTGGGCGTCAAGGACCCGACCGTGGCGCTGCTTTCGATCGGCGGCGAGGAGGGCAAGGGCGAGACGCGCGTGCAGGATGCCACCGCGCTGCTGCGGGACGGCCATCTCAATTTCATCGGCAACGTCGAGGGCCGTGACGTGCCTCACCACGCGGCCGACGTCGTCGTCTGTGACGCTTCGGTCGGTAACGTGGTGATGAAGTTCTTCGAAGGGCTCTCGACCGTCATCTTCGACATGCTCAGGACGGAGTTCAAGCGCCCACCATGGGGTCCCCTGGGCTACCTCTTCATGCGTCCCGGCGTGAGACGTATCCGTGAACGGTTCGACTACGAGAAGCTGGGTGGATCGCCGTTACTGGGCGTGAACGGAACCGTGCTCATCACCCATGGCAGCGCCAAGCGACGCATGATCGGCTATGCCGTCGAGGCGACCGCGGCGGCGGCACGCGCCGACATCCCGCAACGCATCATGGCCACCTTGGCGTCCGAGGGTGTCGATAAGTCGACCGCCAGGAAGAAGGCGGCGGCGCTGCATCCGGATGGATCGCCGGTGGCAGCTGACCCGCTGGTAGCCGACCGGGCCGAGCGGACCGACGTGGCCGACCGGACCGACGTGGCCGATCGTGCCTGACCCCCTCCCGGCGGTGCCAACGAAGAGCGGCGGTATGCATGAGCCCGAACGGGAAGGCCGCCAGGTCGCCCTGGCCGCGGTCTTCGAGGCCGAATTCGGACAGCGCACCGCCACCACGGCCCTGACCCGACGGCTGGCCGAGGGGGATGTGGGTGATCGTGCCGCCGCGCACGCTCGGCGCATCGTGGCGGCGGTGGTCGCGTACCGCGACAGCATCGACGCACGCATCGAGGCGGTCGCGCCCACGTACCCGGTCGTCCAGCTGGCGCGGATCGATCGCGCCTTGCTGCGTTGCGGCATGGGTGAACTGCTACACTGCCCGACGACGCCAGCCCGGGTGACGATATCGGAGTGGGTCGAGCTTGCTCGGACCTACAGCGGCGAGCCCACCCGGCGGCTCATGAATGGCGTGCTCGGCCGTGTCGCGCAAGAGGCGACCGAGAACGAGGGGACCACTGCGGGGCCAGCGCCCCACGGGTCTCCGGAGAGTGCGACCGAACCAGTGATAGCAGCCCATACGGAGGGACCAACAGAGTGACCGCTTCGACCTACGAGCGACTCAAGAAGATCGTCGTCGAGCAGCTCGGTGTGGACGAGGCCGAAGTCAAGCCCGAGTCCTCGTTCGTGGACGACCTGAACGCCGACTCCCTTGACCTCGTCGAGCTCGTCATGAGCCTTGAGGAGGAGTTCGGTACCGAGATCTCAGATGAGGACGCGGAGGGGATCCGTACCGTCCAGGACGCTGTCGATTACGTCGACGAGCACCTCAACCAGTAATCCTCGACCGGGGTCCATGCCCACGAGCCGCGCCGCACTGGTCGACCGTCTCGGGCTGAGGTTCGACGACCCCGCACTCCTGACCGAAGCGCTCGTCCATAGCAGCTATGTGAACGAGCACCCCGAGGGCACCAGCGAGTCCAATGAGCGGCTCGAGTTCCTCGGGGACGCGGTCCTGTCCCTGGTCATGTCGGAGGCGTTGTTCAAGCGCCATCGTGATGAGCCCGAGGGCGTGCTCACCACGCGCCGCGCCGCGATCGTCTCCACGCATGGTCTGGCGCGCATCTCTCGTCGTCTCGGCATCGGTGATGCGCTCGTCCTGGGACAGGGCGCCGAGAACTCCGGTGAGCGCGGTCGTCCGTCGGTGCTGGCGGGTCTCTTCGAGTCGATCGTGGCCGCCATCTACCTCGACCAGGGATTGGAGGCGGTGCGCGGCTTCATCCTCGATGCCGCTGCGCCCGAGCTGGAGGCGGCGCTGCCCATCGATGCCCTCAAAGCGCCCAAGAGCCGTCTGCAGGAACGCGCGTTCGCCGATAGCGGCCGAGCTCCGGCCTATCGCATCGTCAGCAGTGACGGCCCTGATCACGACCGCCACTTCGTGGTGGAGGTCGCCATCGATGGTGAGGTACGCGGCAGCGGCGAGGGTCGCAGCCGTCGCGAGGCGGAGACCAGGGCGGCTGAGGTGGCGCTCGAACGGCTCGATGCCCTGACTGTCACGGCGGGTGGCTCGGCGCCATGAGACTGGCCAGCATGCGGGAGCTGCGTATGGTCGGCTTCAAGTCCTTCGCCGAGCGCACCGTGGTCGAGTTCGGACCGGGTATCTCCGCGGTCGTGGGGCCTAACGGCAGCGGCAAGTCCAATCTTGCCGACGCGTTGCGCTGGGCGCTCGGCGAACAGGGTCGCGCCCTGCGCAGCCGCCGCGCGGAGGACCTCATCTTCGCCGGCAGCGCCAATCGGCGTGCCGTGGGCATGGCCGATGTCAGCCTCGTCATCGACAACGAAGATCGTCTTCTCTCGGTCGACTACGCTGAGGTGGAGTTGTCGCGGCGCCTCTTTCGCTCCGGTGAGAACGAATACCTCATCAACCGCCAGCGTATCCGCCTGCGCGACCTCGTCGAGTTGCTCGATGACGCCAACATCGCCGACAACGCCTTCCTCTTCATCGGCCAGGGCATGGTCGACCAGGCGCTGGCGCTGCGTCCGGAGGAACGCCGGCCCTTGTTCGAGGAGGCGGCCGGCATCCGCAAGCACCAGCGACGCCGGAAGCGCGCCGAGGCCGAGCTGGCCGAGGCTGAGGGCAACCTGGAGCGCGTACGCGACGTGCTCGCCGAGCTGCGCCCCCAGGCCCGCCGCTTGGCGGCTCAAGCCGAGCAACAGGAGGCCCGCATGGCGGCCGGGGCGGAGCTGGCGGAGGCACTGGTCGCCGGCGCGCGCGCCCGCCTGTCTGCTGCCGAGGTCGAGTCGAGTCGTCATGCGGCATCGCTGACCGCCTCGCGACGTGACGCTGATGCCGCGCTCGGTGCGCTGCGCGATGCGGAGGAACGGGCCGCCGCCCTGACACACGCGCTCTCGGAGCGCGCCGACGCGGAGCAGCGACTGCGCGAACGCCTTGATGAAGCTGGCGCGACCGTGCAGCACATCGAACTGGCACGGACACGCGTGGCCAGTGAGGCATCGGCGCTGGCTCGCGAACGAGATCGGCTGGTCGCGGAGCGCGCCGCCGCCACGGTGCGTGCTGAAGAGGCACGGCGACGCATGGCCTCGGTACTCCCGGAGCCCGACCGCGCTGTGGAGGACGCACTCGAACAGGCTGAGCAGCGGTTGGCGGAGGCGAACCGCGACGCCGAGGAGCTGCGCCAGGCCGGTCGCGCTGATGCCGAGCGAACGGCGGTCGCGCGCGCCACCCGCGGGCGGCTGGCGAGTGACACCGAGCGTGCCGCACGACGTGCCGCCGAGACCGACCGTCAGCACCTGGCGCAACAGGAGCAGGTCGCGGCCTCCACCGGGAAGGCGGCCACGACCGCTGAGCATGCCGAGGCGGCTGCCCGCGCCCGCGCACAGGCTCATGAGGCGGAAGAAGCTGCCGAGCAGGAAGCTGCCGATGCGCGCACTGCGGCGAGCGAGGCAGATGCCGAGGCTGCCGCGGCCAACGAGGCACTCAGCCGGCTGCGGGCCGAGCAGGGGGGGCTGAGCGCGCGTCGCGAGGCGCTCGACCAGCAGCTGGAGTCCGGTCCCGACGACGCCCTGCTGCGCAGCGTACGGGCGCGAGGCGGCCGGCGCTTCACCGATGGCCTGGAGGTCGAACCCGAGCTCCGCCTCGCCGTCGAAGCTGCCTTGGGTGAGATCCTTGCCGGCCTGGTGCTCGACCCTGACGACGCGCGCGCCCTCGCCGACGCCGCGTCGGTGCTGGTCCTGCGCGACGGCGGAGATGGTCGCAGCCGAGGCGGTGACCGCGCCGGGGCCAAGCTCGAGGAGCGGGTCAGTGCGGCTGGAGGCGGGGCACTGTCGGGGGCACTGCGACTCGATCCCGATGCGCACGCGGCGCGCCTGCTGGCACGTTGCGCGTGGGTCCCGGGACTTGACGACGCGTTCGCGCTTCGGGAGCTCCTGCCGCCCGGCTGGCGCCTCGTGACCCGGGATGGCCTGGTCATCGATGACCTGGGTGTGCTTCGTCCGGCGCCCGGAGTCTCCCTGTTGGAGCGCCGAGCCACCCGCGACGAGGTGGATCGGCGTCTTGAGCGTGCGCTCGCCGACCTTGCGGGGGCGACGGCCCGCGCCGCCGGCGCCCAGGATGTCCGTGCCGCCGCCGATACGGCGACCCGGTCGGCTCGCGAGCGGTTGGACGCGGCACGGCGAACCCGGCGCGTGGCCGATGAGGCCGACCGCACCGCGGCCTCGGCCGCCGAGAACGCGGCCCGCGAGCTGGCCTGGCAGGAAGCCCTGCTGGAACGCGCACGTGATGAGGCGTCGGCTGCGGCAGCGGAAGCCCGCCAGCGCTCCGCCGAGCTCAGGGATCTCGACGAGAGCCAGGTCGGGGAGGATGCCAGCCCGGAGGCACGTACCGCACTGGAGGCGCTGGAAGCCCGCACCGCTGCGCTGCGTCGTGAGCGTGATACTGCGGCGGACGTCGCTGCTGAGACACGCGCTGTGCGCGATCGCGCCATGGAGGAACGCCGTCGTGCCGAGGTCGGCCTGGGGCTCGCCGAGGCGCGTCTCGAGGAACTCGATGGTGAAGAGGTCGCGCTCAGCGGCCGCGACGCGGACCTGGTCGCCGAACGCGAACGCCTGGCCACCGAGCAGCTCGCGGCACAGTCCCTCCAGCGTCGTGAACGCGAGGCCTTCGAGGTCTCGGTGGCAGGGGCTCGTGACGAGCGCAACGACTTGCTGGCCATCGAATCGGCTGCCGGCGCCGCGCGTGAACGACTACGGGCGGCCGAGGGGCGAAGTCGCCAGAGTGAGGTCGCCGAGATGGAGGCGCGCCTGCAAGTGGATGCCGCTCGTGAGGGCCTGCTGGTGGAGTTGGCGTCGATCGGCGACGATGGCCTGCGGACGCTCTTGGCCCAGAGCGACCAGCCCGCACCACCGCGGAACCCCGACGGTGACGAACTGCCCGAGCTACTCGAAGCTGCGCTTGACGCTGCCCTTGATACCTGGCGGGAGGGGGCTGCCAACGAAACGGAGCCACCCGAGCCACCGTCGCGGGTCCGCATCGCCGCACTGCGACGGCGCTTCAACGACGTTGGCGCCAGCAACCCCTTCGCTGTCCAGGAGCTGGCCGAGGTCAGAGGGCGTCTGGAGTCGCTGGAGGCGCAACGCGAGGACCTTGAAAAGGCCATCCGCGACACACGTGAGCTCATCGCCCGCCTCGGGAGCCTGATGACCGAGCAGTTCGGCCAGACATTCGAGGCGCTCAAGGGGGCCTTCGGACGGCGCTTCCACCAGCTCTTCGGTGGTGGCGAGGCGCAGCTCTCGCTGACCGACCCATCGGATCTGTCCTCCACCGGCGTCGAGATCACGGCGCGACCCCCGGGCAAGAAGCGTCAGCCGCTGGCCATGCTCTCCGGCGGCGAGCGAGCCCTCACCGCGGTGGCCCTGCTGATGGCCATGCTAGAGGTGCGACCGGTACCCTTCTGCGTGCTCGACGAGGTGGATGCGGCACTCGACGAGGCCAACATCGGACGCTTCTCGTCCGCGCTCCGCTCGCTCGCACAGGAGATCCAGTTCGTGGTCATCACCCACAACCGCGGCACCATCGAGGCCGCCGACGCACTGTATGGCGTGACCGTCGGCGATGACGCGGTCAGCCGTGTCATCTCGCTCAAGCTGGCCGATCTGCCCGAAGGCGATCCACGCCTCGCCGCCGGAGCACGCGCATGACGGCGCCCGAGCGCGGAGCCGCGGCACCCGACCGCATCCTGCTGCAGAACGCACTGAAGCCGACGCGCCAGGGTTTCGCCGAGCGTGTCAAGAGCCTGCTGGGCTCGGATCACCCCGCCGACGAGACCTGGGAGGAGGTCGAAGAGGCGCTCATCTCGGCCGATCTCGGCGCCGAGCTCGCCATCGAGGTCTGTGACCGCGCTCGAGCCCGCACCGACGTGGGTCCCCAGAAGGCGCTGCAGCTGGAGCTGCTGCAGCTGTTCGCGGAGCGCAAGCCGGTGCCCTGGCCGCGCATCCCCGGACCCGGCATCCCCGCGGTCATCCTGGTGGTCGGCGTGAACGGCACCGGCAAGACCACCACCATCGCCAAGCTGGCCTACCGTTTCAAGTCACTGGGCGCCAAGGTCCTGTTGGCCGCCGCCGACACGTTCCGCGCTGCTGCCATCGAACAGATCAGCAGCTGGGCCGAGCGCATCGATGTGCCCGTCATCTCCCACGCCGCCGGTGCCGATCCCTCTGCCGTCGTTTTCGATGCCATGGACGCTGCGGTGGCGCGCGGGATGGATGTCGTCATCATCGACACTGCCGGACGGTTGCACACCAAGGCCAACCTCATGGAAGAGCTGGCCAAGATCCGGCGCACCATCGGCAAGCGCATCCCGGAAGCGCGACCGGAGGTGTTGTTCGTGCTCGACGCCACCACCGGCCAGAACGGGTTGCTGCAGGCCAAGGCTTTCAACGACTCGTCCGGCCTGACGGCCATCGCGCTGACCAAGCTGGACTCCACAGCCAAGGGTGGCGTGGCCTTCGCCATCGAGCGCAGCACGGATGTCCCCGTGCTCTTCGTCGGCCTGGGCGAGAAGCTGACGGATCTGCGGGATTTCGACCCCAATGCCTTCGTGGCCGCGCTCTTCGCCCTCGATGGGTCTGCCGGCTCCTGAGCGGCGATCAGCCCGCCGCCGGATGCCTGGACCCCAGGGCTGTCGGTGTGGTGGTGAGGCCAAAACGCCAGCGCGGCTAGACTGACCGGCATGTTCGACGCTCTTTCCGATCGCCTCCGCCTCGCGCTCTCCGGGCTCAGTGGCCACGGCCGTGTCTCCGAAGAGGACGTCGATGTCGCGATGCGCGAGATCCGCCTCGCCCTGCTCGAGGCTGACGTCAACTACAAGGTCGTCAAGGACTTCGTCAGGCGGGTCAGGGAGCGTGCCATCGGCGCGCAGGTCGTCGAGAGCGTCAATGCCGGCCAGATCGTGGTCAAGATCGTGCACGAGGAGCTCACCGCCATCCTTGGCGCCGGAGACCGCACGTTCCGTTTCGACGGCTCGCCTGCGGTCATCGCCATGGTCGGCCTGCAGGGCTCGGGCAAGACCACCTCGTCGGCCAAGCTGGCTCGCTGGATCGTGCGCCAGGGCCGCCAGCCGCTGCTGGTCGCGGCGGACCCGTATCGGCCGGCCGCGGTGGAGCAGCTCATCACGCTGGGCAAGAGCCTGGATATCCCCGTCTACAGCGCGCCCGCCGGCACACGTGTGGTCGACATCGCCAGCGGGGCCGTCGCCCATGCCCGGGGGTCCGGCCGCGACGTGGTCATCCTGGACACCGCCGGCCGCTTGCAGATGGACGAGGCGCTCATGGGTGAGATCCGCGAGGTGCACGCTGCGGTCAGCCCCACGGAGACGTTGCTGGTGGTCGATGCCATGGTCGGGCAGGAGGCGGTCTCGGTGGCCGAGGCGTTCCATGCCAACACGCCGGTCAGTGGCTTGGTGCTGACGAAGATCGACGGTGATGCCCGAGGCGGCGCGGCTCTTTCGATCTCCGCTGTCAGCGGCCTGGCTGTCAAGTTCATGGGCACCGGTGAGAAGACCGACGCCCTGGAGGTCTTCCACCCCGATCGACTCGCCGGCCGCATCCTGGGCATGGGCGACGTGGTCAGCCTCGTCGAGCGCGCACAGGAGACCTATGACGCCAAGGAAGCCGAGAAGCTGGCTGAGAAGCTCAAGAAGAACGCTTTCACGCTCGACGACTTCCTTGAGCAGATGCAGCAGGTCAAGAAGATGGGCCCGCTGGGCTCCATCATCGACATGATCCCGGGCCTCGGCGGCGCCGCCAAGCAGGCACAGCAGGCCATCGACCGCGGCGAACTGGCACACGTGGAGGCTATCATCAGCTCGATGACGCGCGCGGAACGTGCCGATCCGGGCATCCTGAATGCGTCTCGCCGTCGGCGCATCGCACGCGGCTCCGGGACCAGCCTCCCGGAGGTCAATCGCCTGGTCAAGCAGTTCGGCGAGATGCAACGCGTGATGAAGATGATGCGAGGCAGAGGGGGCAAGTTCCCCGGCATGCCGATGGGACCGCTGTCCTAGTGTGAAGTCGGCCGCAGCGGTGAGAGAATGACGCTGTTGAGATCCATCGTTCACCCCCAACTCAACGTCTCGGAGGTATCAATGTCCGTCGTTTCAGCCAATCCGACCCGTGGTCGCGGAGGCCTCTGGCGCTGGGCCGTGGCGCTCGTCGCCACCCTCGCGCTCGTCCTCTCCGGCTCTGGACTCGTCGTCTTCGCCCAGAGTGGCCAAGGCGAGTCGCAGGGTCCGGTGTTCGTCCCCGCCGACACGCCCATCTATCTTGAGGCCCGGATCGACATGCCTGCTGGCCAGGATGAGATGCTGGCCCAGATGCTGACCGCCTTCCCCGGCTTTGCCGACAGCGGCAGCTTCGACATGAAGCTGGACGAGGTCCTCGCCAGCCTTACCGTCGGCGGCCTTGAGATGGGTGCCCTGCCGCCCGATACCGATCTGGTCGGCGATGTGCTGACCGGCGAGATCGGCCTGGCCATCGGCGACCTCGAGGCGGTCATGGGGGGGGCCGGGGATCCGCCCATGCTGATCGGGCTGGCCGTGGCGGACGTCGACCTGGCCACTTCGATGCTGACGGCCATGGCTGGCTCGGCTGCCAGCGAGGAGATGGTCAACGACACCGCGGTCCTGAGTGACGGTTCGACCAGCGCAGCGGTCCACGGTGATTGGATGCTGGTCAGCAACGATGCGGAGATGGTCAAGGCCGGCATCGATGTCCTTGATGGCAACGCGCCCAGTCTGGCCGACGACCCCGATTTCTCGACGGCGTTCGCCCGTGTGCCGGCAGGCCATCTCGGTGCGGTCTATGTGGACCTGCAGTCGTTCGGTTCGCTCATCGACATGGCCGGCATGATGGCGGGCAGCCAGACCGGCGTGGATCTGCCCATGGGCGATCTCGCTGCCCTGCTTCCGGTGGACATGGTGATGTACCTCGCGGCTGAGGCCGACCGCCTCAACCTCGAAGCCATCGTCACGCCCGCGGAGGGGAGCGTCGACCTGCCGCTGGGCGAGTCGGACCTGGCCAACCTTTTCCCTGCCGATACGCAACTGTATGTCGAAGCTCGCGAGATGGGCACCACCGTCGAGACGATGCTGAACGGCCTCGTCGAGCTGATGGCGGCCCGGGCGGGATCCATGCCCGGCGATTCCCTTGGTGGCATGTCCGACCTCGACATGCTGTTCGGTGAGGACAGCCCTATCACCAGCATGCTGGGCGTGCCGCTGCCGCAGTTCCTTGACTTCGTGGTCGATGCCAGTGTCGGTGCCGGCCTCAGCTCTGATGGCCTCTGGCTGGGTATGGCCGCTGAAGTCTCCGACCAAGCGGTCGCCGAGGACCGCGTGACCAGCATCGTCAGCCTGCTCCGTCTGTTCGGCGGCGACCCCGCTGAGACCGGGATCAGCGTCGAGACCGAAATGGTCGGTGACGTCGAGGTCACCAACATCATGCTCCCGCTTGACGACATGATGGCCGGGTCAGGCCCGCCCATCGCACTCGGTGACCACATCAGTATCGCGGTCGCCGATGGCAACCTGCTCTTGGGCCTGGGGGACTTCGTGCAGTCAGCGCTGGCCGCCGACGGGGGCGATTCGCTCGGCACCAGTGCCGGCTACGTCGATGCGCTCGCGGGTGACACCACCAACAGCGGCGTGATGTACGTCAACATCAGCTCGCTGCTGGCGGCCCTGGACCCGATGCTCTCGATGATGATCCCACAGTGGGCTGACATCGCACCCTACGCCACCGGTCTTGACCGCATGATCGCGGTCGGTACGGCCGATGACGAGGTCATGCGCGCCCGGATGACGGTCATCGCCAACCAGTAACCTGCCGAAGAGGTACCATTCGCCGGGCGTCGTCTGACGATGCCCGGCGTCTTCATGTCTGCGCGACCCATCTCTCGCGGCAACGCCCTCGCCCCACAGGAGGTCTCCGAAACCCTTGGCAGTCCGAATCCGTCTCACCCGAGTCGGCGCGACCAAGCAGCCCAGCTACCGCTTCGTCGTCGCTGACAGCCGCAACGCCCGCGATGGTCGCTCCATCGAAACACTGGGTCACTACAACCCGCGCAGTGAACCAGTCGAGATCAACGTCGACGCTGAGAAGGCCGTCAAGTGGATGGAGCAGGGCGCCAAGCCCTCCGCCACCGTGGAGCGCCTCTTCCGCCGGGTCGGCATCCTCCCAGACGCCAAGTAGCATGGCTGCAGTCGAGCTGGTCACCTTCGTGGCCAAGTCCCTGGTCGATGATCCCGACGCGGTCAGGGTCGAAGTCCACGAGGAAGACGGTGTGCAGGTCATCGAGCTGACCGTCGCCGAGGATGACATGGGCAAGGTCATCGGCCGTAACGGCTCCGTGGCCAAGGCCCTGCGAACGCTGTTGAAGGTCGTCGCCACGCGCGATGGCGAGTCCATCTCCCTGGAGATCGTCTAGCCCGGGGTGACGATGCCCGTCGATGAGCGCGTCACCGTCGGGCTCGTGCGCGGACTCCACGGGCTGCGGGGCGCGGTCCGTGTCGAAGTCCTGAGCGACGACCCCGAGCGCTTCGCCGTCGGTTCGGTCGTGTTCGTCGATGGGGACGATCACCCGCTGACGGTCTCCTGGACCGGCCCCGCCAAGTCGGGCCTGCTGATGCAGTTCGCCGAACTAGAGACACGCGAGTCGGTCGACGCGCTGCGCGACCACTACCTTGAGGCGATGGTGACCGATCCGCTGCCCGCTGGCAGCTACTACTGGCACCAAGTCCGTGGACTGGAGGCGACCACCCTCGAGGGCGAGTCCCTGGGGCGCGTCGTCGATGTCTTCCGTGCCGGCACCGGTGAGGTCTACGTGGTGCAGGGCGGCAAGCGCGGCGAAGTGCTGCTGCCCGCGGTCCAGGGCGTGATCGTCGAGCTCGATCCACCGGCGGGCCGATTGATCGTGGACGCCGTGGCGCTCGATCTGCCCGACGAGCCCCCGCGCCGCCGCCGTCGCCACAGCATCAGTCGTGAGGACCGCAAGGCCGCGCGCAAGCGCCCCAGACGGTCGAAGCCTGCTCAGGTGGTCGCTGCGGCCGACCCGGCTACAGCGGAAGCGCCGGCGACGCCCGCGCCCGAAGATCCCGCGCCCAAGGGGTCACCGCCGGAAGCGCCACAGTCAGCGACTGATTCATCCGCCGACCTCACCCCGCCTCAGGGCACCGTCGAGGGCTGATGCGCATCGACGTCATCACCCTCTTCCCCTCGGTCTTTCCGGGGCCACTGGCCGAATCGATCCCCGGCCGAGCGTTGGCGCGGGGTCTCGCGCAGCTGCACGCTCACGATCTTCGCGACTGGGGACTGGGCAGGCATCGCTCGGTCGATGACACCCCTTACGGTGGCGGTGCCGGCATGGTCCTGCGGCCGGAGCCCGTGGCCGACGCCCTGGACGCGATCGCGCCGGCCGGTTCGGATGCCGCTCGGATCCTGCTCGATCCCGGCGGCGAGCCCTTCCGCCAGGCTCGTGCCCAGGACCTTTCCGAGCGTGCGCATCTGGTCTTCGTCTGCCCGCGCTACGAGGGCATCGACGATCGTGTCCGCGCGCTGGTCGATCTGGAGCTCTCGGTGGGGGACTTCGTCCTCTCGGGGGGAGAGATCGCGGCGCTTGCGGTCATCGACGCGGTGCTGCGCCTTCTGCCCGGCGCCATCGATGCAGCTTCGACCCAAGAGGAGTCGTTCTCACACGGCCTGCTGGAGTACCCGCAGTGGACCCGACCGCCGGAGTTCCGCGGCCAGTCGGTGCCGGAGATCCTCGTGAGCGGCAATCACGGCGCAGTCGATGCCTGGCGTCACGAGCAGGCGCTGGTGCGGACCCGGCGCGATCGGCCCGACCTCCTGGTCGACCGAGTGGACGACGACGGCTATCGAGCAAGCGACAAGGGCTGAGGGCGAAGCCCGACTGGCCTGCTATACTCCATCATCGACCCCGACAACAAGTGCCTGTCCACGCCTGTCAGCCGCTGACAGCGGCTGAGGCGCCAACACCAGGAAGTGACCCAAGTGACCGTTCTCGACGAGATCGTCGCCGACCAGATCCGAACCGACCTGCCAGAGATCGCGCCCGGTGACACCGTGCGTGTCTCGGTCAAGGTCGTCGAGGGCACCCGTGAGCGTATCCAGGTCTTCGAGGGCACGGTCATGCGCATGCGTGGTGGCGGCATCACCCGTTCCATCACCGTACGCGCCCTGCGCAGCGGCGTCGGCGTGGAGCGAACCTTCAAGGTCAACTCGCCGCGTATCGACAAGATCCAGGTCGTGCGCCACGGCGTCGTCCGCCGCAAGCAGCTGTACTTCCTGCGCAAGCGAGTCGGCAAGGCTGCCACACTGCGCGAGCGCCGCGCCTAGACTCGCGCCGCGGTCGGACTTGACCGCTCCTTCTTCTGATGCTCCTCCCGGCCGCGGCATGCCCGACACGCGATAGCATCCTTGTCGTGGCCCACCGTCAGCCCCACCTGAAGGCCGAGTTCGCGCTCTGGAGCGCCGGGTTGCGCCTGGTCGTCGGTATCGACGAGGTCGGCACCGGTGCACTGTGCGCCCCGGTCATGGCCGCGGCCGTGCTGGTCAGGCCGCACACCCGCAAGATCGCCGGCGTCCGCGATTCCAAGATGCTCAGCGCACGGCAGCGTGAACGTCTCGTCGACGAGATCAAGGCCCGTAGCCTGGGTTGGGGTGTCGGCGCCGCGTCGGTCGGCGAGATCGAGCGACTCAACGTGCGCAATGCCGCACACCTGGCTATGCGTCGGGCGCTTCGGCGACTTCCGCCGTATGACCATGTCCTCGTGGACGGCCAAAAGATCAGCGGCATGGAAGCGCACATCGGGCCCTACACGGCGATCGTCAAGGGCGACGCCACCTCCTATGCCATCGCCTGCGCGTCGATCATCGCCAAGGTCACGCGTGACCGACTGATGGCGCGGCTGGCCATTCGCTACCCAGGCTATGGTTGGGAGCACAACGCCGGTTACGCCACGCGAGACCACGTCAGCGGGCTGCGCGATCTGGGCTTGAGCCCGCACCACCGTCGGGGCTACCAGCGCATCCGCGCCATCCTCGAAGGCGACCAGCTGGCGCTGGGGTTGGAGCATCCTGATGACGCCTGCCTCGGAGTTGGAGTCGCCGGCATGTAGCAGATCAGGGCCGCGTAAGCGGCCGTGAAGTGCCTCGCTCCAGGATCAGCCGGTGAGCATCGACGCCCGACCACCAGCTGGCCCTCGTGGTGCCGTCGGCGCCGCCGCGGAGGAGGCTGCGGCCGCGTACCTTGAGGCGAGCGGCTGGCTGGTGTTGGCGCGCAATATGCGCGTCGGTCCGGATGAGATCGATATCGTCGCGCTGGAGCCGGGTGCTCGCGCCACCGTCGTCATCGTAGAGGTTCGTTCGCGGTCGGGGAGGGGGTTCGGGTCGGCGCTGGAGTCGGTGGATGGACGCAAGGTGGCACGCCTGTATCGTGCGGCGATGGGTTTGCGTCGGTGCGCGTATCCCGCCGTCGTGCCAGCACTGTCTCCGGTGCCGACGTGGCGCGTGGACCTCGTGGCGATGCGCCGCTCGGGTCCCGATTGGAAGGTGGAAGGACACCTCCGTGGCCTCGCGCCGCCGTAGCGTCGTACGCTTCGTGAGCTCGGCGCATCGTGGTGTCGTGGGCGGCGCCGGTGCCCTCCGTGATAGACTCCCGCGGGTCCGCCTCACACGGCGTACCAACGCAGCGCCCGCTGCGTATCACACACGCGTGCTGCTCCCCGCAGGGGTGCCGCGCGGCCCATGTCGGTCGCCGGTCTGCGGATCACGAGGCTCGCGGAGGAACAACCGCACAGGAGGTCCACGCCCCATGCCGTCCATCTCGATGCGCCAGCTGCTTGAAGCCGGTGTCCACTTCGGACATCAGACTCGCCGCTGGAATCCCAAGATGAAGCCGTTCATCTTCGCGGAGCGCAACGGCATCCACATCATCGACCTGGCCCAGACGGCCAAGCTCCTTGAGAACGCCCTTGACTTCGTGACCGACACGGTGGCGAACGGCGATTACATCCTCTTCGTGGGGACCAAGAAGCAGGCCCAGGAACCGGTTCGTGACGAGGCCTCTCGTTCCGAGATGCCCTACGTCAACCATCGCTGGCTGGGCGGCATGCTCACCAACTTCGTGACCATCCGCAAGCGCGTGGGCTTGCTCGACCAGCTGGAAGCGCGTCAGGCCAGCGGCGACCTGGACCGTCTCTCGAAGAAGGAAGCCTCTCGCCTCACCGACGAGATGGCTCGGCTGGAGCTCAAGCTGGGCGGCGTGCGCAAGATGCGCCGCCTACCAGGTGCCATCTTCGTGGTCGATCCGCAGCGTGAGAAGATCGCCGTGACCGAGGCCCGCCGCCTTGAGATCCCCGTCATCGCGACCGGCGACACCAACGTCGATCCCGACCAGATCGATTACATCATCCCGGCCAACGACGACGCCATCCGCGCCATCCGCTTGCTCTGCAAGCTCGTCGCCGATGCTGCCATCGAGGGCATGGGGGCTCGCGCCACACGTGCGGCAGAGGAGCCCATCATGGGCACCGACGTCAGCGATGCGGAGACCGCCTCCGACGAGATGCTTGCCGCGGTGGCGGCCGGCGGCACCTACAGCTTCGCGCCGGAGCCCGACGAAGATGACGCCGTGCTGCCCGGCGAAGAGGCCACGCCAGCGGCATCGGCCGCACCCGTGCCCGGCGCCAGCGGCGCCGAAGGTGCCGATGCGGTGGGAGAGCCCCCGGCCGATGGTGCGGCTGCGGAACTGGCAGCCGCGGCTGTAGCGGAGGCTCCCACCCCGGTGGAGGTCGCGGCCAAGGCAGAAGAGCCCAAGCCAGCCAAGCCCAGGAAGGCTCCCGCAAAGAAGGCCACCAAGCCCAAGGCTGAGGAGCCCAAGGCTGAGGAGCCCAACGCTGAGGAGCCCAACGCCGACGAGTCGGCTGCCGAAACCGAAGCCGACAAGGCGGACGAGGCCGCGCCAGAGGCTGCCTCCTAGCATCAGAGAAACGAAAGGGATAGCCACGAGTATGGCAACTGAGATCACGTCCGCGCAGGTCAAGGACCTCCGCGACCGCACCGGTGCGGGCTTCATGGACTGCAAGAAGGCCCTGACCGAGGCCGATGGCGACGTCGAGGCCGCCATCGAGTTCCTCAAGCAGAAGGGCCAAGCCAAGGCCGCCGGCAGGGCCGGACGCGATGCGCGCGAAGGCCAGGTCGCTTCGTACATCCACGCCGGTGGCCGCCTGGGTGTCCTCATCGAGGTCAATAGCGAAACCGATTTCGTCGCCCGCAACGAGGACTTCCAGCAGCTGGTCAAGGACATCGCCATGCAGGTCGTGGGTCTGGCGCCGAAGTACGTGACCATCGAGTCGATCCCGCCTGCGGACCTCGACGCCAAGAAGGCGGAGCTGCTGGCGGACGAGGCCACGCTGCAGAAGCCCGAGGAGATCCGCAGCAAGATCGTGGAGGGCCAACTCAACAAGTGGTACAAGGACGTGGTGCTCTACGAGCAGACGTTCCGCGACACCGAGCAGACCGTAGGCCAGCTCGTCACCGACGCCATCGCGCGCATCGGTGAGAACATCCGCGTCCGGCGCTTCGTCCGCTACGAGCTCGGGGAAGCGCTGTGACCGATGGCTCGGAGCGAGCCGCAGAGGCCGAGGCGCCTATGACGGGCGCCCGCTACGGCCGCATCCTTCTCAAGCTCTCGGGTGAGGCCCTGCTCGGCTCACGCCAGTACGGCGTCGACCCCGAGAAGTGTGTCTTCATCGCGGAGCAGGTCCGCATCGCGCGCGACGCGGGTGTGGAGGTCGCCATCGTCGTCGGTGGCGGCAACATCTTTCGCGGGCTGGCCGCATCGGCGAGAGGCATGGACCGGGCCACCGGCGACTACATGGGCATGCTGGCCACGGTGATGAACGGCCTCGCGCTGCAGGACGCCATGGAGACCGCAGGGGTCGAGACGCGGGTCATGACGGCCATCGGCATGAACGAGGTCGCCGAGCCATACATCCGCCGCCGGGCTGAGCGCCACCTCCAGAAGGGCCGTGTGGTCATCCTGGCCGCCGGCACGGGCAACCCCTACTTCACCACTGACACTGCCGCCGCACTGCGCGCCGTGGAGATCGGCGCGGCCATCCTGCTCAAGGCGACCAAGGTCGATGGCGTGTACAGTGCCGACCCGCTCAAGGAGCCAGCTGCCGTGCGCTACGAAGAGCTGACCTACACCGATGTGCTGGCCAATCGTCTCGGCGCATTGGACTCGACGGCGGTCAGCCTATGCATGGACAATGAGATGCCCATCCTCGTCTTCGATATCAACCGGGAAGGCAACATCAGTCGGGCCGCGCTCGGCGAGCCGGTCGGGACGCTTATCCATGGAGGGACGAACGCATGAGTGACGCTCAGGACCAGACAGTCGAAGAGCACATGGCCGATGCCGTCGGGGCGATGGATCGCGACTTCAACCACATCCGCAC
>JBBSAV010000016.1:0-38951 GCA_038251965.1 Candidatus Limnocylindrales bacterium
GAACGGGCCGATGCCATCGAGGACACGCTGGATGTCGAAGGTGGCGCCGATGAGCTGGCCAAGCAGTCCAGCGGTGGCGTGGAGGCCCTGGTCGGTCGCTGGGACTCGCCCCTTGGCCGGCTGCTGCGCACGCTCCTCGCCTTCGTGGCCTTCTTCCTCGTCGTCTTCGTCGCGTGGGAGCTCTTCAAATGGCTCTTCGGCGACCCCTGGCGGTTCGAGAACGTCCTCGGCAGCGGCTTCGACTACTACCACGTGCCACCCTTCCACCTCATCCAGGCCGGCGACGTGCAGCTCCCGCACACCTGGGACATCGCCTTCGCCCTCACCGAGCCGGTCCAGCGCAACTCCGACCAGTCGCTGCTGATGTACCTCGCGGGCGCCGCCTTCTCCACGTTGCAGCTAGCGTTGGTGGGCTTCACGCTGGGCGCGCTGATCGGCATCGGGCTGGCATCGATCTTCGTGCACTCGAGCCTGTCCGAGCGCGCATTCATGCCCTACGTCATCGCCAGCCAGGCCATCCCCATCGTGGCGCTGGCTCCGATCATCGTGGCCGCCGCAGGCCGTGGCGCAGCAGCGGTCGTCATCATCGCCACCTACCTGACGTTCTTTCCGGTCACCGTCTCCCAGGCGCGTGGCCTGCGCTCCCCCGATCCCCGCTCGCTGGAGCTGATGCGCTCCTTCGCCGCGTCGAAGTGGTCCATCTACCGCAAGGTCCGCCTGCCGGCGTCGGTGCCGTACCTCTTCACCGCGCTGAAGGTGGCCGCGGCAGCCGCCATCGTCGGCGCCATCATCGGTGAGGGGCCTGGTGGCGTGAAGGACGGCCTGGGCCGCGCCATCATCAACTTCAACCAGCAGTACATCAGTGGGCCTGAGAAGCTCTGGGCGACCATCCTCATCGCCGCCATCACCGGCATCCTCTTCTTCGTCATGGTCCGCATCGCGGAGATCCTGAGCACGCGCCAACGAGCCGCTGCCCGTCCGCAGGGCGAGCAACGACCGGCGGCAGACCCGGCCAAGGGGGCCTCATGACCAGCGAGCCAACAGCGACCCCAGCCGTCCGCCTCAGCGCTATCGAGAAGGCATTTCCCGTCAAGGACAGCGAGCCTATGGAGGCGTTGACCGGGATCGACCTGGAGGTCGGACAGGAGGAGTTCGTCTCACTCATCGGCCCGTCGGGCTGTGGCAAGTCCACCCTGCTACGCGTGGTCGGCGACCTCATCACACCCTCTTCGGGCACGGTCGAGGTCAACGGCAAGCCCGCCCACCAGGCGCGACTCGATCGTGACTACGGCATGGTCTTCCAGGCGCCGGTGCTCTTCGACTGGCGCACCGTGGAGGCCAACGTGCGCCTGCCGCTGGAGGTCACCAACACGCCCAAGGCGGAGCGGGACGCGCTGGTGCGCCAGAAACTCGAGCTGGTCGAGCTGGGTGGCTTCATGAACCACTACCCACATCAGCTCTCGGGCGGCATGCAGCAGCGCGTGGCGATCGCCCGGGCACTGGCGCTGCAGCCCGCGTTGCTGCTGATGGACGAGCCCTTCGGTGCCCTCGATGAGATGACCCGCGAGCACCTGAACGCCGAGCTGCTGGGCATCTGGAGCGAGACCCACACCACCGTCATCTTCGTCACCCATTCCATCCCCGAGGCGGTGTTCCTCTCATCGCGCGTGGTGGTCATGAGCCCACGACCCGGGCGCATCGCGGAGACCATCGACATCGACCTGCCCTACCCGCGCGACGATGCCACGCGCGAGCAGGACCGCTACTACGAGTTGGTCACCGAGGTGCGCGAAGCCCTGCGCGGACGCCCCGACCACGCCGCCGCTGGCTTGGCGGCCAGATCGCGCACTGACGGCGCGTTCGGATGACCGCGACGACGGGTGGCACATCGCGCTCGAGGAACTCACCACTGCTCGGTGGCGCATCGCGCCGCTACCTGCCGCCGCTCCTCGTCTTCATCGGCGGTCTCATCCTGTGGCAGTTCTATTACACCAGTGAGGGCTTCTTCCGCCCCATCCCCACGCCGACCGAGATCGCCGCCGCCATCGTGGCTGAGTGGGAGCTGCTCTCCGCCTCTGCACTGGCGACCATCATCGAGGCGCTGGGTGGTCTGGCCATCGGGACGACCGCGGCGCTCATCGTGGGGTTCCTGACCTCGCGTTGGGCCATCGCCCGCGACATCCTGCTGCCGTTGGCCATCGGCGCATCCACCATCCCCATCATCGCGGTGGCGCCCATCCTCAACAACTGGTTCGGCGTGCTCAATCCGATGTCAAAGATGATGATGGCGGCGCTGCTGGTGTTCTTTCCCATCGTCATCAACGTGACGCGCGGTCTGGTCGAGGTGGGACCAGCCAAGCTGGAGCTGATGCGCTCCTATGCCGCCGACGAAACGACCGTCATGCGCAAGCTGCGCGTGCCCCACATGCTGCCGTTCTTCTTCACGGCGCTGAAAGTCGGCACCACGCTGGCCTTCATCGGCGCCATCGTGGGCGAGTTCTTCGGGGGCACCTCACAGGTGCTCGGTCGGGTGGTGCTGCAGAAGATCAGTGCCGGGCAGTTCTCCGTGGCCTGGGCGGCCATCCTCATCGGCGCTATGGCGGCCATCCTCTCGTACCTCGCGGTGACGCTCATCGAACGGGCCGTCATCCCCTGGTACTGGCACATCCACGACGAAGCTGCTTAGGCCCCGCCCGTGACCCTGTGGGGTCGCGATGCCAGTGTGGCCGGATGCCGACAACCCCCGAGCCGAAAAAACACTCGATTACTGAGCGTTTCTGCGATATGGTTCGCGCGTCCAAGTAGAGCAGGGCACCCCATCGACCCGACCACGGGTGGTGGAGAGAGCCCGCAGCAGAGGTGGGTGAATGATCAGGACACGCAACGTTGGCGCCGCGCTCGGTGCCGCAGGGCTCTTGGCAGCGGCTTCATTCGGAAGTGTCGCCGCACAGGATCTGACTCCGGTCAGCGTGCAGCTCCAGTGGGTGCCACAGGCACAGTTCGCAGGCTATTACGCAGCCGATGCCCTGGGCTTCTGGGAGGAGCAGGGTCTCGACGTGGAGCTCCTCGACGGCGGTCCCGATATCGCCCCGCAGGTCGTGGGGTCCGATCCCAACGGTCCCGAGTTCACGACGACCTGGGTGCCGCGCGCGTTGGCCGTGGTCGATGCAGGACAGTCGGACCTCGTCGACATCGGGCAGGTCTTCCAACGCTCCGGGACGCTCTCGGTGTCGTGGGCCGATGCTCCGGTGCCATCGCCGGCCGACTTCGCCGGCAAGAAGATCGGCGTCTGGGACTTCGGCAACGAGTTCGAGGTCATCGCGGCCGCGACGGCGGCCGGGCTGACGCAGGGCCAGGACTTCGAGAAGGTCATCCAGCCCTTCGACATGGGTCTGCTGCTCAACCGCGAGATCGATGCCGCCGAGGCCATGACCTACAACGAGTACGCCCAGGTGCTCGAGACGGTGAACCCCGACACGGGTGAGCTGTACCAGCCCGAAGACCTCGTGGTCATCGACTACAACGAGGTCGGTACGGCCATGCTCCAGGACGCCATCTTCGCGCGCGCCAGCTGGCTCGCCGAGGAGGGCAACGAGGACATCGCGACACGCTTCCTGGCCGGCGCCTACAAGGGCTGGGCCTACTGCCGCGACAACCCCGAGGAGTGTGTCCAGTTCACAGTCGATGCCGGCTCCACGCTCGGCATCGGCCATCAGAACTGGATGATGAACGAGATCAACCCGCTCATCTGGCCGTCACCGGAGGGCATCGGCGCGATGCCCGTTGACACCTGGGACAAGACCATCGAGATCTCCACCAACGCGGGCATCATCAGCGCCGATCCGGGTGAGGGTGCCTACCGCACCGACCTGACCGAGGCGGCCTGGGCGTTGCTGGGTGATGACGTGGACCTCGTCGGTGCAGGCTTCACCAAGGGTGACGTCGAGGTGACCCCCGGCGGCGAGTAGTCGATCAGGCTACGCGCCACATCAGCACAGCGGCCAAGGGCCGGTCCTCTGAGGGCCGGCCCTTCGTCATGCCCTGGGTGCGGCGATCGAGTGCTGGATCGGACCCCCGTGGATGCCCTCGCGGCTGAAACTCAGTCCAGTGGGCCCGACTCTGACAACCACCAGCTCCGGGTGTCAGCGAGGCTACGATCAGAGACTGCGCTCGCCCTGACCGTCGTGGCCTCATGGGTCCACGAGAGCATGATGCTGTCGAAGAAGGATTCGCAGACGATCCTGCCGGCCGGCGACTCTCCGATCGTGTACGGCTGTTCACCTGGTACTGCCACGGCACAATCGCCCGTGTCGCTGTCCACCCCTGCGGATGCGACATCCGCAGCGTACGCGGCCGCCAGAGATGCCGGCGAGTCCAACTGATGGTAGTAGACCGTGAGGTCGGGCGAGATGCGGCACTTGACGCTGACCACGACGCCGTCTTCCGGGCCGCCCCCGTCGAACGGCAAGCAGGTCGATCGATGACCCTCTGGCACGCCTGCGATCAGGGCGTCGAGGGCGGCGCCAAGCCCGTTGCCGGACGATTCGGCTGGGCTGCCGAGTGGGCCCGAGGCGGTCGCCCACCATTCGTGGAGTTCGGCGTAGTCGCCCTTGAGGAACGCTTCGCCGTAGATCGTGGTGGCATCGTGCGTCCAGTCGATGCTGTCGTACCCGAGGCTCTCGTAGCAGACCAGCCTGCCGGCCGGCTCTCCGCCGATGGCGTAGCCTTCCTCGCCCCCGACCGCCTGCGAGCAATCGCCGCTGCCTGCGGCGATGGTCTCGAGTTCGAGCCGCCGTGCGAATACCTGCTCCAGCGCCTCAGGCGAATCGAATTGGCTGTAGCGGACCGTGATGCCCGACGGGAGTTCGCAGCGAACGGACATCAGCACCGTGGTCTCCTGGTCGCCCAGATCGGGCCGGCAAGCATCGCGATGGCTCTCCGGAACGTGGGCCAACAGGGCCTCGACCCGGTCGCCGAGCCCATCGCTCCCTGACTGCGCCACCACGCTACCGCTCCCGAGGACCACGCTGGCGGCGACCAGGATGGAGGCGACTCGATAGGGTCTGATCACGCTCGTACCTCACGACAGCCTTTTCGTCCCTCGTGGACTGGGCGATCGATGATACGGGAACGTGGCACGCGCACGTGGCTGCCGGGAGCTCGAGCGAGGTCAGGCCTGAGTGCGGCCCCGGACGAGGTCACGGCCGGCCACCATGGCGGCCAGCTTGGGCTTGGCCGCCCAACGGGCGGTCTGGCTGAAGCCGCAGTCGGGCACGATCGAGAGTTGCGCCTCGGGCACGCCGGCCGCCAGCACCTGCTCGATGCGCCAAGCTACGTCGTCGGCCGTCTCAAGGTAGTAGTTCTTGACGTCGATCACGCCGGCCGAGAGATGCCGCCCAGCGGCGGTGATGTCCGCGGCCACGTCCAGCTCTGCCATCTCGCGATTGGCGAACTCGAGCACGAACTCGCGCACGTCGAAGGCCAACGCCTGCTCCAGTACCGGTCGATAGACACGCTTCGAGAGCGGCCGGCCGAAGAAGTTGCCGAAGCAGAGGTGCGCGGCAAGGAAGACACGCTCCTTGATGCCGGCGACCGCATCGTTGAAGAGCGCCGCGAACTCACCAGACGCTTCCGGATGGATGGCGGGGGAGGGCTCGTCAAGCTGGATGTAGGTGGCGCCGGCATCGGCCAGCCGCTCCAGCTCAGCAGCGAGGATGGGCACGAACGCGCGGGCGGCGGCGATGCGGTCGGGATAGACCTCACCACGACCGTAGCTCAGGCGACCAGACAGCGTGAAGGGGCCTGGGATGGTGACCTTGATGGGTCGCGTCGTGCGTCCGCGTGCGTACTCGAACTCCTCCACCACGCCCAGTCCGTCGGGCGCGGCGATCTCGTCCTGGACCGTGAAACGATGCTGCTGGTCGTGGCCGGCTGGGCCTAGCCGACGCTCCGAGGCGAGTGCCGAGACCCCGGTGAGATGGCGGTAGAACTCGGCCGTGAAGAAGCCCACGCGCCGCATCTCACCTTCGCTGACGACATCGACGCCGGCGTCCTCCTGGTCGCGCAGTGCCGTGTCGACCGCGTCGTCCTGCACCTCGTGGATGTCGCGCGGACCCAGCTCACCACGGCCGGCCGCGGCAACGGCCAGCTCCAGCCAGCCGGGATGCGCATGGGATCCGCAGACCGAGGTGGTCAGGGGCTGTGGGCGGAAGTGTTCGGGCATCTGCGTCTCCGTTGGGGTGGCGAGTTTGGAACTGGCGAGTGTGGGAGTGGCGAGGGTCCGGAGGGCTCCTGGATTCGGGATGCTCTTCGGGAGGAACTAGCCGTCAGCCGATGTCAAGGACGGACCAGCCGCCATCGACGGTGATGGTCTGCCCCGTGACCGCGCGCGACTCAGCCGAGAGAAGGTACACCGCGGCATCGGCCACGTCTTCGGCCGGGATGAAGCCGTTCGACAGCGGCTGCTTGCGTCTGGAGAACGCCTGCGTGGCCTCGTCGGCTGCGGCGCGCTCGGACATGCGCGAGGTCGTCAACGCCGGTGCCACCATGTTGATGCGGATCCCGCGCGGCGCGTAGTAGGCGGCCGATGTGGTCGTCAATGCTGCGATCGCGCCCTTGGCCGTGGCGTATGCGTGCGTGGCGAAGAGTTCCGGCACCGGGCGGGTGGCCAGCACGGAGCCCATGTTCACGATGGACCCACGCTGGCCGTTCGCATCGGGCGCCTGGGCCAGCATCGCTCGCAGCACGGGTGCGCTGACCGTCACATGGGTGGTGGCGTTGAGCCGCATGGTGGCCTCGTAGGCCTCCGGTGTCAGCTCATGCAAGGGACCGTCCCCAAGCCGTCGCCCGGAGCCGCCGGCTACGTTGAAGAGCCCGTCGACGCGCCCGAGCATGGCGATGGCGTTCTGGACGGCCTCTTGGGCGGCAGCCGTCTCGGTCAGGTCGGCGGTCACGAAGTCGGCCGAACCGCCGTTCGTGGTGATGTCCTCGACAAGGTTGCGGCAGTTCGACTCGGTGCGCGAGATGAGCATCACCTGCGCGCCTTCGACCGCGAATCGTCGGGCGGAGGCTGCCGCGATGCCGGTGGCGCCGGTCACGATGATCTTCCGGCCCCGCAGTCGATCCATGCCCTACCTCCTCGTCGTGGTGACCTTGACTTGGGCCTCCAGCCCGTGCGCCACCGTAGCGTCGGGCATGCCGGCACCCAGCGCAAGCGCATTGGCGGAACCCGCCGCCACACCGCTCGCTAGTGCCGCTTCCATCGAGGCGCCAGCCATGAGGGCCAACGAGAGCGCGGCGTTGAACGAATCGCCCGAGCCGACAGCATTCACCACGCTGAGTCGGGGCACGCTGGCGCTCCACGCGCGTGTCACATCAGCCGCCGCCACCTCACGGGCACCATAGGTGACCACGGCCAGCCGCGCACCTCGATCGACCAGCGTCGCGGCCGCCTCAGCCGCCGTGGCATGGCCATCGACGAGCCCCGCCTCGATCGCCTCGAGACGGCCGATCTTGACCACATCGGGACCGGCGCGGAGGGCCGCCAGCAGGCCACCTCCGGAGGCATCCACCAGCAGCGGGCAGCCGGCGCGCCGACAGACTTCCACGATGGCCGCGTGCCCGCGGGCGTCGATCCCGGCGGGGATGCTGCCGGCCACGATGGCGCGAGCCGACCGCGGCAGCAGCTCTTCCTCCAGCAGTCGCAGGAAGGTCTCGAACTCCTCCTCGCTGGCCGGCCCCGGAGGTTCGTAGACGAGGACCGAATCACCGCTGGCATCGACGGTCACGTAGGTCGTTCGCGACTCGGCCGTAGCCGTTGACCAGTGCGGCGACAGCCCTTCCGACGCCAGCGCTTCGACGATCCAACGGCCGGCGTGACCACCGGCGATGCCGGTCGTGATGACCTGCCCACCCAGGCGCACCGCGGCCCGAGCGGCGTTGACACCCTTGCCTCCGGGCAGTGCCACCAGCTCCAGCGGCCGCAGCACTTCGCCGTGCTCGATACGCGCCACATGCGCGGTTCGGTCGATGGCCGGTGCCGGGGTGATGCACAACAGCACCGCACGTTCGTCGTCAGGCATCAGGCGGTGGGTGCGGGGCGAGGAAACACGCGTGTCCTGAAGCGCGCGGGACGCGGCTACAGCCCGGTGCCGAACTGGCGGTCGCCGGCGTCTCCGAGGCCCGGCTCGATGTAGCCCTTCTCATTGAGCTGGCGGTCGAGCGCGGCGCAGTAGATGGGCACGTCCGGATGCGCCTCCGCGACCGCCGCCACGCCCTCAGGTGCGGCGATGAGGTTGACCAGCTTGATGCGTGTCGCGCCCCACTCCTTGAGCACCTCGATGGCAGCGGTGGCGGAGCCGCCCGTGGCCAACATAGGGTCGAGGATGAGGCAGGTATCGACCGTGGTCCGGTCGGGCAGCTTGTTGTAGTACTCCACCGGGCGTAGCGTCCGTTCGTCACGGAAGAGGCCCAGGTGCCACACCTGTGCGGTCGGAAACAGCTCCAGGAACGCATCGACCATGCCCAGTCCCGCGCGCAGGATCGGGACCAGACCCAGGCGCTCCGCGAGCTCGTGACCGGTGGTCACCTCAAGCGGTGTCTGCACCTCGATCTCATCGAGGCGCGCGTCGGCAAGGGCCTCGTAACCCACCAGCCAGCTGATCTCACGGACCAGCTCGCGGAACTTCTTGGGCTCGGTAGCCACATCTCGCAAGAGCGCCAGCTTGTGCAGCACGGCAGGATGCCTGGAGATGAACAGGTTGGGCTGATTGGGCTGGTCGGGCTGGTCGGGCACGAACGCCTCCGAAGGTACGACGGGATGGCGAGTACTGATTCTAGAGCCCCCGGCGTTCGTCGGTCAGGGACGCGCAGCACCGGCCCGCTCCGCGCGCGATACCATCGCTTCGTGCCAGAGCATCCTTCCATCCCTGCGTTCCCCGTCGATGTGCCTGCTCACGAGCCTGGCGCTCCCGAGGTCACCGGGCAGCCCGAGGCTCGGCGAGCCCACGATCGCAAGCGCTCCACCCGAACCCGCAAGGGCGCACCGCCGCCGGTACTGGTCGAAGTCCACCGCGGGAGCACCATCGAGAGCCGCCACCGTGGCCACATCGTGCAGCTCGATGCGAGCGGCAGGGTCATCCGGACGGTGGGTGCGCCGAGCACGGACGTGATGCTGCGATCGACGGTGAAGCCGTTCGGCGTCGTCGCACTCATCGAATCGGGGGCTGCCGACGACCTGGCGTTGACCCCGTCCGAACTCGCCATCATGTGTGGGTCGCACACCGGCGAGGACAAGCACGTGCGCACGCTGCAGGGCATCTTCCGCCGTGCCAGTGTCACCCAAGCGCTGCTGCGGTGCGGTACCGACGGTGCCCCCAGTGATGCCCTCACCGCCGCTCGATTGGCTCGTGACGGCGAGACCCCCGGCCCCATCCGCCACGGCTGCTCCGGCTTCCACGCGGCGTCCATCCTGATGAGCGCCTATGCCGGCTGGTCCGTCGAGGGCTATGCCGATCCCAAGCACCCCAGCCAGGTGGCGGTTCGCGAGACCGTGGCCCGTCTCTTCGGCCGCAAGCTCGACACGCTCAAGGTCGCCACGGACAACTGCGGCCTGCTGACCTACGAGGTCACGCTGCTGGAGCTGGCCCGTGCCTACCTGCTGCTGGCCGACCCTGAGGGACCCGCTGCAGCCGGACCGCGAGCGGCGTCGGCGCCGGCGCTGAAGCGCGTGTGCGACGCCATGATGGGCGCTCCGGACATGGTCGGCGGCACCTACGACAACCTCGACACGGAGTTGATGCGGCGCCGACCGGGTCGCTTGCTGGCCAAGGCCGGCGCCGACGGCATGCGCGCCATGGGCCTGGTCGCGGGGAGCGGCGCCGCGGCCTCCGGCATCGCCATCAAGATCGAGGACGGTGACATGTCCCGCCGCGCCATCACGGCCACGTCGGTGGAGGTGCTGGCTCAGATCGGTGTGCTCGATGATCGCGACCTGCGTGCCGTCGCCGGATACCACCATCCAGCGGTGACTGCGCCGGGAAGGGGAGTCGCCGCGACGGCGCTGCCACGTTTCGAGCTGGCATCCGTGGACGGCGCGAGTTAGCCGCCCAGACGACGAGGACGAAGACGGCCAGAATGAAGCCGACCAGCGACCCGTATCGCATCCTCGGTATCCTGCGCGGTGCCGATCTAGAGGGGGTCAAGACAGCGCACCGCCGCTTGGCCAAGCTCTATCACCCTGATGGTGCGAGCGGCGATGCGCAGCGCTTCCTCGCGGTGCAGGAGGCGTATCAGGTGCTGTCAGATCCACTACGTCGCCGCGAGTGGGATCGCCGGCATGCGCCAGGCCCGGTGATGGGAAGGCCGACCCGTCCACGACAGCCCGCGAGACCGCCACGTTCTTCAGTCTCGCGGCCTACAGATCGCGGTGCACGTGGTCGCGGCCCACGTCAACGCGACGGTGCCCCGACCGCTGAGCGCGTGCCGTGGTGGGAGGACTACCGGCCCGGAGCCCGGCGCGACGCGGCGGCAGAGCCCCCGCCAGAGCCCGAGCTTGAGCCCGCGCCCAAGAGCGCCGAGGCGACGGCGCCGACCCCCGAGGAGGCAGATGCTGACTTCGATGTCTTCAGCCGCTCCAGTGGCGCTGCCTGGTCATCCGCGGCTCGCCGACACTTCCGTCGTGGTACAGATGACCTTCCCTCTCGCGGCGTGTGGCGATATCGTGGCACGCAGGTCGTGACCGGAGCTGAGGCTCGCAAGGTGGCGGCAGAAGAGGAAGAGGAGAACCGGACACGATGACGACTCGCTGCCGTATCGCACCCAGCCCGACCGGGCCACTGCACATCGGCACCGCCCGGACCGCGCTGTTCAACTACCTGTTCGCGCGGCGCACCGGTGGCACCTTCGTGTTGCGTCTCGAGGACACCGACCAGGCACGTTCGACGGTCGAGCACGAGCAGGACATCCTCGACGGCCTGCACTGGCTGGGCATCGATTGGGATGAAGGTCCAGGAGTCGATAGTGGGCCCGCTCGCGGTGACTTCGGTCCGTATCGCCAATCGGAACGCGGCGACCGCTACGCGGCAGCCATCGAACGGCTGCTGGCAGAGGACATGGCCTACCCCTGCTTCTGCAGCGCCCAAGAGCGCGAGGCAGACCGTGCCGCCAACCCCGGCATCTCCGGATACAGCGGCCGTTGTGCACATCTCTCCGAGGACGAGCGAGAGGCTCGCCGAGCGGAGGGTCGCCCATCGGTGATCCGCTTTCGCATCGGCGAAGGCGCTGTCGAGTTCGACGATCTGGTTCGTGGACACGTCAGCATCGATACCAGCCAGCTCGGCGGCGACCTGGTCATCGCCCGCTCGGATGGCTCGCCGCTCTACCACTTCGTGGTCGTCATCGATGACATCGCCATGCGGATCAGCCACGTGATCCGCGGTGAGGACCACCTCTCGAACACGCCCAAGCACGTGCTGCTGTTCCACGCGTTCGGTGCCCAGCCGCCGATCTTCGCGCATCTTCCGCTCATCCTCAACCCCGACCGCTCCAAGATGAGCAAACGCAAGAGCCAGACGGCAGTGGCAGCATATCGTGAGCAAGGCTACATACCTGAAGCTGTCGTCAACCACCTGGCGCTACTGGGCTGGAGCAGTGGTGACGATGAGGACCTCTTCAGTCTCGCCGATCTCGAAGCGCGCTTCGACCTTGACCGGGTGCAGCCGTCCGGCGCCATCTTCGACGTGGAGCGGCTCGATTGGCTCAACGGCCAGTGGATCCGCCGCTTGACGCCGCACGTGCTGGCCGAGCGGGCTCTTCCGTTCCTGAAGCGTTCGTTGGCGGTCGCCGCGCAGGACGGGCACCGGGTTCGCACGCCGACGCTGGAGAGGCTCGCGCCACTGGTACCGATGGTGGTGGAGCGTCTGCCCCGTCTCGATGCCATCGGACCGATGCTTGACTTCGTCTTCATCGACGACCTTGACATCGACGCCTCGCAGTTGGTGCCCAAGCGCTGGGATGCAGCCACGACCGTGACTGGTCTGGCCGAAGTCCGGCGCCTCATCGAGGCAGCGGGACCTGAGCGCTTCGACGGGGACGACCTGGAACCGCCCATGCGGGTGCTGTGCGAGGGTCGAGGCTGGAAAGTGGGCGATCTGTTCATGACTGTCCGCGTGGCGGTCACGGGCCGCACCGCCACCCCGCCGCTGTTCGATGTCATGGCCGCGATCGGTTACGACACCACGCTCGCGCGCCTCAGAGCGGCGCACGATCTGCTCACCCAAGACACAAGGGAGGATCGATGATGCACTTGTCGCGCGATCAGTTCGGGTCCTGGCTGGCCCGCTATGTCGAGGCCTGGCGCAGTCGCGACGCGGCTGCCATCGGGGAACTGTTCAGCGCCGACTGCTCCTACAGCTACAGCGGTGGCCACACGTCGATCGAAGGCCGTGAGGCGATCGTCCGGTTCTGGTCGGAGGAGGATGAGCCGGGGTCGTGGGAGGCAGCCTACGAGCCGCTCGCCATCGAGGCTGAGGTCCACGTATCCATCGGCTCGACCCGCTACCTCGATGAAGCTGGCATGCCTCGCGATGAGTACAGCAACATCTTCGTCTGCCGTTTCGATGACGTTGGGAAGTGCAGCGACTTCGCCGAGTGGTGGATGCGTGCGCCGGGTCCCGTGGGGCGGCTCGACTGACCGTGTCCCGTACCATCCTCCTCGTTGACGACGAACCCACGCTGCGGGAGACGCTGGCCGAGGCACTTGAACAGGACGGGCTGCACGTCATCACTGCCGCCGATGGCAGGCAGGCACTGGAGCGGTTTCGCGCACAAATGCCCGATCTGGTCCTGCTGGACCTGATGCTGCCGGAGGTCTCCGGCATCGAGCTCTGCCGCATCCTGCGCCGCGAATCGTCGGTGCCCATCATCATGCTGACCGCAAAGGACGGTGAGATCGACAAGGTCGTGGGGCTGGAGCTGGGTGCGGACGACTACGTCACCAAGCCCTTCAGCCTGCGCGAGCTGATGGTGCGCATCCGCATCCAGCTGCGGCGCCTGGACAGCCCTCTCCCCGGAAACGACCGCGCCGCCGATGAGGACCGGGCGCCTGGATCGATCGCCCTTGGCGATGTGATCATCGACCCCGCCGGTCATCGGTTGCTGCGGGCGGGTGAGGTCATACGGATCAAACCCAAGGCCTTCGAGCTCCTGGCGTTCCTGGCCCGCCACCCTGGTCAGGTCTTCAGCCGAGATCAGCTCCTCGACAAGGTGTGGGGCTACGACTACGCGGGTGAGACACGTACGGTGGACGTGCACGTGCACTGGCTGCGTTCAGCCATCGAGGACGATCCCAGCGCGCCGGTCTACCTGCAGACGGTGCGCGGCGTGGGCTACGTGCTGCGTCTGCCGCCATCTCCTTGACCGAGTGGCGACGCATCAGTATGCTCACACGTATGCGTACGACGCTCGTTCTGGATGATGATCTCCTTCGCCAGGCCAAGGTTCGTGCCGCCCAGCGCAACCTGACAGTCAGCGATCTTGTCAACGAGGCGCTCAGGGAGGCACTCGCGAACGTGGACGTCGATGCGCCCGCATTCCGCATGGTGACGTACGGGCGCGGTGGCATAGCGGTGGACCACGACCCCTCCGACTTCGCCGCGGTGCTCGATGGCGAAGACCAGGTCCACTGGGGTTGACCGGTGTTGATGCCCGACGTGAATATCCTCGTCTATGCCCATCGCGAGGACGAGGTTCGGCATGAGGCATACGCTGTGTGGCTGCGGGCGCTCATCGACGGACCCGAGCCATTCAGCCTCAGCACCCTCGTCGCCGTCGGATTCATCCGCATCGTCACCAACCCGCGTATCTACCCCAACCCGACACCGCTGGCCGTTGCCCTGGCGGCCCTGGAGCAGCTGGCCGACCATCCTCGTTGCCGTATCGCCTCGCCGGGCGGTTCGCACCTGGGCACGTTCATCCGCCTCTGCCGGGAGTCGGGGGTCGTCGGCAAGCACGTGGCTGACGCGCAGCACGCGGCCGTTGCCATCGGCGCCGGCTGTACCTGGGTCACGTGCGACGCGGACTTCCGACACTTCGAGCCGCATGGCCTGCGATGGCAGCATCTGCTGCTCGAGGGGCGCGCATGACGGCGCGCGTCGTCCGCGAGCGCATCGATCCGCGGTTGACGGCGGCCCTCTTCTCCAACTACCGCACACCCATCGATGCGCTGCTCGAGCTCATCGACAATGCCGTTGACTCGCGCGTCGCCGGACGAACGCTTGAGATCGACCTCGCCCTCCGTCCCGGCACGGTCAGCCTGACCATCGTCGGTGGGGACGGCATGGGTCCGCGAGAGCTGGAGCGCGAGTACCTGCGCTGGGGTGGTTCGAGCAAGCGTGCGGGCGAGCGCATCGGCCGGTATGGACAGGGCGGCAAGGCGGCCATCGGCCACCTCGGAGGACGGTTCTCCATCAGTGCTTCGCCAGCCGGCGATGCGGTCGCCTACGGGTTCGTCGATGATGACTACCGCGACCGCAGCAAGTTGCGCAGCTATGAGCTGACCGAGGTTCCCAAGCCATCCGATCGTGAGCTTGGCTATGTGCGTATCGAGATCGGTGCCGTCGACCGCAAGCTCGACGCTCGCCGCGTGCGGACCCGACTGGGAGATGTCTACCGGCCGCTGCTTGCCGGGGGCGATGTGGTGATGCGCATCGACCGCGCTCCGGTCGTGCCTGTCGAGTGGCCCCTCGAGGACCGCCGCGAGTTCGCGGTCCGCGCCGGCGGCAGGCTGGTGCGTGGCTGGCACGGACTGCTCGCGGATCCACCACCGGCCAGCATCGAGGCCGGTGTGCGCCTGTACCATCTGGGCCGCCTGGTGGGTGCACCCGAGTGGTTCGGCCACCCCGGTCCAGCGGTGCATCCGGGGCTCAATCGGCTCGTCGGCGAGGTGGAGTTGCCGCATGTGGCGGTCACGCTCAACAAGAGCGACATCGAGCGCGGTAGTCCCGAGTGGGAGGCGGTCGAGGCGCGCATGCGCCGTCTGCTGGCCCCGGTGATCCGGCGATTGACTCGCGAGGAAGCCGTCTCGGCCAGTCCGCAAGCCCTGCGCACGGCCGATCAGGTCCGCCGTATCCTGGCCCGCGCGTTGCGACTCCTTGAGTCGGGCAAGCTGTTCGAGAGCGAGATCGGGTCGGGCCCGGGTAGCGGCGTCGAGGGTCAGTTGACGATGGAGAGCTACGCGACCGAGCCCGCCGAGGATGAAGAGTCGACGGGCGACACCGCCCGCGAGGACGCCGAGAACGCCGCAGCAGAGCCCAGCGAGCCGCCCATCCGCACCGGCGGACGTGGTCCCGGTCGCCGGACCGGCGTCGGCGAGGTCGTCATCCGCTCGCTCGACCCGCGGTTGCGAAGCGCGATGGTGGTCGAGGATGGCGTGCGCCGCGTGGTCATCAACTCGCGCTACCCGCTCTACGAGGTCCGCAAAGGCGACCTTTGGTACCAGCTGGAGACGGCGCTGCGCGAGGTATGCGTGACCGTCCCCGAGGCCACCGTGCCCGAATTCGAGCGGCGCGTCAACGAGCTGATGCTGGTGTCGCTGGGGCTGGCCGAGCGTCGCCGCCGCTCACGGCGAAAGAAGAAGGCCGATCCGCCGGGGCTCTTGCCGCGCGAGTGATGGATGCGCTGACTTAGTTGCCCTTGTGGACGATGCGCTGGATGATCTCGGAGACGTCCTCAGCGGCGTCGATCGCTTCCTCCAGTGATCCATAGATGTCACGCCACTTGATGACGTCGAGTGGATCGTGTGATTCGCGGAAGAGTCGGCCGATGGCCGATCGCGACAGTCCGTCGGCCTCGTTCTCAAGGACGTGCACACGTCGTAGATGCTCGCCCAGGCCCTTCATCGACTCGAGCTTGCGCAGGGCGGCGTCCAGCTCCACGGCCTGCTCTTCGAGGATGGCTGCGAGCCGCTGTGCTTCCTCGGTCGGTGTCTGGACGACGTAGATCTGCATCGCCTCCGCGGTCTCCTGGATCCCATCGACCACGTCATCCATGCGCCGCGCCAGCTCATGGATGTCCTCGCGATCGATGGGCGTGATGAACGCATCATCGAGCCGCAGGCCGATCTCGTCGCCGATCTCGTCACCGGCATGCTCGAGCTCCTGGATGCGCCCGATGCGGGCGTCGATGTCGTCATAGGCTTGCATCAGCCCGTGCAGCTCCCCGGCTGCCTTGAGCAGATTCTCACCGTCGGCGACAAGAAGATCGAAGAACTTCACATCGCGCGGCATCAAGCGCAGCGAGACCATCGATCGGGATCCTCCGTTCAGCTCACGCCGAGACGACTGATGACCAGCCAGGTGGCGGCGCCCATCAGGCCGGCTGCGGGGATGGTGATGAACCAGGCGGTCACGATAGTACGCGCGACACCCCAGCGCACGTGGCGCGTGCCCTTGCTGGTGCCGACGCCGGTGATGGCGCTGGAGATGACATGTGTCGTGGAGACGGGCATACCCAAGGAGGCGGTCACGACCAGCACGGTGGCGGCGCTGGTCTCGGCAGCGAAGCCGTGCACCGGCTCCAGATCCACCACGCGTTGACCCATCGTCTTCATGATACGCCAGCCGCCGGCCGCGGTCCCCAGGGACATGGCGGACGCGGCCATGATGATGACCCAGACAGGCACCTTGATGTCATCGATCATGCCCGCGGTGAAGAGCGCCAGCGTGACGATGCCCATGGTCTTCTGCGCGTCGTTGGAGCCGTGGGCGAAGGCCATGAAACCGGCTGAGAGGACCTGCAGCTTGCGGAACAGGCGCGAGGTCGGCCGGCGTGGCGCGCGGAAGAACAGTCGTGCCAGCAGGACCATGACCAGGAGACCCAGCACGAAACCGACGAGGGGCGAGGAGAACATGGGCACGATGACCTTGCTGATGATGCCGTTGATGTTCAGCGCACCAAAGCCCGCGGCCACGATGGTGGCGCCGAGCAATCCGCCGATCAGTGCGTGCGACGAGGAGCTGGGGATACCGAACCACCAGGTGAAGAGGTTCCAGGCGATGGCGCCTGTCAACGCCGCGATGATGACCGCCTCGGTGGTCGTTTCGGTATCGACCAGTCCGGCGCCGATGGTCGTGGCCACGGCTGTTCCGGCGAAGGCGCCGGCGAAGTTCATGGTGGCGGCCATCATCACCGCGGTCCGGGGGCGCAGCGCCTGCGTTGCCACGGAGGTGGCGATGGCGTTGGCCGAGTCGTGGAAGCCGTTGATGTAGTCGAACAGGACGGCCAGGACGATGATGAGCAGGAGCGACAGCGTCAGGCCATCGAGCACGCGGGACTACCTATGGCACACAGAACACCGGCCCGTGGTCGGGCCGGCCGAGGGGGGACCGTCTGGCTGCCACGAGGGTACGCCCATCGATAACACGATGTTCACACGCCGATGACGCGCCGATGACGCCACACGCGGATGCTGTCGTGAGTGACCACGACCGTTACGGACAGCCGATCGCCTATCCCCGACCCAGCCAGGCGTCTACGTTGCGGCGCCTGGCTTCTCCAGCGTTCCTGGCGCCACCCGCACGGGCTCCCCGAGAGAGCTGCCACATCGCCGCCGGGGTGGCCTACCCGACCACACTCGCCGCCGGCCAGTTCGCCGACTCGGCCGTGGAAGTCGCCTATCTGACCCGCTGGCTCGAGCTTGAGGCGGGAAAGGAGCTTCGTGGCTGGCGCACTCTCTGCGAACGAGCTGCCAATTGAGCCTCAGGCGGGTCAGGGCACGCCGGATCCGCCGCCTCACCGACCAGCTTCGACGCCCTCGTGGAGGACTTGGGTCGCGCGTCCTCGGAAGCTCGCATCGCCGATGGGGGATCGACTCCTGCGAGCCGCCTATCCTAGGTCCATGCCCCAGGAGCACCCGCCCACCATCAGCGAGGCCGAGTTCGCCCTCGTCGTCGATCACGCCTCAATCGGGCTGATTCGGTTCGACGGCGCCCTGCGGGTGCGGACGGCGAATCGAGCGGCACACCACACACTCGAGCGCCGTCCCGGCTCACTGCTGGGCAAGTCGCTCATGGAAGCCTTCCTCGACCATCGGCTCGAAGAGTTGGTGGTCACAGCGGCAGCGGGCGAAGGTGGCGTCCGCGAGTCGGATGGGGCCGACCGGACGAGCATCAGTGTCCAGGCCCGCCCAGCGTCTGGCGGGGGTGCCTGGGTGCTCATCGAGAATATCTCCGAACTTCAGCACCTCCGCCGGATACGCACCGAATTCATCGACAACCTCAGCCACGAGCTGCGAACCCCACTGGCCAACATCCGCCTCCTGACCGAGATGCTGCTGGACGATCTCGACGATGAAGAAGTGTCGATGCGTGTCCGCGACCGTGTGGCCACGATCGACATCGAGACCGGCCACCTGGTGCAGATGATCAACGAGCTGCTGGATCTGTCCCGCATCGAGCAGGCGACCACGCAGGTGCGGCATGACGAGATCCTCCTCGCCCCATTGGTCTCAGCCACGATGTACCGGCTGCGGACGTTCGCCGAACGCCAGGGCGTCGTTCTGGTGGAACTCATCCCTGATGACCTCCCGCCTGTCCGTGGGGACGAAGAGCGCCTCGACCAGCTGCTGATGAACCTGCTGCACAACGCCATCAAGTTCTCACCCGACGGCGGGTCCGTCACGGTCACTACCGACGAGCATCCCGACGGTGTCGTCATCTCCGTTTCTGACCACGGTGTGGGCATCCCGGCCAAGGACCAGGCCCGGGTCTTCGAACGCTTCTACAAGGTCGATCGCGCTCGCCTGCGTGGCCTCGGCGGCACCGGCCTTGGTCTCGCCATCGCGCGACACATCGCCGAGGCCCACGGCGGACGCATCTGGTTGGAGTCGACCGAGGGCCAGGGCTCGACCTTCAGCTTCTCGCTGCCGTTCGCCTAGCCTGCCGCGGCCCGCGCCGTAGCGCCTGTGCCCGGTGATCGCGTTGTGGTGAAGTCGGTGGTGACCTTGTCTGTCTTTCAGCAGCCCGCTTCACGCCTCACCAAGGTGGTCAAACCCGCGCTCTCGAATGCCGTCGCGAACCGCATGGCAGAGGATCGCCGCGGTCGCTATCGCCTCATCAGCATCGTCCCAGCCAGGCTCCGGTCCAACATCGACCACGCCCTCGGGATACCGGCCAGCGACGGCGAACCGACTCATCCCCGCGAGGCGCTCGACATCCGGCAATCTCTAGTCGGTCTGCGGAAGTGACGCTAGCCGCTCCAATTCGTGAGTGCGCGGGAAGCGGAGCTGCTCGATGATCAGAGCGGCCTTGACGCACTTCTCCGCCGACTGCTGAGCGTGGAACGCGACCACCCACGGCTCCAGGGACTCACGGGCCGCGAGCAGGGTCTGTGCCGTCCGCAAGTCGACCTCGCTGCGGCGTAACCAGTTGGCGGCGACCTCCGCGACTGCCTCAGGATCGGGCATAGATCGTTGCCCCCTCCCGAAGTGCCGGCTCCAGCAACGTCCCGATGACACCACCATATCTCGCGATCTGACTCGGCGTGGTGACGAAGACATCCTTCGCAACGGGAACGTCTGTCAACCCCATGCGGATCGCCTCGACCAGACCGTCACGGTCACGATCATCTGGAACGACCACCAGCACGTCGATGTCACTGTCGCTGGCGGCGTCGCCCCGAGCCTGCGACCCAAAGAGAACGATCCGGTCGGGCCGAAAGCGCCGGACGATCCTTCGCTTGATGACTGGCAACCAGTGGGCCACATCCTCACTGAGTTCGAGGTGACTGATCCGTTCGGCACGGCGTCGCCCCATCTCTCGACGATAGGCCAGCACGGCTTCACGATCCCATAGCCGACGATGTCTCAACTCCACGACTGGCTTGGGGAAGTCGGGGCGAGCGGCCCAGTCACGCACGAAATTGGAGGGCCGCACGCCGATCAGCTCAGCGGCCTCCTTGGTGCCGACGAATTCGAGGTTCTTTGTGGGGAGCATGTCAACAATGATAACTCATCGCTCATACGAATCAGGATCTGGACACAAAGTGGACAATTCTACTCGCGGCCCAGCAGCTCCGGCGGTACCAGCCAGCGCAGCTCGCCTTCACCGTCGCCAAGCTTGGTCTGAAGGTCGACACTGGCCAGCGACCCCTTCTTGAGGGAGATGCCGGCCGCATCCAGCAGGTACGTCAGCAGCGAGCTGAAGTCGGGGTCGTGGCCCACGAACATCGGCTCACGGGCGCCGGTCTCGTCCAGTAGCGCCCACAGCTCGTGCTTGCCGAAACCGTCGGCAAGGCGCCGATCGAACTTGACGCTCATCCCCAGCTTGGAGGCCACGATCTCAGCGGTCTGCCGCGCTCGCGTCTTGGGACTCGACACGATGACGTCGGGTCGCACGCCCTGCGCGGCCAGGAAGGCACCCAGGCGTTCGCTCTGGTGCCGGCCCTTCGCGGTCAGTGGACGCCGGTCGTCATCACCGATCCATTCGGACGCATCGCCGGCATGCGCGTGGCGCAACAGATGGACACGCACGCGGTCGCGGTCGGGGGATCGTTCAGGCATGCCTGCTAGCCTCGCACATCGGACCCTCCCGTGGATGGTGCACCTGGAGCACCACGGAGATCGTTGCCGAGGGTCAGCCGCCGTCCCCCATCTGCCGTTCGTCGGAGACCGACAGGAACAGGTCGATGCGCTGGCTGATGGCGGTGAAGACGCGCCGGAAGGCCTCCAGGCGTTCCTGGTCGGATCCGACTGCCTCGGACGGGTCGGGATAGCCCCAGTGGAAGCGCTCGCCCTCGCCCGGGAAGACGGGGCAGTTCTGGCGGGCCGTGTCACAGACCGTGATGACGTAGTCGAAGCGCTGGTCGATGAACTCCTGCACCGACTTGGAGCGCAGCCCATCGGTGGGCAAGCAGGCTTCTTCGATCACGCGCAGGGTGAACGGCCTCACCTCGCCGGGCTCGGTGCCGGCCGAGCATGCCTCATACCGGTCGCCACCGCGGCGGCGCAACAGCGCCTCGGCCATGATCGAGCGCGCTGAGTTGTGGGTGCAGACGAACAGGACACGGATGACCGCGCCACCGCCGTGATGCCCCTCAGCTGCGTCGATGCCGCCGTTCATCACGGATTGAGATCCTCGACCTGGCCGGTCGCGAGAAAGACGATGTCCTCCGCGATGTTGGTGACACGGTCACCGGTCCGTTCGAGGTAGTGCGCTGCGAACAGGATGCGCGCGCCTGGATCGACATTCTCGGCATTCGCTCTCATGAGCTCGAGCGTGTCGGCAAAGATGGCGTGGTAGAGCTCATCGACAGCGTCGTCCTTGGCAGCGATCTCGCGGGCACGAGCCTCGTCCACATCGACGACGGCGGCCAGGATGTCGCGCACCTGCAGCGCCACCAGTCGGCCCAGCTCGGGTAGCCGGACGTTGTTCTTCAAGGGTGCATGCGGCGCTAGCTTGCGCGCTTGCTTGGCGACCGACGAGGCGTGATCGCCCATGCGCTCAAGGTCGTAGGCCACGTGATCGAGGGCCATCAGGAAGCGCAGGTCGCGCGCGACCGGTTGGTCCCGGATGATCGTCTCCGATACCAGGTGCGAGATGGTCTCCTGCTCATCGTTGAGCTGATCATCGCTGGTGATGATGCGTAGAGCAGCTTCGGCATCATGCCTCTCGAGCGCATCGATGGCGCCCAGCAGGCGTTCGCTGACCATGCTGCCCATGCGCAGGATGGCATCCTTGATCTCCTGCTCACGATGGTCCATGGCCTCGCGCGTATAGGGACGCGGTACTTCGGCCAACGGTCGAGCCACGACGTCAGTCGGCATCACTTCCGGCTGCTCGGAGGCAGCGGCTCGTGGTGCCTCTTCGTGTTGACGTCCAGTCGGGTCGGTCATCGTCTGCTCCTCATCCGAAGCGACCGGAGACGTAGTCTTCGGTCAGCCGATTCTTGGGGTTCGTGAAGATCTCACTGGTCGGCCCCTTCTCGACCATATAGCCTGCTCGGTCCTCGCCCATGGTCAGGAATGCCGTCTCATCCGAGGCGCGTGCCGCCTGCTGCATGTTGTGCGTGACGATCAGGATGGTGAACTCGTCACGGAGCTCGAACATCAACTCTTCGATCTTCAGGGTCGCGACTGGGTCCAGTGCCGAGCAGGGCTCATCCATGAGGATGACATCCGGCTCGACGGCGATGGCCCGGGCGATACAAAGACGCTGTTGCTGGCCGCCGGAGAGCGCCGTGCCTGGTTGCTTCAGCTTGTCCTTCACCTCGTCCCAGATGGCGGCGCGCCTGAGGCTCCTCTCCACGAGCTCATCCATGTTGCCCTTGTAGCCTGAGATCCTGGCTCCGAAGGCGACGTTCTCATGGATCGACTTGGGGAACGGGTTGGGCTTCTGGAAGACCATGCCGATGCGGCGGCGAACCTCGACCGGATCGACCTTGTCATCGTAGAGGTCCACGCCGTGGTAGAGGATCCTGCCGCTGTTGTGCGCGATCGGAACGAGGTCGTTCATGCGATTGAAGCATCGCAGTAACGTGGACTTCCCGCATCCCGACGGCCCGATGAAGGCCGTGATCCGGTTCATGGGAATGGACATGTCGATGTCCTTGATCGCTCGAAAGTCACCGTAGTAGGCATTGAAGTTACTGACCTCGAAGACGCTTTCGCTGGCGACCGCGCCGGTCTGGTCGCCGCCACCGACGGCGACCTTCATCCTTTGCATCGCCGCCACGCGACGGCCAGACTCCTTGGAGCCGTCCGCCTTCACGTTGGCTGCGATGGGACTCGGTTCCTGCTTGACTTCGGTCACTGGTCTACCACTTCCTCGCATATCGGTTCCGGAGATAGATGGCCACGGCGTTGATCAGGATGATGATGACCAGCAGCACCACGATGGCCGCGGCGGTGAGGGAACGGAATTCCGGCTGCGGCAGGCGCGACCAGTCGTAGATGAGGGTCGGCATCGACGTGTACGGGCCGAGCAACTGGTCGATGAACGAGACGTTGGAGGCGGTGGCGAACGCTCCTGCCACAGCCCCCACCAGCAGCAGCGGCGCGGTCTCGCCGAAGGCCCGAGCCAGCGTCAGGATGATGCCCGTCAGGATGCCTGGGGCGGCGTACGGCAGGACGTGCGAGCGGATGACCTCCCAACGCGTGGCGCCCACGCCGAAGCCGGCCTCGCGGATGCTCGCGGGCACTGCCCGCAGGGCCTCAGCAGTGACGATGATGGAGATGGGCAGGACGAGTACGGCGAGGGTCAGGCCGCCGGAGATCACCGTGCGCCCCCCGGTCAGTGGCGCCGCCACGATGACGAAGAAGAACAGGCCCAGGATGCCATAGACCACCGCCGGCACGCCGGCAAGGTTACGGATGACCGTGTTGAGCGTGCGGCTCGCGAAGTTGTCCGGCGCGTACTCCTCGAGATAGATAGCGCCGGCCACGCCGATGGGGAGCGACAGCAGCGAGACGATGAACATCATGATCATCGACCCCACGATGCCCTGCCCGATGCCGGCCTTCTCCGGGTCCGAGCTGGTCGGGCTGGTCAGGATGTCGACGACACCACGCGCTTGCCATGCCGGGATCGACGCGATGACCTGGCTCGCGATCAGCCAGACGAGGAAGACGAACGAGACGACCAGCGAGAAGACGAGGAACGCTTCCCAGATACGGCTGCGCCAGTCGACGCCCGTGCCCTCGAGCGCTCGGCGGACGGATTCCTGGACCTCCGGTCCGCTGCCCAGCGTCCCCAGTCGGCCGGCCACTAGATGGCCCCCTTCCCGCGCATGCGACGCACGTAGGACTCGCTGATGAGGTTCAGCACGAGCGTGGCGGCGAAGAGCAGCAGACCGACGAAGAAGAGGCTGTAGTACTGCGGTCCGGTCGTGGTCTGATCAGAGCCGATCGCCAGCGCCACCATCGCGGCGGTCATCGTCTGGCCAGGCAGGCAGGCATCGATGATGCGAGCACCACCACCGACGCCGCCGGCCGCGATGGACACGATCATGGTCTCACCGATGGCGCGAGAGAGACCGATGATCATGGCCGCCACGATGCCCGAGACGGCGGCCGGAAAGACGACGCGAAGCACCGTCGTGCGCCTCGTTGATCCGAGGGCGGCGGAGGCTTCACGCAAGGAGTTCGGTACCGCGTAGATCGCGTCCTCGGAGATGCTGGCCACCAGCGGCGTGATCAGGATGCCCACCGCGACGCCTGCGGCAGCCATGTTGAAGATCGGCGGCGGCATCCCCTGCACGAAGTCGCAGACCGGTGAGATGAGGCTGGGACTCAGCACGGTCAGGGCGAAGAAACCCAGCACCACGCTGGGGATCGCGGCCAGGATCTCAAGGATGGGCTTAAGGATGCCGCGCACCCGCGGTGACGCGTACTCGGCCAGGAAGACGGCTGCGCCGAGCCCCAGTGGGACGGCCAGGAGCATGCCGATCAGGGAGATGATCGTCGTGCCGATGATCAGCGTGGGGATGTCGTAGCGGTTGGACCGCGGCTCCCAGATGCCATTGAACAGCTGGTCCAGGTTGACCTGGGTGATGAAGCCCCACGAATCCACCAGCAGCGCCCAGATGATGCCCAAGGTGATGAAGACCGCGAGAAGCGCCGACAGGAAGAACAGGCGGCGCAGGATCGTCTGGGTCCGCGCGCGACGGGGATCGACCCGCAGATCCTCGATTCGCACCTGCTTTGAGCTGGCCATCTACGTGGAAGCTTCCTTTGCTCGGTGATGGGTCTTGGATGCGGCCGGAGGACCGGGCCCCGGGACACGGGCCCGGTCCTCCTACGGCCGGGGAGAGTGGAGGGTTAGCTGAGGCTACTGACCGCCGACGTCCTCGCCGGCCCAGGCGCGAGCGTCGATCGCGGACTCGTCACCCGCCTTGGCAGCTTCCCACTGGTCGCGGGTCTGCTGCAGTTCGGTCTCCGGCAGGGCCACGTAGCCGACCTCGGTCACCGACGCGATGCCCTCGTCCGAGAGGTAGTAGTCGACCCAAGGCGCGATGACCGGGTTCGACTCCATCTTCGTGAGGCTGGGGTAGATGAACAGCGGGCGGCTGATGGGGTACTCGGCGCTCGCGACCGTGTCGGCCGTGGGGAGGACGCAGTTGCCGTCGCCCTTGTCGACGGCGAGGACCTTCACCGAGTCGCCGGCTTGTTCTGCGTAGGCCAGGCCCACGAATCCGTAGGTGTTGGGAGCGGGGGCGTTCTTGATGCCCTCGATGATGACGTTGTCGTTGGCGGCACCGACCCAGTAGGGTGGGACCGGATCACGCGTGTCGCTCTCGCTCTCGAAGCCGCGCTCCTTCATGGTTGGCGCCATGACGAGTTCGCCGAAGGTGTCATAGGTACCCGACTCGGTGCCGGGGGCGGTGATGGCGATGCGGCCGCTGCCAAGGTCGGTCGTGGAACCCAGCTCCTGCGCGAACTTGGTGGCGTCTTCGAACGTCGAGATGTCGTTCGACTCCGGGCCGAAGATGGCGTAGAGGTCGTAGAAGTTGACGCACTCGAGAGGGTTCTGGGGGCTGGTCATCACGGCGATGCCGTCATAGCCGATCTTCAACTCGGTCCAGGTCACGCCGTTGCTGGCGCACGTCTCAGCCTCGGAGTCCTTCATCGGCCGCGAGGCGTCGGACACGTCGCTCGAGCCGGGACAGAAGAACTGGGCGAAGCCGTCGCCGGAACCTTCGCCACCGACGGTGTAGGCCAAGCCCGGGTTCATCTCCTTGAGCGACTCGGAGACACGCGTCGAGATGGGATAGACGGTGGACGAGCCGTGGACGTCGAGGGTACCTTCGACATCCTGAGCGAATGCACCACCGACCACCGACGTGGTCAGAAGCGCTGCGCTGGCCGCAGCCACGCTAAGACGGGTAGTGGTTCGCATCTACGAACGATCCTCCTGATGTGCATGGTCGGGGTTCACCACTGGTGGGTCCCTCAGCGTCAGGTTCGTCCCCCCGCATGAACAAGGCATTGCATCTGCGTTAACGCTTGGTTAACGGCACGGCCTCCAGACGGTAGCCGACTCCCCGGACCGTCACGAGCCAGATGGGGTCGTGCGGATGTGGTTCGATCTTGGCTCTCAGCCAGCGCACGTGGACGTCGACCGTGCGGGGATCACCGTCGTGGTGGGCCCCCCACACGCGTTCGAGGATGTGGTCGCGCGTATGCACCTGGTCGGGCGTCCGGGCGAACAGCTCAAGCAGCTTGGCCTCCTTGGGTCGAAGGTGGATCCAGTCGCCGTCGCGCAGGAGCTCTCGTCGTTCGACATCGAGTTGCATGCTGTCCCCGATGGGTAGACGTGTGCGCCGTGGCGGCCGCGCGTGGCGCAGCAGCAGGCGGATCCTTCCGGCCAGCTCGGAGAGTTTCACCGTGTTCGCCAGCGACTCGTCCACACCGGCCTCCAACGCCAGCAGTCGCTCCTGTTCAGCGGCGCTAGGGGTGAGGAACAGGATGCGAGCGTCGGCATGGGCGGCACGCAGGAGCTGCACGGTACGCAGGCCGCGGGCAGGGTCAGGATCAGCCAGCACCACCACACGTGGTTGCAGATCGAGGGCCCTCCTGGCCAGGTCCCCAGCCTCGGCCTGGTAGATCTCAAGCTCGGGTGCGAGTGCCTCCAGCGAACGGATATCGGACGCGGACAGACTGGTCAGGACGCGCGCTGCGTTGAGGGCCCGAGCACTTCTCAGCATGTGGACACTCTGTGGACCGTGTCTCAACGCCGGGTTGTCCCTTCGTTAACGCTACGTGAACGTTGCGAGCCCTGCCACAATGTCGGCCCACGCTGGGTGCTCACACCATGGGAGCGAGCAGCGGATGGAGGGACGGGACGAAAGGGACACCAGGATGGCGAAGAAGCGTTCGGCCCGGCGGGATCCGGGTACTGCCAAACCCAAGCAGTTGCGCAAGCGGCTCCATAAGGCGGAGGATCAGCTGCAAAACACCGAGGCCAAGCGCGACCGAGCGCAGGCGAGGGTAGACGCGCTGTCGATCATCGCCGACGAGATTCGAGCGCAGCTGGCTGAGGTCGAAGCCGTGGATCAGGTCGCGCAGGCAGATGATGCCGCCGAACAACGCCAGGAAGCGGTCTCAAGCGAGTCCAGGTCCAAGTCGAAAGCGAAGTCCGAGGCTGCGCCTGACCTGGGCGAGCAGGGCTCCAAATCGGAGTCAGGGGCCGGCTAGGCACTGCCGCCCACGTCGGCTCGCCAGTCCAAGGCTACCCCGAAGTCAAGCGCCCCATCAGCCTGACCGCCCCAGCGCGCGAGTGTCTACTCGATGTGGGTGATGGCGGTCCCGAGGGCCTTGCGAAAGGTGCGCCCGGTGATGCGCCGCCACAACGGACGGAATTCGCGCCGCAAGCGCTCCACCTCAGCCTCCCGCGAATCGAGGTAGAGCCCCACCGCCTCGCGTGATCGGGCCGGAAGCATCGGCGCATTGAGGTTGAGCCAGTCGCGTGTGGCCGCCGCCGCGACGACCGCGTCGTTCATCAGCCCCAGGTGATCCTGCATCTCGGTGACCAGCATGATGAGCTGCCGGGACGTCACCGGCATGACCTCGCTGAAGAACTCCAGCGCGTAGCGCAGTCGTTTGCCCTCGATGCGCAGGGCGTGCAGGGTTCGTACATCGGCCCAGCTGATGATGGTCTCGAAGGCACGCACCCGCTCATAGGCCGCCAGGATGCGTGAGCCGGCTGTGTCGCGCACCAGGCTGGGGCGGCCCAGCGGTCGCTTGAGTTCGGCCGTTCCGGGTGATTCGGTGAAGTCGAGGTAGTCATCCACGAACTCGCGGTACTGGCGCGAGTCAAGGCGTTCGGTGAGTCGCTTGCGCCGGACTTCACGCTCCCGGCGCCAGGCACCTCGCAATGGCTCGACGGCTTCACGACCAGGTGCGGGGAGCTTGCTGATGTAAGCGTCGAGACTCTCGAGTAGCACGTCCATGTCACGCACGTCGCCCAGCACTCGCGCGGTCGAGCGCAGTTCCTTGACGTAGCGCCGCTGCACTCTGGGCCGGTAGGCACCGTCGAAGACCTGCCAGGCGGCACGCATGCGCCGGGTGGCCACGCGCATCCGGTGCAGCTCCTCGGTGTCATCACCCAGGCGCGCCCCGGCCTCGAAGTGCAGCATCCGCGCGAGGTGCATCCGAAGCACCTTGCGGCCGGCCTCACCGAGCGTGTCGTCAGCCTTGATGCCGGGCGAGGTCGGTACGCGCGGCAATCGGTGGGTCGGATCCTCGGCCGCCTTGGCCACGTAGTGGCGGGCGATCTCTTCCTTTGAGCGCGGCTCGGGCACCACGAAGCCGGTGGCCTCGATGAGTGTGGCCAGGCGCTTGAGGTTGACGCCGCTTCCCGAGGGCGCCTCCACTTCCAGCACCGAGAAGGACGACAGCGGCCGCGCCCCACGAAACACCGCGACCCGGTCGAGGGTGACCAGCACCGGACCATCCTCAAGTGCCAGCGTCCGCTTCTCACGTCGCTGGTTGATGGTGAAGAGCGTCCGCATCCGCGCGCCATCGCGGACCTCGTTGATCAGTTCACGTGCGGCACTGGGTGGCCACATGTCGGGGTCGAGTCGCTCGCTGGCGGGACCCTCGACTTCCACCCGCTGCGACAGAGCGCGCTGATCGACCTTGGTGTCGCTGGTGCCTTCAGCGCCGTCGGCGGCATCGGCGCGGTCGTCTCCCCGGTCGTGGGAGGCGGACTTGACCGTCACCGTGATAGGCCCGTCGTCCTCGCGGCGCAGGCGCGCGCCAAAGCCGGCGCGCGCCAGGGCGCCATAGGCGGTGTCGATGTAGCGGTCCTCGACCTCGATGGTTCGCTCATCGTCCGAGCCGACGCCATCGAGCGCTCCACCCCAGTCCTTCGCCAGCCAGCTGCGCAGGGCCTCAAGGTCGCGTACCAGGTACTTGAGCTCGACCTCCCGTGGGATCGACCGCCGGCTCGGCCGTGCCTCCCGAGTCTCGGTCACGCCCCGGCTCGTTGGGCCGCGTCGTTCATCAGCGCGCGGAACGTGTCCGTCGTTGGCGCACCATCGATGGTGGTCTCCACGCGCGTCCATTCGCCATCGACGCCCAGCGTCCAGGCGCGCCGGTCGTCGCGTCGCAGGATGGCGAGCACCTTGCGCAGCTGGTCGGCCAGTGCTTCATCCTTGACTGGGGCCATCGCCTCCACACGGCGGTCGAGATTGCGTTCCATCAGGTCAGCGGAGCCGATGAAGAAGCGCTCGCGCTCTCCCTGGCCGAAGCAGAAGATGCGCGAGTGCTCCAGGAAGCGACCCACGATGGAGCGCACCTGGATGGATTCGGAGAAGCCCGGCACCCCCGGCTGGAGCGAGCACATGCCCCGCACGATGAGATCGATGGGCACACCCGCCTGGCTGGCCTGGTAGAGGCGCCGGATCATCCCCGGATCGACGCACGCATTGCACTTGATGATGATGCGACCGTCGCCGTGCTCCCGATGGCGCGTCATCTCGCCCTCGATGAGATCCTCCAGCCCGGGGCGCATGGACTTGGGTGCCACCAGGAGCTCCCGATAGCGGTCCTTCTTGGCCACGCCGGTGAGGACGTTGAACAGGTCGGTGACATCACCGGTCAGGACGCGATCGGCGGTCAGTAGCCCCAGGTCGGTGTAGATGTGGGCCGTCTTGTGGTTGTAGTTGCCCGTGCCGATGTGGGCATAGCGGCGTAGCCCACCGGCTTCACGGCGGATGATCAGCGTGCACTTGGAATGTGTCTTCAGGCCCAACAGGCCATAGGCCACGTGGGCGCCTGCGCGCTCGAGGGCGCGAGCCCAGACGATGTTGGCGCGCTCGTCGAAACGCGCCTTGATCTCGACCATGACCACGACCTGCTTGCCACTCTCCGCGGCTCGGATGAGCGAGTGGATGATGGGCGAATCACCACTGGTTCGATACAGCGTCATCTTGATGGTCAGGACGTCGGGATCCTCCGCCGCTTGCTGGACGAGGCGCTGGACCGAGTTGGTGAATGACTCGTACGGATGGTGGACGAGGACGTCGCCCTCGCGGATCCGGGCGAAGATATCGACACCTTCGTCCGCATCCTCATCGCGCAGGGTCAGGCGCGGCGGGGTCACCGGTTTCCACGGTTTTGGCTGCAGCTGGGGGATGTCCAGGTCGGCGATCGAGTCGAGGCCGCGCAGGTCGAGCATGCCGCGGATCTCGTAGATGTTGGAGGGATCCAGGCTCAGGCCGCGCTGCAGCAGTGCCCGAGTCTCGTGGGGCATGGAGCGTTCTACTTCCAGCCGCACCACCTTGCCGAAGCGCCGCCGCCGCAGCTCCTCCTCCATGGCCATCAGCAGGTCGTCCGCTTCATCCTCTTCGATATCGAGGTCGGCGTTGCGGGTAACCCGGAACAGGTAGTGCGAGTCCACCTCCATGCCCGGGAAGAGGGCATCGAGGTTGGCGGCGATGACGCGCTCCAGCAGCACGTAGGTACGTGGCGCCACTTCCCACATCCGCGGCAGCACCGGCGGCACCTTGACCCGCGCAAAGCGCCGGTCGCCGCTCGCCGGGTCGCGCACGGTGACGGCGAGGGAGAGCGAGAGATCGCTGATGTACGGGAAGGGGTGCGACGGGTCGACCGCCAGCGGTGTCAGGACCGGGAAGATCTCATCCATGAATCGCTGCCGTAGCTCATTCTGGCGCTGCGGCCGATCCTCCAGGGGCAGGACGCGGATGCCCTCCGCTGCCAACTCCACGCTGATGGCGTCCCAGAGCCCGGAGTGGCGGTCCTGCAGCTGCAGCACGCGGCCACGGACGCGGTCGAGCTTCTGGCTGGCTGAGAGGCCATCCGGGGTGGGCTTGGAGTGGCCGGCTGCGACTTGCTGCTGGAGACCGGAGACGCGCACCTGGAAGAACTCATCAAGGTTGCTGGTGAAGATCGACAGGAAGCGAACGCGTTCCAGCAGCGGGTTGCGCGTGTCCTCCGCCTGGTACAGGACGCGTTCGTTGAAGTCCAGCCACGAGAGCTCCCGAGTGAGGAACGGGAAGCCGGGTTGGCGGGGCTTTGGTGCGTCGGTCCTGGGCGGTGAGGGCTCGTGTGTGCTGGTCACGTGTCGATGCTATCAGGGGGGCATCATCGTAGTGAGGACGCCGGGCTGACCGACAGGCAATGGGGGGCTTGTAGACGCCTCTCCGCGTGGACCGACGGGCCCCTGCCTGCGCCTTCGGCCGCCTACTCGTGCGTGTGCGGCGGCACCCCCTCGGGCTCGTGCGCTGCCGCTTCCCGCCGCGCGCTGTCCTCTGCACATGGGCAATTCCGACGCAGGTGTGCGAACGAGTAGAAGCCGCTGCTGTGACCGTCGGCCCACACCGGCTGGACGGCGTAGTGGCCCACCAACGACAGGTCGCTCAGCTCCAGCTGGTCGCCTGCCAGCTCGGGGTTCGAATCGAGCCAGCCCGGCTGTCCGGCCTCACCCCGGCAGAAGGCGCAGGGGCAGAGCCAGCGCAGGGCGGTCAGGCCATAGATGCTGTCGTGGCCGTCGGCCCATTCGATCGTGAGCCGGCGGCCGGGTCGATCGGCGTGGATGTTTCGGGGCTTGATGGCGTCGCCGCCCGGCTCAGTAGTCATGGCCCGACTGTGCCACACGCGTCCTCACCCCGTGCCACGATGTGTCACAGGTGCCACTCCGCGCGGCCGCACCCTGCGCCTACCCCTTGGGGAACACCGCGGGGACCAACTCGAAGCCGCTGTAGTCGGGCGTCTGATAGCCCTTGGCCTTCTGCCGCGCCGGCAGCTTCATGCGCTTGGGCGTCAGGTCCTGGTAGGGGATCTGGTCCAGTAGGTGCGTGATGAGGTTGAGGCGCGCGTGCCGCTTGATGTTGGCGTCCACGATGTACCAAGGCGCGTGCTCGGTGTTGGTGTGCTCCAGCATGGCATCGCGGGCTCGCGAGTAGTCCACCCAGCGTGAGCGCGCCTCCAGGTCCATGGGCGACAGCTTCCAGCGTTTGCGCGGGTCCTCGATACGTTCACGGAAGCGTTCTTCCTGCGTCTCGTCCGCGATATCCAGCCAGTACTTGATGAGGATCGTGCCCGAGCGCACCAGCGCCAGCTCGAACCCGTTGACGGTAGCCATGAACTGGTCGTACTCGGCATCGCTGGCGAAGCCCATGACCCGCTCGACGCCGGGGCGGTTGTACCAGCTGCGGTCGAACAGCACCATCTCACCGGCCGAGGGCAGATGTCCCACGTAGCGCTGGAAATACCACTGGCTCCGTTCCTTCTCGGTGGGGGCCTGCAACGCCACGACGTGCACGATGCGCGGATTGGTGCGGTAGGTGATGCGCTTGATGACGCCGCCCTTGCCGGCCGAATCGCGGCCCTCGAAGACGACCGCAACCTTCAGGTCCTTGGCCTGGATCCAATACTGGAGCTTGACCAACTCAGCCTCCAGGCGTTCCAGCTCAGCCTCATAGTCGGCCTTGGCCATCTTCGGAGCGTCGCGACCGGCCCAGAAGGGGGGCTTGACGATGCCTTCACCCACTTCTGTCGCCGCGGCCTCGCTCGCCTTGAGCTTGGCTGCCTTCTTGGCCGGCCCGGCCTTCTTCGTGCCCTTTCTGGACTTGGCCATCGGCCGCTCCTCCGCCTGCGCATGCATCTCCGGTCCGCTCTGGGTCGGGCCGACCTCCTCATCCTACGGCGACCCTGCCCTACGTGCCGGTCGAGCGGCTGGTACCGTGCTCGTTCGCGTGTGCCGCCATGGTGTGGGGCGACTTCAGAGACGAGAAAGTGGAGGCAACAGAACAGATGAGAGTCGTCGTCGCCCTTGGCGGCAACGCGCTGCTGCGTCGTGGGCAGGCCATGACCAGCGAGAACCAGCGCGAGAACGTCAAGACGGCCTGCCGCGAGCTGGCTCCGGTCGCTGCCGCGCACGAGCTGGTCATCGCGCACGGCAACGGTCCACAGGTCGGCTTGCTGGCGCTGCAGGGTGCGGCCTACAAGGAAGTGCCCATCTATCCGCTCGACGTGCTGGGCGCGGAGACGCAGGGCATGATCGGCTACCTCGTCGAGCAGGAGCTGGGCAACCTGGTGCCCTTCGACAAGCCGCTGGCCACGGTGCTGACGATGATCGAGGTCGACCACGACGACCCGGCCTTCGAGGATCCGACCAAGCCCATCGGCCCCATCTACGACCGCGAATCGGCCGACTCGATGGCGCGCGAGAAGGACTGGACCTTCAAGCCCGACGGCGACTACTTCCGCCGTGTGGTGCCCTCGCCCAGACCGCGCCGCATCTTCGAGCTGCGCCAGATCCGATGGCTGCTCGAAAAGGGTGCCGTGGTCATCTGTGCCGGTGGAGGTGGCATCCCGGTGATGTATTCCGACCACCTTGGCCCCGCGTACGAGAGTGGTGCCGACCGCCAGCTCGTGGGTGTGGAGGCGGTCATCGACAAGGACCTCGCGTCCAGCCTGCTCTCGTCGGGCATCGAGGCCGACTACTTCGTCATGGCCACCGATGCCGACGCGGTCTATGTCGACTTCGGCAAGCCCACGCAGCAGGCTATCGCGCGCGCCCATCCCGACGCTCTGCTGGAACTCTCCAGCCACTTCGCGCCGGGTTCCATGCTGCCCAAGGTGCAGGCGGCCTGCGAGTTCGTGGCGGCCACGGGGCACAAAGCCGCCATCGGCGGCTTGAGCGACATCGAGAAGATGCTCAGCGGTGCCGCGGGCACCATCGTCACGACCGATCAGGACGGCATCGCCTACCGTTAGCCATGGGCCACCGGCCCACACCACCCGACCGACTCGACAGGAGAGAGTTCCGTGCCCTACAACCTGCGCAACCGCAGCTTCGTCAAGGAGATCGACTTCAGCCCCGCGGAGCTGCGTTTCCTGCTCAAGCTGTCCGCCGATCTCAAGGAAGCCAAGTGCGCGGGTACCGAGCAGCCGCGCCTGGTGGGCAAGAACATCGGCCTCATCTTCGAGAAGTCCTCGACGCGCACACGCTGCGCCTTCGAGGTGGCCGCCTTCGACCAAGGCGCGCACGTGACCTACCTCGACCCGTCGGGCTCGCAGATGGGCCACAAGGAATCGACCGAGGATACCGCTCGCGTGCTGGGTCGCTACTACGACGCACTCGAATACCGCGGCAAGAGCCAGGCTACGGTGGAGACGCTGGCCGAGTACGCCAATGTGCCCGTCTACAACGGTCTCACCGACGAGTGGCACCCCACCCAGGTGCTGGCCGACTTCCTGACCATGGGCGAGCACAGCGGCAAACAGTTCCGCGAGCTGTCGTTTGCCTTCGTGGGCGACCAGCGCTTCAACATGGGCCGCTCGCTGCTGGTGATGGGCGCGCTCATGGGCAGCGATGTGCGCATGGTGGGACCGATGGAGCTGGCGCCGCCCGATGACGTGGTCAGCATGGCCAGGGAGATCGCCAAGGACACCGGCGCCCGCATCACCATCACCGACGACCTGGGCAAGGGGGTCAGGGGTACCGACTTCATCCACACCGATGTGTGGGTCTCGATGGGCGAGGCCAAGGACGTCTGGAAGGAGCGCGTGGAGCTGCTGCGTGACTACCAGGTCAACGCTGCCCTGCTGGAGAAGAGCGGCAACGCCGATGTGCGTTTCATGCACTGCCTGCCGGCCTTCCATGATGCCAATACCACGGTCGGTGGCGAGGTCATGGCCGCCACCGGCATGCCCGACGGCCTCGAAGTCAGCCACGAGGTCTTCGAATCGCCGGCCAGCATCGTCTTCGACCAGGCTGAGAACCGCATGCACACCATCAAGGCCGTGATGGTGGCCACGTTGGGCTCGTAGCGGCGCAAGGTCACCGAGCGCGCCCGAGGCGGGGATGGAAGCACACACGACGCCACGGCATCACCGCGACCCACCGGGTGGGTGAACCTGCGAAGCCGGGTACCGCAGCGGACCACCGAGCCGTCGTTCACCCATCCCGTGGGTGAGACAGCCGCTGCTCCGTCGTTCCACCCATCCCGTGGGTGAGACAGCAGAGATACGGGCGATGCTCCGTCCGATGACCCGCCCGACGGGTAGGACCGGGCGCCCCAGGATGGTCGCTGGCCCGTTCGATGTGACGTCATCGCCGCCACCCTGACACGGGCTGACGTGCGACCTTGACAGCGTCTCTGCTTGGCCCAACCAGACTCCCTGACTGTTGTGTTTCTTGTGGAGAGGAGGATGTCTGCAACCGAGGACGAATCGCTCTCTACCGGCCAAGCGGGAGCTGACTGCATTCACCAAACGAAGCCGTGATGTCCGACACGAGACGCCTCTGGTCGTGGCACCCTTGGCGTCCGAGTCCACGGTCCAGGGGAGTCACATGTCCGAGTTCGGTGCCTATTCGGAAGTCGGCAAGCTGCGCAAGGTCATCGTTCATCGGCCGGGCCTGGAGATGCGGCGCCTGACGCCGACCAACGCGGCGGAGCTGCTCTTTGACGACGTCATCTGGGCTCGACGAGCGCGGGTGCACCACGACAGGTTCGTCGACCTCATGCGCGAGGAGTTCGGCGTCACCGTCTACCGCATCCATGAGCTGCTCGCAGACGTGGTCGACTCGGGGGAGGGGCGTGCCTACATCCTCGACCGCACCATCATCGCTGATGAGGTCGGCGTGCTGGGGTTGCCCGAGCTGCGAGCCTGGATGGATGAGCTGGGCTCGAAGGAGCTGGTCGGCCACCTGATCGGCGGCGTCACCGTCCGCGAGCTGCCCGACGATTTCCGCCACTGGCTGCAGCAGGCCTACTCGCCCTCGGACTTCGTCATCACGCCATTGCCCAACCAGCTCTTCGCACGCGACAGCTCGGCCTGGATCTACGGCGGTGTGACCATCAACCCCATGGCGCGGCCGGCACGGCGCAAGGAAGCCCTGCACATGGCGGCCATCTACAAGTTCCATCCCGATTTTCGCGATGGCGACTTCCAGGTCTGGTGGGGCGACCCCGATGAGCGGCACTACGGCAGCGCCACCCTGGAGGGTGGCGACATCATGCCCGTGGGCAAGGGCATCGTCCTCGTGGGCATGGGCGAGCGCACCACCTACCAGGCGGTCAGCCAGCTGGCGTTGTCGCTCTTCCAGCACGGTGCTGCGGAGCGGGTGATCGCGGCTAAGATGCCGGCCGACCGCGCATCGATGCATCTCGACACTATCTTCAGCTTCTGCGACCGCGACCTCGTCACCGTCTACGAGCCGGCTGTCGCTGCTATCCAGCCCATCAGCTATCGACCCGGCGAGCATGGCCTGGAGGTCACCGTGGAGTCCCAGGGTTGGACCGAGACGGTGGCGGAGGCGCTGGGCCTGGCTGTGTTGCGCACCATTCCCACCGGTGGCGATGAGTTCCAGCAGGAACGCGAGCAGTGGGATGACGGCAACAACGTGGTCGCGCTGGAGCCGGGTGTGGTGGTCGCCTACGATCGCAACGAGTGGACCAACGCGCGCCTGCGACGCGCCGGTGTGACGGTCATGGAGATCGACGGCTCCGAGCTGGGACGCGGACGCGGCGGCGGCCACTGCATGACCTGCCCGGTGTGGCGAGAACCGGTCTTCGACTGAGAGAGCGCCACTCACCGCGACTGACGGCTCGCCGCTGCGGTGATCGGGGAGCAGTGAAGAAGGCCGGCGACGCCGTCGTCCGTTTGGAGCGGACGAATCGGGCGATCGGGGGCTCGCTGTTCCCCGACCAGTGGTTCGAGAGGCCCAAATCGGTCGTTTCGTTCGCTACCGGCGGCCATTGGAGCGCATCAGCCCTGGCTGGGAGCCGGTGCGGCACCGTGGCGGCCGAGTTCGTCCGTTTGAAACGGACACCCAGGGGGAGGCGGAGGCGTTGGTGGTTCCAACGTGTCGTGCTCACGGCGGATGCCCTGTGCACCGTGGCCGGTGATGGCAACTGCGAACGAAAGCTGGATGAAGTCGGTCGCGACCGCGCCCCGGCCGAGCCTCCCGTGGTCAGGAGTTCCGAGGTCGTGTCCACCACGAGCTCGAGCGACCAAGCCTCGTTGGGTGGCCTTGTTCTGGTCATGTGCGGCACCGATGCGCTCGGGAGCCGGTACGAGTCGGAGATGCTCGTATTTCGCGACCGTGACATGACGCTGCGAGCCATCAACCCCGTGTACTGGGGAGGCTACGGGATCGGGACTGGCGGACAGACGACGATCCGGTCGCCGGCGCCGACCTCGGGGTGCTGACCCGACTTGGCTCGGACGCCCCCGCTTCGAACGAGCCAAGGCCGAACGTGCTCCCGTCAGTCGGGCGGGTCGGCGGTCCACCGGAGGATGTCGCCCGGCTGGCATTCGAGCACCCGGCAGATCGAGTCCAGGGTGGTGAACCGGATGGCTCGAGCACGCCCGTTCTTCAGCACCGCGACGTTCGCCGGGGTGATGCCGACGGCCTTCGCGAAGTCGCCCACCGACATCTTGCGACGGGCGAGCATGACGTCGAGGTCGACGATGACGGCCATCAGATGACCTCGTCGAGCTCGGTGCGGTCGGCGATAGCCGCTTCGAGCAGGCCGCGCATGACGATCATGAGGAGCACGAATGCCACACCACCGGCGACGCTGGCGACCAGCCAGAGGATGATGCCTGGGCCGCCGCCATGGACAGATAGCAGGTGGATCCACACGCCTGTGTTGAGGACCGTGGCGACCGCCCCGCAGGCCGTGATGATGTCCACCGAGCGCACGGCGCGACGGGTGAAGATGACCCCGCTGCTGATCATCGACAGCAGCCTCCAGACGACGAGCAGCGCCACCTGGCCGCATGCGATCACCAGGATGCCGGCCACCGAGTACGGGACGACGAGGTATCCGACCTCGGGGAAGGTCATTGCCGACTGGGCCGCGAACACTGGCACGAGCACCTGTCCGAGCACGGATCCGAGCAGGAGGACGACGAGAACGACGCGGAGGAGCCGGATGGCGAGTCTGCTCATCTATCGAGTATCGATAGCTCTCGCTCGCTTGTCAATAGGTCCCCGCCCTGTGTTCCGGCTTTCGATGAGCGCCTCCATCCGGGCGCGTGCGAACCCGGAGCTGCGCCGGGCGAACGTCATCCCGAAGTCGGCCTCGGTCTTCGACTGACGGTTCGCTGCTGGGGTGATCCGGGAGCAGTGAAGATGGCCGGCGACGCTGTCGCCCGTTTGAAGCGGACGCCGATCCATACGGCAGAGCCAGACGGGATGGTGGCGCCGGGCGGCGGGGGCGCGGCTAGAATCCGCCGATGCCAAAGTTGCCCACCACCGCCGACCTCGCGTCGCTGCGCGTTCCCACCGATGTGCGCCTCTCCCCCGACGGGCGCTCCGCCTGTTACGTGGTCAAGGCGTCCACGCCCGACCAAGCCGGCTATCGCACCGCCGTGTGGCTGGTGCCGACCGATGGTTCCGAGCCCGGACGCCAGCTGACCCTTGGTGCCAGCCACGACGCCGCCCCGCGCTGGAGCCCCGATGGCCGCTGGCTAGCGTTCCTCTCCGATCGCGGAAGCGTGCTGCGCAAGGGCGGCGCCCCGCGTGACAAGGAGGACATGAAGCGCGCCGACGCGACCCCGGTCGGCCTCAAGGACCCCGTCGGTCGTGACATCCCGCGCGGCAACGTGCAGGTGTGGCTGCTGCCGCTGGCCGGCGGCGAAGCGCATCAGCTCACCGATCTGCCCCAGGATGTGGGCGCGCTCGAGTGGAGCCCCGACAGCTCACGACTGTGCATCGTCTCAGGCGCCACCTCGGTCAAGCTGCCCGAGTCGAAGAAGGACACCGGCGATCCGCCTCGACGCGACATCCGCCTCATCGATGAGCTGGCTTACCAGCTCAACGGCGCCGGCTTCATCTACGAGTTCCCGCCCAAGCTGTGGATCGTCGACGTCGCTGATGGCAATGCTCGGCGCCTTACGTCGGGGCGCAGCTCCGACGAACAGCCGGCCTGGAGCCCCGACGGCAAGCGCATCGCCTACGTCACCAATCGCGGCTCCGATC
>JBBSAV010000017.1:0-38209 GCA_038251965.1 Candidatus Limnocylindrales bacterium
TCGCGCTATCGCTGACGCCGCCGCGAGTGGCGACATCGTCGCGATCGACGCGATCCGCGAGACCGGCACCTACCTTGGCATCGGCATCGCCAACGTCATCGATGCGCTCGGCCCCAGCCTCGTCGTGCTCGGCGGTGGACTGAGCTTGGCGGCTGACCTCCTCCTGCCCGAGATCGACCGCGTCGTGGCCGAGCGGACCATGCCGGCGGTGTGGCAGGGTTGCCGCATCGCGAGTGCCGCCCATGGTGTTGATACCTGTGCCATCGGCGGCGTGGCGCTGGCACTCAACGAGCTGTATACGCCATCACACCTGCGCATCGCACGCCCAGCCTGAGGGCACGACGCTCAGACCTTGGGCAATGCCTCGAGGGCGTGATCGATGCGCTCCTGCGGCAGCTCATAATCCTCCAGCTCACCATCGAGGTAGCGGTCATATGAGGACAGGTCGAAGTGGCCGTGGCCGCTCATGTTGAAGAGGATCACCGGGCTGGTGCCTTCCTCCCTGGCTTTGCGCGCCTCGTCGATGACGACGCTGATGGCGTGGGTCGTCTCGGGTGCCGGCGGGATGCCTTCAGTGCGGGTGAAGAGGACACCAGCCTCGAACGTCTTGCGCTGTGGGATCGCTCGCGCCTCGACGAGGCCCTGATCGACCAGCAGGCTCACCTGTGGTGCCATTCCGTGATAGCGAAGGCCACCGGCATGGATGGGATCGGGCACGAAGTCATGACCCAGCGTGTGCATCTTGACGATCGGCGCGACCTTGCCGGTGTCGCCATAGTCGTAGGCGTAGATGCCGCGGGTAATGCTCGGAGCGGCCTCCGGCTCGGCAGCGATGACCTTGTATTCGGCTTCGCCACGCAGTTGCTGGCCGATGAAGGGGAAGGTCAGGCCGGCGAAGTTCGAGCCGCCGCCGGTGCAGGCGACGAGGATGTCCGGCTTCTCACCGGCCATCGCCATCTGCTCCATGGCCTCCTGGCCGATGACGGTCTGGTGCAGGAGCACGTGGTTGAGGACCGAGCCCAGGGAGTAGTTGGAGTCATCGTGCGTGGCGGCATCCTCCACGCCCTCACTGATGGCGATTCCCAGCGAGCCTGGGGTGTCCGGCGTCGCGGCCAGCACGGCCCGGCCGTAATTGGTCAGGTTGCTGGGGCTCGCCACCACCTCCGCGCCATATAGGTGCATGACGGTTCGCCGACCGGGTTTGGCGTCGTAGGACGCCCGCACCATGTAGACCATGACCTCCAGGCCGAAGAGCGCGCCCGCCAGCGAGAGGGCCGTTCCCCACTGACCTGCGCCGGTCTCCGTGGTGAGGCGCTTGATGCCGGCCTCCTTGTTGTAGAAGGCCTGCGCGATGGCGGTGTTGGGCTTGTGGCTGCCGGCCGGGCTGACGCCCTCATACTTGTAGTAGATGTGGGCGGGGGTGTCGAGCGCAGCCTCGAGGCGATGGGCCCGATGCAGGGGCGACGGACGCCACAGCGCCAGCGCTTCGCGCACGGGACCAGGGATCTCGATGTAGCGCTCGGTGCTCATCTCCTGGGCGATGAGCGCCATGGGGAAGATGGCTGCCAGGTCGTCCGGACCCACCGGCTGCATCGTGGCTGGGTGGAGCGGCGGCGCCAGCGGCACCGGCAGGTCGGCGTTGATGTTGTACCAGTCGCGAGGGATACGGTCCTCAGGCAGAGTGAACGTCGTCTTTCGTGGCGCCATGGATCCTCTCCTCGTGACGGTCGCGGCAGCCGCGACCACTTGCGGTATCGGTGGTGACAGAGTGGAGCCTACAACGCCGTCTCGTGCAGCGTCTGGTAGCGCGCGCCACTCGCCTCGAAGTGGCTTCGAAACAAGCCCATACGGTCCACCGTCCAGGCCACGTCGAGCGTGCCGAGAGCCTGGGTACGCAGTGCCTCGATGGACACAGCGGTCGCACCGCGAGCGACGGTGAGGTGGGCTGACGGGGTGAGGCGAACCGGTACGCCGAGCGTGAGATCGGATGGGCAACCGTGGGCGATGGTGTCCGCGAGCGCGACAAGCTCTCCACCACCCACGCTCGCCCTCAGCCAGCCGACACCCTCATGGCGCCCCATGCGCCCGTCACCGGCATCGAGGCGGACCCGATATGGCGTCCCGGCCGCGGCCACAGCATCCACGAGGCTCGCCAGCTCGGTGATGCGTCCGGGCTCGACCGACCCGACGAAGACCAACGTCAGATGCCACGTCTCGGGACGGGTCCAGCGCACGTCGGGCAGGGCGGTTCGATAGGGCGCCAGTTGCCGCGCCAACGCCTCACGTGCGGCCATGGGCACCGGGTGCGCCATGAACAGGCGCCAGCGCCGTTCGGCGGTCGGCTGCGTCAGGCGTGGGCCTCCGCCAGCTCCATCGGCCGCTCGATGCGGAGCAGGTCCAACAGCTCACCGAAGTCGGCGATGACAGCGACCTGGCCCGGTTCGGTGGCAGCTCCGATGGGCGAGTCGATGCGTCCACGACGGTCGATCAGCACCGGCTCGATGCCCACCCGTCGAGCGCCGAAGACGTCGGCCTCGGGGTCGTCGCCCACGTGGATGACCTGGTCCGCCGGCAAGTCCAGCAGCTCGAGCGCGTGCTCGAAGATGGCCCGGTGGGGCTTCTGGTAGCCCACACGGGCGCTGATGCTCAGCACCTCGAAATGCCGAGCCAGCTCCAGCGTCTGCAGTAGCTCAGGCGCATACCAGCCCCAGTTGCTGACCACGGCCAGCCGCAAGCCAGCCGCCTGCATAGCGTCGAGCGCGGGGATGACATCGGGAAAGACGTGGAAGGCGGAGCGCTGTCGAAAGGCGCGATCGACGTCCCGGAAGAAGGACTCCGGAAGGTCGCGGTAGCCGAGTCGGTCGAAGACGAGCTGGTCCAGCTCCATCAGGCGGCGGAACGACGCTTCCTCGGTCGCCTCGAAGGGGCCCTCGTGGGCCCACGCGCCCCAGGCGTCACGGAACGCTGCCTCGAACTCGTCGGGTGTGGCCTCGATACCGTGATCGGAGAAGACGGTGGCATAGACGTCGCGCCAGGAGGGGTCAGCCTTGGCCATGGTGTCGCCGACGTCGAGCAACACCGCCACAGGGGCCGTTCGGAGGTTCACCTGACCAGTCTAGTCACACAAGGACGGCGCGGCGCCCGTGACTCGAAGCCGACGCCGATACGCCTGCGTCCTAGTCGTTGTACAGCCGCTCCTCGATGAGCTTCTCCATGACCGTGCGCCCGCTGGGATCGAAGCAGGAATACTCGAAGTACTTCTGGTATTCGAGGTCGATGGCGTTGGTGCCACCGCGGTTCTTCTCCACGGTCAGGACCACCCAGTCGCGGAAACGCTGCGCCTGGTACGGGTTGAACTCGATGTTCACCTTGGCCACGATCTGGTACTTCTCGTTGAGGATGACGATGATGTCCGCCTCGTAGTTGATGGCCGAGGAGCCGCGCAGGTGGTGGTTGCGCAAACGAGAGGCCTTCAGGCCCTCCTTGTCAGCGGCCACGATGGAGATGAGCGGAACCTCGTAGTTGAGCGCCAGGTCCTTGAGGCTCTGTACCACCGTGGTGATCTTCTCCACCTCATTCTCCGGCTCCGGATGCACCGGCACCTTCTGCATGTAGTCGATGAAGACGACCAGTCGCTGATCGCCCGCCAGCTCCTTGTACTTCTCCACCAGCGCGGCCATGTTCTCCACGGTGCTGGTGGCCTGCGAGCCACGCAGCAGGTACAGGTTGGGGCCGTAGCGGTTGATGCGCTCGAGCGCCGGACGCAGGCGGGGGTTGGAGCCGAGGTCGGCGTTCTGGCCGCCGGTCGCCATCCACGTACCCAGGATCTCCTGGCGCACGTCGACGAGCTTGATACCGCCGCTGCGGCTGGGCATGCTGGGGAGCACCGACTCCTGGGCGATCAGGCGGTTGAGCAGGTACTCCTCGTCGTGCTCGAAGCAGATGTAGAGCACGCTGGCGAGGCCGCTCATCACGATGTTGCGCGCCATTTGCAGTGCCATCGTCGTCTTGCCGGTGCCCTGGGCGCCGCCGATGAGCAACATCTCACCCGCCCGGATGCCGCCGCCGATGGACTTGTCGAGGGGCGTGAAGCCAAGCGGCACCGGCTGGTACTGGGTGACGTCGCCCTGCGCGACCTTGCCGGCGAGCGTACTCAGGACGTGGGTGGCGCTGCGGGGCTCGATGTTGCCGATGCCCGAGTCGTACTTCCAGGTCTTGCCGCCGATGGTCTCATCGGTGTGCGTGATGGCGCTGGGCTGTTGCGGGGCCAACCTGGGCTGTGCCAATCGTGGGTCCAGGCCGATCTGCTGCGATGTCGGGACCGGCGCGAGCGGTGGCGGTGGTGGCGCGGCGGGGCGTGGGCCCAGGTTGGGAGGCGGACCCGCAAGCCGGGGAGGCGCTGCGGGCGTTGGCGGTGCTTCAGCGCCGGTTCGGCCAGCTTCGGCCGGATTGCTGAGACGAGGATCAGGGGCGTCAGGGGGTGTCATAGCGGCAGGCGAGGCCGAGGCCTCTTTGACTCCATGCGACAGGCTTCCACGACTCGGATGCTAACAACCTCGCGCCCCTGTCAAGGGCGGCCCATCCTTCCTACGCCCCCCTCGCCACGAGTACTACGCCACGCTGCGAACACGCCGACTACGACCGTGCCAGCGCCTCCCAGTAGCGCATGCGTGCGGCGATCCACTCAGCGCCGTCACGCACGTCGCGCGCGTGCTCGGACATGACCGCGATGGTGGGGATGCGCAAGAATTCCTGGAACTCGTCCAGCCGCTCACCGGCGGTGCGTCGGAGGAACGCATCGATGGCATCGATGGACGTGTTCACAGGTTCCTTCCCGCTCATCGTTCAGCTCGTCGGCCCGCTCAGGCCGGTTGTGGTGCAGGCTCCGGAGCTGACGCTGGCGCTGGCGCTGGGGGCTCTGGCCTGGGCTTGACCAGGCCCGCCAACGGCGTGGCCAGCTTCGGTGTCGGCGAGCCACCCGGCTCCTTGCGGGGGTCGGGCAGATCGGCGAACATGGCTTCGAACTCGCTGGCCTCAAGGGTCTCCTTCGACACCAGCGCCTCGGCCAGCTCAGTCAGGCGATCCTTGTGCGTGGTGAGCACGTCGGTGGCGCGTTCGTAGCCGCGGTCGATGATGGCCCGAACTTCCTGGTCGATCATCGTGGCGACGTCGTCGGAGTAGTTGCGCTGCTCCCCCATCGATCGACCGAGGAAGATCATCTCCTCATGCTTGCCCCAGGACATCGGCCCGAGCTTCTCGCTCATGCCGAACTCGGTGACCATGCGGCGCGCCAGCGTGGTGGCCTTCTCGATGTCATTGGAGGCACCGGTGGTGATGTCACCGAACATCAGGCGTTCGGCGACCGTCCCGCCGAGCATACCGGCGATCTTGTCCTCGAATTCCGACTTGGACTGCAGGTAGCGATCCTCCATGGGCAGGCCCATGGTGTAGCCCAGGGCCATGCCGCGACTGATGATGCTGACCTTCATCACCGGGTCGCACTTGGGCAGCACGCGCTGCACCAGGGCATGACCACCTTCGTGGTAGGCGATGATGGCCTTTTCTTCGTCGCTGATGATGCGGCTTTTGCGTTCGGGGCCGGCTACGACGCGCTCCAGGGCCTCAGTGAACTCCGGTGTGGAGATGGTCTTCCGGTTGCGACGTGCGGCGAGGATGGCGGCCTCGTTGACGAGGTTGGCCAGATCGGCACCGGAGAAGCCCGGCGACTGCTTGGCCACGCTCTGGAGGTCGATCTCCTTGTCCAGCGGCTTGCCCTTGACGTGGACCTGGAGGATCTCCAGCCGGCCCTTCATGTCCGGACGGTCGAGGATGACCTGGCGGTCGAAACGACCTGGGCGCAGCAACGCCGGGTCGAGCACGTCGGGGCGGTTGGTGGCCGCCACCACGATGACGTTGGTATTGGTGTCGAAACCGTCCATCTCCACGAGGATCTGGTTGAGTGTCTGCTCGCGCTCGTCGTGCGAGCCGCCAAGGCCCGCGCCGCGCTGCCGGCCGACGGCGTCGATCTCGTCGACGAAGACGATGCAGGGACTGTTGCGCTTGGCCTGGTCGAAGAGGTCACGCACGCGGCTGGCGCCGACGCCCACGAACATCTCCACGAACTCGGAGCCGGAGATGCTGAAGAAGGGCACCCCGGCCTCACCGGCGACGGCACGTGCCAGCAGCGTCTTGCCGGTACCTGGCGGGCCCACCAGCAGCACACCACGCGGGATGCGCGCGCCCAGCGAGTTGAACTTCTCGGGGTACTTCAGGAACTCGACCACCTCCTGCAGCTCCGTCTTGGCTTCGTCCACGCCGGCCACGTCGCTGAAGGTCACCACCGTCTTGCTGCCCACGAACATGCGCGCGCGGCTGCGCCCGAAGCTCATGGCCTGGTTGTTGCTGCCCTGCGCCTGGCGGAACATGAACCAGAGGAACACGCCGATGAGCAGGATGGGGAACAACATGGAGATCAGCAGGCCCAGGAAGGCGTTGCCGTCCTCTGCCTTCTGGCCCTCGAAGAGGACGCGGTCGCAGCTGGCTCCTCCGGCGCAGGCGGCGTCGATGTCCGCCCGTACCGTGGTGGTGATGGGCGCCGGCACCCACGATTCGACCACCTTGTTCTGACCGCTGTCATCCAGCTCATTCAGCGTGACCTCGAGGGCATCGCCGCGAGTGAGCACGGACTTCACCTCGCCCCGCTCGACGCGGTCCAGCAATGCGTCTGACGAACCGCTGTACGGGATCGGCTCGGGCGGGGTGTCGTTGAAGAGGAAGAGATAGAGCAGCGCAGCCGTACCGACGACCAGGACGAGGGTGACGAGCCCGTTGCGCATGAAACGACTGTTCAAGGAAAGACCTGCCTATGAGTGGAGTGGCCGGATCACCCGGTCGGGAACGACGATTATAGGGCCGACGGCTCGATGGCCCATCTCCATTCGATGACAAGGGCTGCCGCAGTGCGACGACCGGGACCTCCCATCGCCTCTGTATGGGCTACTATGTCGGCCGAGCCGCACATGGCTGGGTAGCTCAGCGGCAGAGCACACGGCTCATAATCGTTAGGTCGGCAGTTCGAATCTGCCCCCAGCCACCACGTTCGCCTACCGTGCTCTCGGACTTCCCCTACCGGGACGTACCGAGGGTTCTCTCTTGCGGTCGCGAAGCGCACCCGCCGCCGCGTGCCGTGGCACACTCATACCCATGAGTGTGCCAAGCACTATCCCCATCCTCATCGAAGTGGCTGATGACCTTTTCCCGGTCGCTCGACCGGTCGGTCCGCCATTGCGCGACGGCACGGCCCGAGCGCTGACGTTCGTCCTTGCCTTGTTGGCGATCATCCTGGTTGCGGCCTACCAGGTGCTCATCCATATGCCTGAGTCCTGGCAGCAGCGCCTCCTCGGTGACAGGGGCGTGCCGGAGTGACGGCCTGACCACCAACGGCGCTCCCGACCCGACGTCGCGACCATCTCCGGAGACGTCCGCGCCAGGTCCGCAGCCGATGCGTCTGGGCACCATCCTCGAAGTCGGCGTGCGCATCCTGCGGCGTCACTGGGCATCGTTGCTGGCGATCTCGATGCTGTTCGCGGGCCCTGGTGCCCTGCTCACGGCGGTGACCGGGATGCGCGTGACCGAGGTCGCGGTGCATATCATTCCGGGCCTCGACGACGGTGTCATCCAGTCCGGGATCACCATCACCAACGAGCAGTTGCAGCGCATGACCGGGGCGCTGGGTGCCTACGCCCTGGCCACCATCGTGGCCGGCGCCCTGGCCAGCATCGGCGCGCTCGGCTTCAGCGCCGTCGTGGCCGGCGACTACCACGCACGCCGCATCGACCTGGGTGAGGCACTGCGCGTCTGCCTCGAACGAGCGCCCAGTGCCATCGGCTTCATCTTGGCCACGAGCGCCATCGTCGCGCTGCTGACGGCGGCGGCCGTGGGCGCGATCCTGCTGGCGCTGACAGCGCTGCCGTCGGGCGATGGCAGCGGCGGCGGACCGGGCGCCTTCGTCGCGCTGCTGATGGTGGTCTCGCTGGTGATCGGCGTGCTCTACCTGACGATGCGCTGGGCGCCTGCCTTCCCGGCCATCGTGAACGAGCGGCTGGGTCCTCGGGCTGCACTCTCCAGAGCTTGGCACCTCAGCGCCGACCACGTCTGGCGTATCTTCTTCATCATCACCTTCGCCACCTTCGCCACCGCGCTGTTGGCATCGGCCATCTCACAGCTGTTGGGGCTGCTCATCCTTGGCCTGCTGGCACCGGCGCTGGGGCTTGACGACCTCGTCGCGGAGGGGGTCACGCTAGCGCTAGGGACCGTGCTGGTAGCCGCTTTCGCGCCCGTGCTCACCGCGGTGCTTTACTTCGACCTCCGTGCCCGGCGGGACGTTCCCAGCGCCGCTCAAGGGACAGTCGGCCGCTAACCGCCGAAGAGCAGCTCCATCCAGGCATCGAAGGGCGCCAACGCGCCGCTATCGGTGCCACTGGCGCCGAGTGGCACGATGGGCTCCGGCGAGGGTGCGTTGGCCGGACGCTCGATCAACTTCTCGCCGCTCTCACCCAGGCCGTGAACGCGTGCCTGCCAGCGGAGGAAGGCCTCGGTGCCGTAGAACTCGATCTCCGCCTCACCGGCCGCCACGCGGGCTTCAAGGACGGCGATCTCTGCCCGCTTTCGCTCAGCGGCGGCCTCGATGTCGGTGGAGCGAGCGAGGGTGCCACCGAAGACGATGACCAGCCCCACGACCACGAACAAGCCGAAGACGACGGCTGCGGCTCGCCGGCCTGCGAACGCTCCACGTTGCTGCGATGTCATCGACGCTGAGCGTAGTGAGCCGCCACGTCCGCTGTCAAACAGCCGCCCCACTGCTATGCTGCGAGCCGGAAATCGAACGGATGGTCGTTTTCGTACGAGGTCGACGCGATGAGACTGCATCAACCACTGCCGGCGCTGGAGGCATTGGAGCGGTTCCTGGCGGAGCCGGGTGTCGCAGAGGCGGTGGCGGTCAGGCATGTCGTCCCGGCTCAGGACGCCACCTATGCGCCCCTCCCTGAATGGCTCGATCCTCGCCTGGTCCAGGCTATCGAGCAGCGCGGCATCAGCTCGCTGTACAGCCACCAGCGAGAGGCCCTGGACGCGCTGCGTGAGGGGCAGGACATCATCATCGTCACGCCCACGGCCTCGGGCAAGTCGCTCTGCTACAACCTGCCGGTGTTGCAGGAGATCAGCGCTGACCCCGCCGCTCGTGCGCTCTACCTGTTCCCCACCAAGGCCCTCAGCCAGGATCAGCTGGCAGAGTTCCGCAGCCTTGCCGAGCTGGCCGGGATGGACCTGTCGGCGGCGGTGTACGACGGCGACACGCCAGCACCCATCCGTGCGGTCGTGCGCGAGGCCGGCCAGGTCGTGGTGACCAACCCGGATATGCTCAGCACCGCCATGCTGCCGCACCACACCAAGTGGTTCCAGCTCTTCGAACAATTGCGCTTCATCGTCATCGATGAGGCACACACCTACCGCGGCATCTTCGGAAGCCACGTGGCCAACGTGCTGCGTCGCCTGCTGCGGATCTGTGCCCACTATGGCTCACACCCCCGCATCGTCTGCTCGTCCGCCACGGTGGGCAATCCGGCCGAGCTGGCAGAGACGCTGACCGGTCGCCACTTCCGCGTCATCGACAGGAGCGGAGCACCGCAGGGCGAGCGACACGTGGTCATCCTTGATCCTCCCCCGCTCGACCCGCGTAGTGGCGTCCGGCCCGGTCCGCACTGGCTCTCCTATCGGGCCGCGCTCTCGTTCCTGCGTGCCGGTCGCCAGACCATCGTCTTCGGCCGCGCCCGGGTGGCGGTGGAGCTGATGCTCTCGGCACTGCGTGAAGCCATGCGTGAGGGTCGCGGGCCGATCGATCGCATCCGTGGCTATCGGGGCGGCTATCTGCCCAGCGAGCGTCGAGCCATCGAAGCCGGACTGCGTAGTGGAGAGGTACTCGGCGTGGTGGCCACCAATGCCCTTGAGTTGGGCATCGACATCGGCGCCCTGGATGTCTCCATCCTGGCGGGCTATCCGGGCACCATCGCCGCGACCTGGCAGCAGATGGGTCGTTCGGGTCGGCGTGGCGAAGCCAGCGTCTCCATCCTCGTGGCCGGCGCCGGCGCCCTCGACCGTTACGTGGCCACGCACCCGCAGTACCTCTTTGGGGCGTCGCCGGAGGAAGCCCGTCTGGACCCGGAGAACGTGCACGTCCTGCTGGCCCATCTGCGCGCCGCGGCGTTCGAGCTGCCTTTCGCGCCCGGTGAGCACTTTGGCACGGCCCCCGCCGATGACCTGCTGGCGTTCCTGGGTGAGGAAGGCCACGTGCGCCAGGCGGGGGACGGGCGCTGGTATTGGTCCAGTGAGAACTTCCCGGCCTCGGAGATCAACCTGCGACTGGGTGCACCAGAGAACGTGCTCATCATCGACACCGGTCCCGAGCGGCCGCGCGTACTGGGAGAGGTCGACCTGTTCGCGGCGCGCGTGCTGGTGCATGAGAAGGCTATCTACCTGCACGACTCGCAGCAGTACCACGTCGACGAGCTCGACTGGGAGGAGCGCAAGGCCCTCGTCCGGCCGGTGGATGCCGACTACTACACCCAGGCTGAGCTGGCGGTGACGCTCAAGCCGCTGGATGTCTTCGCCCCGGCCGACCGACCTGCTGGCAGCCGCCAGCACGGCGAGGTCATGATCAGCAGCATCGCCACCATCTTCAAGAAGCTCAAGCTCGATACGCATGAGAACGTCGGCTGGGGAAGGATCCACCTACCTGAGATGGAGCTGCACACGACCGCCTGGTGGGTAGCGCTCGATCGCGAAGCGGTGGGCGACTGGCGCCGTGACGAGCTCGATGCTGCACTGGTGGGTGCTGGCCGAGCGCTGCAGACCGTGGCCAGCGTGCTGCTGATGGCCGATCCGCACGATCTGGGCATGGTGGCGCAGGTGCAGTCACCCCACGCCCAACAGCCCGTCATCTACCTGTGGGAGGCCGCACCCGGAGGCGTGGGGATGTCGGTCCGTCTCTTCGATCGGACCGACGAACTCGTTCGTGGTGCGCTCGACCTCGTCGCCGGTTGTGACTGCCAGATCGGTTGCCCGGCCTGCGTGGGCCCGCGGGGTGAGAGCCGCCTGGATGGTCGAGCCCTGGCGACTCGCCTGCTGCGCCTGCTCTGTGGCCCGACCGGGGCGACCCGATCCGGGCCTGACGTGGAAGTAGCCGCGTGACATCTGAGCTGGCACGTCCCGCCCCGACGCTGCCGTCGATGGAAGGCATCGGGGTCGGACAGCTGCGACGCTCGCGTCTTGAACGACTGCGTGATGCGCGCGTTCGCGAGGCCGCGGATATCCGCCGACCTGCCATCGGTCTGCCGCGGGAGGATCGGGCGACGGCACTGGCGGCAGCCGTTGGCGGGATCGTGCAGCACACGCCGGGGCAACCCATCGTGGCCGTGGAGTGGCGCGAGCGCATGGAGCAGGATCTATCCGGTCTGGCCTGGCTTCCTGAAGCGGTGGATCCTGCCAGTCCCTTCGTGCTCATCGATACGGAGACGACCGGACTCGGCAGTGGCACCGGAACGCTGCCATTCCTGGTCGGTATCGGCACCTGGGAGGGCCCCGACTTCGTCACTCGCCAGCTGCTGCTGCCCGATCAGTCAGACGAATCAGGCTACCTGGACGCGCTGGAGGCGCTCATCCCGCCGGATGCCTGCCTGGTCTCTTACAACGGCCGCTCCTTCGACTGGCCGCTGCTGGTGACCCGCTACCGCCTTCACGGTCGTCGACCACCCACGTTCGCCGAGCACCTGGACCTGCTGCCCCTGGCGCGAGCCCTGTGGAAGCATCGACTGCCGGATGCCCGTCTGGCCAGCGTGGAGGCCGGCATCTGCGGCGTCAGTCGACCACACGACCTGCCCGGCTCGATGGTGCCCGCCCGCTACCTGGACTATCTGCGTTCGGGTCACGCGGCACCCCTGCGAGGGGTGCTGGAGCATAACCGCCAGGACGTGGTGTCGATGGCGCTGCTCTTGCGCGTGCTGGCCCGGGAGCTGGCACCGGTCGCACAGCAGGGCTGGGCGCCCGACTCGGTGCATCCTGGAGACTTGGGTGGACTGGGGCGCGCGTATGCGCGAAAGCGTCGGCACCAGGAGGCGCTGACTTGCTTCGACGCAGCCCTGGAGCGACTCACCGACGCGTGGCAGATGCAGCGCTACGAGCACATCGCCATCGATCGCGCCCGCACGCTCACACGGATGGGCCGCCGGGAGGATGCCGAGGGTGCCTGGCATGCCATCGCACTCGAAGGTGGTCAGCACGCCGCGTGGGCCTGGTTGCACGTGGCCAAGCATCGCGAGCATGACGCCTCGGATCTCGCAGCGGCGTTGCGAGCCACCGATCGAGCACGAGCCCTGGCCGAGCGAGGGCGCCTGTTCGGTCGCCGAGACCAGAGGGTCGAGCGCGATCTGGCGCGGCGGGTGCCACGACTGCAGCGGCGCCTCGCTGCGAGAGTAGGCACGGGTCGCAGCCGCATGCGCTAGTGTCCGGGCCCATGCAGGACGCCAGAGGCGCAGCCTCGATGTCGAGTGGCGCGACGATCGAGTTCGACCATGTGAGCAAGCACTACGACGCCGCTGCCCGGAAGCGCGGAGCTGGCGGCGCCGTCGAGGACCTCTCGCTGACGATCCCGGCCGGGCGTATCTGCGTGCTGGTGGGGCCGTCCGGTTGCGGCAAGACGACCACGCTCAAGATGGTCAACCGCCTGATCGAGCCGACGGGCGGACGTATCCTCATCGACGGGGTCGATATCGCGGAGGTCGACGTCACCGACCTGCGGCGCGGCATCGGCTACGTCATCCAGCAGGTGGGCCTCTTTCCGCACCAGACCATCGCACAGAACGTAGCCACCGTACCGCGGCTCCTGGGCTGGGGTCGAGCACGACAGCACGCACGTACCGACGAACTGCTGGCGCTGGTGGGCCTGGCGCCTGACACGTACGGGGATCGCTATCCGAGCCAGCTCTCCGGTGGTGAGCGGCAGCGAGTCGGCGTGGCTCGTGCGCTGGCGGCGGACCCGCCGGTGATGCTGATGGATGAGCCTTTCGGTGCCGTCGATCCCATCGTTCGCGAGCGCTTGCAGAACGAGCTGCTGCGCCTCCAGGAGGACCTGGCCAAGACCATCATCTTCGTGACCCACGACATCGACGAGGCCATCAAGATGGGCGACCTGGTGGTGGTGATGCAGCAGGGCGGCGGCATCGCCCAGGTCGGCGCACCGGCGGAGCTGCTCGCGGAGCCGGCCACCGAGTACGTGGCCCGGTTCGTGGGCTCGGATCGTGGGCTGAAGCGCCTCTCGCTCTATCGCGTCGACGACGTCGCCCTCGAACCCGCGACGATGGTGCGTGTCGGCGACGACTACGCGACCCTCCGGCAGCGGGCCGATGCGGCCGACACCGCGTTCGTCCTGCTCGTCGACGATGGGCAGCGCCCGCTGGGCTGGCTTGATCGCGCTGACCTGCCCATGGCCGGATACGTCAGCGAAGCGGATGCCAACCCCATGTCGCCACTCCTCGACCGGCGAGACACGCTCAAGGATGCGACGTCGCGCCTGCTCGACGAGGAAGTCGGCAGCGGTATCGTGGTCGATCGCAATGGGCGCGTGCTGGGGTTACTGACGCTGGGGGCGGTGATGGAGTGGATGCAGGACGACCGCTCGCGCCAGGTTCCCGATGATATCGCCGAGGCCGTCGCCGAGGCCGTCGTTACCCAGATCGACGTGCCTGACGAGGTCGCCACGGGCGGGCCGTGATCGATATCCGCTGGGACTGGATCGGAGACCATCTCGACGACGTCGCCGAGAAGACCTGGCAGCATCTCCAGCTGTTGCTGATCCCCATGCTGGCAGGCTTCATCATCGCCTTCGCGCTGGCGGTGTTGGCGCTGCGGCGGCCCGGCACGGTCGGTCCGGTCACCGCCATCACGGGCCTGCTTTACACCATCCCCAGCCTGGCGGCATTCGCGGTGCTGATCCCCATCACCGGCCTGTCGCTGATGACCGCCATCATCCCCCTCGCGGCGTACACGCTGCTGATCCTCTATGTGAACACGGTGGCGGGATTGCGATCGGTGCCCCCGGAGATCAATGAGGCGGCGGACGCCATGGGGTACACCAGCACCTCGCGCCTGCTTCATGTCCAACTGCCCCTGGCCGTGCCACTCATCATGGCCGGCGTCCGCGTGGCAGCGGTGACCACCATCGGCCTGGTGACGGTGGCCGCCATCATCGGTGGCAACCGCTTCGGGGGACTGGGCCAGTTCATCACCGAGGGACTGCAGACCGACTTCGACACCAAGATCTACCTCGGTGCCGTTGGCTCGGTGATCCTCGCCTTCGTCGTGGACGGCCTATTGGTCGGCCTGCAGCGGTTCCTGACGCCCTGGACCAGGGCGCGGGGCGGGGAACAGTAGATGGAACAGCTGCTGGCGTTCCTGGCCGACGGCGCCAACTGGCAGAACGAGACGGGTATCCCCAATCGGCTCTGGGAGCACGTCTTCATGGCGTTGCTGGCCGTGCTGACCGCCTCAGCCATCGCGCTGCCGCTGGGCTTCTACATCGGCCACACCGGGCGGCTGCAGCTGCTGGGCATCAACATCGCCAACATCGGACGAGCCGTGCCCTCGTACGCGGTGATGGTGATGCTCCTGCCGGTCATGCTGGGGCTGGCGCCGGTCCTGGGCTACGACCCGCGTCTGGGGCTGCGGTTCCTGCCCATCTTCCTGGCCATGGTATTGCTGGCCATCCCGCCCATCCTGGTGGCCGCGTATGCCGGCCTCCAACAGGTGGATCGCGATCTCACCGAGTCGTCCCGCGGGATGGGGATGACCGAGCCGCAGATCCTGACCGGTGTGGAGCTGCCGCTGGCCCTGCCAGTCCTCATCGGCGGCTTTCGTGTGGCCCTGCTGCAGGTCATCGCCACCGCCACCATCGGTGCCTTCCTCGCTGGCGGCGGGCTGGGTCGCTACATCATCGATGGCATCGCCCGCCGTGACGAGGGCATGCTCTATGGGGGCGTGCTGTTCGTGGCCGTGCTGGCGGTGGGCACGGACGTGACACTGACCTGGGCACAGCGACGGCTGACCCCGCGAGGTGTCCGGGTAGCCACCGCTCAAGCCGCGGGAGCCGAGAACGCGGGGGCTTGATAGACATCTGCAAGCATCCTCGCCCAGTGGTCCCCTGCCGTGACCGGCCGTGTGGGCTAGGGTTGACTCGACCGCAGTCGCCGAAGGAGCGTCCGGTCAGCTAGCCACAAGGGAGGTACCCATGCGGAACCACCGCAGACTCGCCCTCGGGGCGTCGATCCTGGCGTCGATGGCGATCGTCGGGACGGCGGGTGGGGGCGCCATCGTCTCGGCACAAGAGCAACCCACCGTGCGCATCGGCTCGGATGGGTTCTACGAATCGCAACTGATGGCGGAGATCTACGGTCAGGCCCTCGAGGCTGCCGGCTTCGGTGTCGATCGTCAGCTGGGGATCGGAACGCGCGAGGCGCGAGTCGATGCCTTCGACGCGGGCCAGGTCGACCTCGTGCCCGAGTACGTGGGGTCGGGTCTGGGCTTCTACACGGTGGGTTCGGAGGATCCTGACTTGGCCGCGTTGGAGGTGACCGGCGACGGCGAGACGAACCGCGCCAACCTGCAAATGGCACTCGATATCGCCGGCGTGGACGCCACCGTCCTGGGCATGACTGCTGGCGAGGACACCAACGCCGTGGTCGTACGTCCGGAGACTGCGCAGGAGCTGGGTCTCTCGACCATCAGCGACCTGGCTGCGGTCGCCGACCAGCTGTCCTTCGGCCTGCCTCCCGAGTGTGAGGTCAACGCGCTCTGCCGCGGTGCGCTGGAGGACGGCTATGGCATCGCCTGGCCGCCGGCGCAGCTGGAGCTGTTGCCGCCCTGTGGTGCCGAGATGGCTGGGGCGCTCGAGGGCAAGGCCATCGACGTGGCATGGCTGTGTTCGACCCAGCCGGTCATCGCCCAGAACGGCTGGGTGGTGCTCGAGGACGACCTCGACACGCAGCCCGCGGACAACCTGGCGCCTGTCGTACGCAACGACTTCCTGGCCCAGGTCGATGGTGGTGCCGAGACGCTGGGCGCCATCCTTGATCCGGTCTCAGCCGCCATGACGACAGCGGTCCTGACCGACTTGGGGGTGCGAGTGGCCGTGGACCAGGAGTCCATCGAGGACGTCGCTGCCGAGTTCCTGGCGTCGGTGGGCAGCGAAGAGATGTCCGATGCCAGCGCTGAGCCCATGGCGGACGAGAGCGCAACAGCCTCCGAATAGCCGGCGGGGCCCCGGCGACAAGGGCCGCGCTTACGAGCGACCGACCCCCGGAAGACCCCGGGGGTCGGTCCTATTGAGAGCGCGGGACGTGTCAGAGGCCTCGCTGGGCCAGCCACTCCCGGTTGCGCGTGTGCAACGCCAGGAGTGCCTCGGGGGTATCGGCCGGCTTCAGGAAGCGGTCCTGTTCGACGGTCAACCAACCCTCGTAGCCGCCCGCCTTGAGCGCCTCCAGGAACGCATCAAGGCCGGCCGTGCCGTGGCCCAGCTCGCAGAAGACACCGCGATCCCAGGCTTCCATGAGTCCGCCACCCGACTGGCACACCTCGCCCAGCACGTCGCGGTCGCAGTCCTTGATGTGGACCAGCCGGACGCAGTCGCGGTAGGCATCCAGCAACTCCAGGGGATCGGCGCCACCGAAAAGGGCGTGGCCGGTGTCAAGGCACATGCCCACCAGGTCCGTGTCGAGGGCATCGAAGACGCGGTGGATCTCACGGCCGCTCTCGCAGTAGCTGCCGGCGTGGAAGTGCAGGACCGGATCGAAGCCGCGTTCACGGCACATCTCCCCGGCGCGATGCATGTTGTCGATGAGGACACTGAAGCGCTCGTCGGGCAACGCAGCTTCAGGATGGCTGTCGATCTGGCCGGCCCAGCGCATGCGCTCCGGTTCGAGCGAGGCATCAGCCAGGACAGCCTTGGGCATGACCTCGTCGGGCCGACCCGCAGCCAGCAGGTCGAGGACCCCCTCCATCCAGGCCAGATCTTCGTCGATGTGCTCGGCCCGGCTGAAGCGCAGGGGCAGGAAGGCGCCGACCAGCGAGAGCCCTCGCGACGCCAAGCGCTCCTGCATCACCGGAGCCTCGCCAAAGAAACCGGGCGGGCCAAGCTCGGTCCCGGCGTAGCCGGCCACGGCCATCTGGTCGAGCATCTCCTCTGGGCCTAGCTGCAGCGGGTCTCCCTCGGTCTTCTCGAAGACTCCCCAGGAGACGGGGGCGGCCGCGACCTTGATGCCGCTGCCCTGATCGTTCAAGTTCATCTGCTCCCCCTGTCTAGACGAACGAGCGTTCCTTGGCCAGGTTCGCCTCGTATTCCTCACGAGCGGCGCGCACCCGTGGTGAACTCGAGACCTCCGCCACCGGCACGTCCCACCAGCTGTCGTAGTCCGGGACTGCCGGTTCCGGGTTGACCTCGACCACGATGGCGACCGGGCGCCCCTTGATCGTGCTGGCCGTGGCCAACGCCTGCTTTAACTCCGCGGCTGTGTTCGCGGTGAGGACGCTGGCGCCCAAGCTGGCGGCATTGGCCGCATAGTCGATGGGCAGCACCTCACCGCTGAAGCTGCCGCTGGCCTGATCACGGACGCGGAAGTCGTTGAAGGGGTTGTCGCCACCGCAGGCACTCGAGAGGTTGCGGATGCAACGATAGCCATGGTTGTCGAGCAGCACGATGGTCATGGAGATGCCTTCCTGATAGGCGGTGGCGATCTCGTTGGCCAGCATCAGGTAGGAGCCGTCGCCGAGCATCACGTAGACGCGACGGTCGGGCTCGGCCATGGCCACGCCCAGGCCGCCGGCGACCTCGTAGCCCATGGTGGAGTAGCCATACTCCATGTGGTAGCTATGCGGTCCGGCCGCGCGCCACGTCTTGTGCAGGTCGCCCGGCAGGCCCCCTGCTGCGGCCACCACCACGCCATCCGCAGCGGCAGCCTCGTTGACCAGGCGGATGACCTCCGGCTGGGAGACGTTGGACGTGGCGGCCAGGTGGAGCACGCGATCGACCTCGTCGTTCCACTCGTGACGAAGGCTCTCGATGTGCGTAAGCCGCTCCGGTGCTGCGCCCCCGAATCCGCGTTCCTCAAGCGCCGCGTGCAACTCCTCGAGCGTGACACGAGCATCACCGGTCAGCGGGACGGCGGCCGCCTTGGCCGCGTCCATCTCCGCCGCGTTGATGGCGACGAAGCCAACGTCGGGATCCTGCCACGAACTCCAGCTCATGGTGGGGAAGTCCGAGAGCCGGGTGCCGACAGCGATGACGAGGTCGGCATCGCGGGCGATCGCGTTGCCGGCACGGCCACCGGCCGAGCCCATGGCACCAAGGTTGAAGGGGTGGTCCCAGCGGAGCGCGCCCTTGCCCGCCTGCGTTTCCACGACGGGGATACCGAAGCGGGTGGCGAAGGCAGCGAGTGCCTCCTCCGCGCCGCTGTAGATGGTCCCGCCACCGGTCACGATCATCGGTCGCGCGGCAGCGGCGATGCGATCGGCGGCCCTGACCAGCAAGCTGGCGTCAGGGCGAGGGCGTGCGATCGTCCAGATGCGGGGTGCCAGCAGCTCAGCCGGCCAATCCCAGGCTTCCGCCTGCACATCCTGTGGCAGCGCCAGCGTCACCGCCCCCGTCTCTGATAGGGAGGTCAGCACCCGCATGGCGGCTGGCAGGGCATCGATGAGCATCTCCGGCCGCTCGATGCGGTCGAAGTAACGCGACACCGGCCGGAAGGCATCGTTGACCGAGAGGTCGCCGGCCTCGGGCCGTTCCAATTGTTGCAGCACCGGCCGCACACGCCGCGTGGCGAAGCGGTCGCCCGGCAACAGCAGGACCGGCAGGCGGTTCACCGTGGCGTTGGCGGCACCGGTGACCATGTTGGTGGCGCCGGGACCGATCGACGACATGCAGGCGAACGTGCGCAGTCGCCGGCTTTGCTTGGCGAAGGCAGCGGCCGTGTGGACCATGGCCTGCTCGTTGCGGGTCTGGTAGTAGCGAACGCTGTCCTGGGCTGCTTCGAGTGCCTCGCCCATGCCGGCCACGATGCCGTGGCCGAAGATGCCGAAGACGCCCTCGAAGAAACGTTGGCGCTCCCCATCGCGTTCGACATACTGGTTCGCTAGCCAGGCCACGATGGCCTGGGCCACGGTCGTTCGCGGCATACCGTCTCCTCCCCTGCTCTCGTCCGGGCTAGGACTTCTTGTCCGGGTTCGGGACCATCAACTCGTCGATCATGGCCACCAGCTCCCAGTAGGAGGCCACGAAGGCGCGTAGCGTGCGCGCCGTGGCGCCGTAAGCGGCGAACTCGTCGATGGTCAGGCCGTCAGGCTCATAGGCCTTCACGAACTCGGGGCAACGCTCCATCATCTCGGCGATATACGCCTCCGGCACGGGGTCGTTCCAGCGGTCCTTGACCTCGACCGCCGAGGCGTTGAAGAGCTTCTGCCAGCCGAATGGGATCGTCATGGAGACATCGCCACCGATGAGCTCCGACCAGTGCAGGTGGTGCCGATATGCGGCCGCCAGTAGGCGCGTGCGATAGCCCCGCTCGCGATAGATCTCGGCAGCACGCTTGAAGACGGCGATCCCGGCCCAGTCGGGCGCGGCGGGATCGACGATGATGCCGTCGCGTTCGTTGGCCTTCTTCACCCAGTCATCGGTGCGCCCGATCATGATCGTGCACGTCGGGGCCATCCACGAGACATCCTCACCAGCGGCCTCGCGCTTGGCCAGTGCACGCTCCAGGGCCTCGCCCACGGCCAGCGCCTGCGCCACCGTGAAGGACACCGTGGCGTTGACGGTGATGCCTTCCTCGGTGACCCGCTCCATGGCCTCGATGCCGGCAGCGACGGCCGGGAACTTGATCTGGACGTTGGGCGCAAGCGTCTCGAAGTGCCGCGCCTGTTCCACCATCCGCTCGACCGACCGATTGAAGGTGGGGTCGATCTGGATCGAGAGCCGGCCCTTCTGGCCGTGCTCGGCCGCGTAGATGGGCTCCAGCATCTTCCAGCCGCGGATGGCCATCTCCTCGATGACCTGCCAGGTCACCTCCTGATCCGTCCAGGCCGGGTTCTGCGCCAGGATCTCCCGCACGCGCGGCGCCCAGATGTCGTACTCCTGCTTCATCACGCTGCCCACGATGGTCGGGTTGCTGGTCGCTCCGACGGCGCCGTTCTCGATGGCGTAGGCCAGCTCGGACTCATTGCAGCTGTCATTCCAGTAGTCGGTCGGGTACTCGCTCGCGGTGCGCTGCAGCGGATTGGGTGTGGCGGCCATCGGTTGCTCCTTGTGTCGTGCTACGTGGGCAGGCTCGGATCCCAGTCCATCAGCCAGGCATGGTCCGGGTCGAGGGTGAAATGCCATGCCCGATGGGGGCCGGCCATCACGTTCAGATAGTAGGCATCGTATCCCGCGGGTGCGCCGAAGGGATGGTAGCCACGGGGGATGAGGAGCACATCTCCATCGCCCGGGGCGAAAGCGGCGTCCAGCGTCCGGTCGGCGCTGTAGACGCGCGCGAAGCCCCAGCCTTCGGGCCGCTTGAAGCGGTAGTAGTAGAGCTCCTCGAGGTACGCCTCGTTGGGTGGGTCCTCGGTATCGTGTTTGTGGGGCGGATAGCTGGACCAGTTGCCGCCGGGCGTGAACACCTCGAACAGGATGAGCCTGCCGGCCTGTGTCGCGGGGGGCAGCAGGTGATGGATACGACGCTCGGTAATGCCGGCGCCACGCGTTTCGACGTACAGCTCGCCGGGCTCGAAGAGGCGTGTCACCCTGGTGTCCGCAGTGGGTGCATCGGCAACGATGATGGTGGTGCCGTCACTCTCGGCGGTCAGCGCGAAGTCGGTGCCCGACTCGAGCAGCAGCACCGGTGCCGCTGGCCCGTCGAACACGCTGTCACGGCTCCCCAGCGAGGAGTAGCGCTGGCCGCCGGCATCGATGCTGGCGCTGCCCTCGAGGACGATGACCGCGAGCTCATGGTCGCCAGCCACCCGCGTAAAGCCACCGCCTCGAGTCAGCCGATGCTCGGCGAACCCCACATACGCCCAACCAGCGTCATCAGGGCTGATGCCGTGCACCTGGCCCGTCTGCGGGTCCGGTGGACCGGCGCGGCGCAGCAGCCCCCTCGAAACCTCTGCCGGTACTGGCATCATCATCGACTCCGTTGACATCGAACATGGCGTCACCCACGCACGCCAAACACACTGGCGGACGAGCGCCGCCCAGCGTGGTTGACATGCACGCTGTGGCGGCTCAATGATACGACTCCGGCGTAAACGTTTACAGGTCATCGACCCGGCCGATGCCACCATGAGGGACCGCATCCGACGATGCCGACCAGCGGCAAGCAGGCCACCATCCGCGAGGTCGCTGCTCGCGCCGGGGTGTCGACGGCGACGGTCAGCCGCTCCTTGCGCCACAGCGCCAACGTGCAGCCGGAGACCCGCGAGCGGGTCGAGGAAGCGGCGCGCGCGTTGCGCTATCGGCCCTCGGGCGTGGCGCGTTCGCTCAAGCTCCGCAGCACGCGCACCATCGGCCTGATCGTCACCGACATCGAGAACCCCTACTTCCCCCAGGTCGTGAGTGCCATCGAAGATGCCGCTCGCGAGCGCGGGTACTCGGTCCTGCTGGCCGATGGCAGGCGCGACGCGGAGCGAGAGATCGAGTCGCTCGACCTCCTCGGGGAGCGGGAGGTCGATGGACTCATCATCGCCAGTTCCGAGCTGACCGTCCGGCACGGTGACCGCATCCGGGAGGTGCCCTGCCCCGTCGTCATCGTCAACAGCCCCTCGACCATCTCGGCGGTGCCGGCAGTCCTCTCCGACAACGCCGCTGGCGGCCGTCTGGCCATCGACCACCTGGTATCGCTGGGACATCGACGCATGGCCTACCTCGCGTCAGGGAGACGGGAGGACAGCGCCGCCCGCGACCGACTGGCGGGGGCGATATCCCGACTGGCCGAGCTGGGTCTGCCGGCCGGGACACTGCGCCTCGTCCGCAGTGGCGATGGCGTTCGTGGCGGGGAACGTGCGGCCACCGAAGCACTTCACGAGGACGCCGCCACCACGGCGCTGCTGTGCTTCAACGACCTCATCGCGCTGGGTGCCATCCGAGGCCTGCGGGCCATGGGTCTGGACGTGCCCAGGGACGTCAGCGTCGTGGGCTTCGATGACATCGAGATCGCGCCCTACTTCGACCCTGCCCTGACCACCATCCGGCAGGCGACCGGGGCCATGGCACGCTGGGCGGTGACCAGTCTCTTCCGGCGTATCGATGCGGGCCGTGAGGCGGACGCGGGTGCCATCGACGGCGCTCCAGGACCCACACACCGGCTTCCGGTCGAGCTGGTCATCCGCTCCTCGACCGGGCCGCCCCCGAGCGGCGCTCAGCCGTAGCATCGGTGCACAGGTGGCGACCGACTCCGGGGTGCACGACACCGCTGCCACCACGTATGCTCTAGCACCTGGCGCGCGGCGGAGACAAGGGAGTTCCGCGGTGTGTCCCGTAGCGGAAGTGACACTCGGGAGGTGCATTGCGTGAGGATCGCCATCTTCGGCGCGGGACGGATCGGACCGTTGCACGCCCGCACGCTGCAGAACGATCCCGCTGTCGAGCGGCTCACCATCACCGATGTCGTCGCTGAGCGTGCTGCTGCCGCCGCCCACGAGCTCGGCATCGACGCGGTCGGGTCACAGGAGGAGGCGCTCGACCGGGCTGATGCGGTCGTCATCACCGCGTCCACCGGCGATCACCCGGAGCTGATCCGGGCGGCATTGGGACGCGGGCTACCCACGTTCTGCGAGAAGCCGCTGGCCTCGAGCCTGGCCGCGTCGATCGCGCTGAGGGGGGACATCGATGCCGTCGACACGCCCTTCCAGCTTGGCTTCCAGCGACGCTTCGACCCTGCCTACGTCGAAGCGCGCCGCCTCATCGTGGAGGGCGAGCTGGGTTCGATCCATATGTTGTCGCTGCGCAGCCATGACCCCGAACCGGCCTCAGAGGAGTTCATCGCCTCGTCTGGCGGCATGTTCAGCGATCTCTCCATCCACGACCTCGACATCCTCCGGTTCCTGACCGGGTCCGAAGTCGCGGAGGTCTATTGCCTGGGCTCCGCTCGTGGCTTCCCGCTCTACGAGAAGTACCACGACTATGCCAATGCCGTGGCCACCATGCGACTCGGAGATGGCACCCCGGTCACGCTCAGCTGGGCACGCCAGGACCCGCGTGGCCACGACGTGCGAGCCGAGATCTTCGGCTCACTTGACAGTGTCAGCGTCGGACTCGGACCCCGTATGCCCTTACGTTCCCTGGAGCCCGGGGTCCCAGCCCCTGATGGGCCGCCCTGGCACATCTTCCTCGATCGCTGGGATGTTGCCTACCGTGACGAGATGACCGCCTTCGTGGAGGTCGCGCGTGGCATCCGACCCAGCCCCTGCAGCGCCCGCGATGGCGTGGAGGCCCTGCGGATCGCTCAAGCCCTGACCATCTCAGCGGCTGAGCACCGGCCCGTGTCGCTCTCGGAGATCGCCGGCTGATGTCCGGCATCGACGCCGCTTCAGCCGCCGTCCGGGTAGAGGAAGACGCATCGCGCACGCCCATCATCGAAGCCCGCAAGATGTCCAAGCACTTCGGCCACGTCGTGGCCTTGAAGGACGTCGACCTGCGCCTGTTCCCCGATGAGGTCCTGGGCATCGTGGGGGACAACGGCGCCGGGAAGTCCACGCTGATGAAGATCCTCTCAGGCGTGCACCCCCAAAGCAGCGGTGAGCTGCTGATCGAGGGCAGGCCGGTGCGCTTTTCCAACCCTGGGGACGCGCGGCGGCTGGGCATCGAGATGGTCTACCAGGACCTGGCCCTGGCGGGCAACATGCGCATCGACGAGAACATCTTCCTGGGCCGGGAGCAGACCATGGGCTGGGGGCCCTTCCGCCTGGTGGACCACAAGGCCAACCAGGTCAAGGCCATGGAGCACCTCGACAACCTGCGCATCCACGTCAAGAGCGTGGCACAACGTGTCGAGGACCTCTCGGGCGGTCAGCGCCAGGCGGTCGCGGTCGCCCGCGCCACGGCCTTCGATGCCAAGGTCGTGATCATGGATGAGCCGACGGCGGCGCTGGCGGTCAAGGAGGTCGCCAAGGTGCTGGACATGATCCGGGACCTGCGCGACAAGGGCATCAGCGTGATCCTCATCAGCCATCGTCTGGATGACATCTTCTACGTCTGCGACCGTGTCATGGCGCTCTTCCATGGGCGCAACTTCGAAGAGGCCCCGCTGGGGCAGATCGATCGCAACGACGTCATCGGCTGGATCATGGGCAATCGCGCTGGTGTCGGCGTTCCTGCCGGCCTGGACCGGAACTAGCGACGGCCCCGATGTCGGACATCATGAGCCCGGTCGCGGCGGCCGAGTTGGACGATGTGCAGGACGAGCCACGCCGATTGGTCAGTGCCATGGTGCTCATCGACCGCTGGGGTGTGCTCTTCCTGATCCTGCTGATGGGGGTGGCCTCGTACCTGTCGCAACCTGACTACTTCCTGACCGAACGCAACCTCGGCAATATCTTCCGGCAGAACAGCTTCTACGCCCTGCTGGCGCTGGGCCAGTTCATCGTCATCGTCACCGCGGGCATCGACCTCTCGGTCGGATCGGTGATGGCCCTGGCGGCGATGACGGCTGCGGTGCTCTCGGACGCGGGACTGGCATGGCCGATCGTGTTCATCGCGCCGTTCCTGGTGGGTCTGGGCGTCGGCGCCATCAACGGACTGGGCCTGACCAAGCTCCACATGCCGCATCCCTTCATCATGACGCTGGGCATGCTGTTCATCGCCCGTGGCGCCACCAACCTGATATCCGGCGGCGTACCCATCAGCGGCCTGCCCGATGAGGTGCGCTTCCTGGGTGCCGAGAACGTTCCTGGGACGCAGATCCCGATGAGCCTGATCGTGATCATCGCGACCTATGCCGTGGTGTGGCTCTTCCTGCAGCATGGGCGCGCAGGACGACACATCTTCGCCATCGGCGGCAATCCCGAGGCGGCGCGCGTCAGCGGCGTCCGCGTGGACCGGACGCTCGTGCTGGCCTACGCGCTTTGCGGCCTCATGGCCGGCTTTGCCGGGCTGCTCCTCGCGGGACGCACCAACTCGGGCTTCCCTGCCGCGGGGACCGGCGATGAGCTCTACGCCATCGCCGCGGTGATCATCGGCGGTGCCAGCTTCTTCGGTGGCCGCGGCACCGTGCTGGGGGTCTTTGCCGGCGTCCTCGTCATCGGTATGCTGCGTAACCTGCTCAACCTCAACGCCGTGCCCTCCTTCTGGCAGCAGGTCGCCATCGGCGTGGTCATCATCGCCGTCGTGGCGTTCGACGTCTTCCGGCGTCGTATCGCTGCCTCGGCCTAGGTCACTTGACCCTCACATCCGTCTGCGATACTCGACCAGGAAGGAGGTGGCATCCAAGCGTAGCTTGAGCCAGCGATCCCTTGAGCCGGAGCGACCGACGCGTCGGTTCGCCCCAGATCAGACCAGTGAGTAGGAGGAACCGTGAAGACAACGAGAATCACCGCCCTGGTGGCCGCAGGAGTGCTCGCGCTCGCCGCGGTGCCCACGGTCGCGCAGGATGCCAGCATGGATCCCGGCGCGGCCGCCGACGCCAAGCTCTTCGTCAACATGAAGGGCCCGGGGGCTGGCAACCCCTTCTGGGCAGCCGTGCAGAAGGGCGCTGAGGAGGCCGGCGTGGCCTACGGCGTCAGCGTCACCGTGCTGGCACCACCGACCGAGTCGGACGTGACCGCACAGATCGCGCAGATGGAAGACGCCGTCACACAGGGTGCCGGCGGCATCGCCCTGGCGCCGACCGACCCCGCGGCGCTCGCACCTTCCGTGGACGCAGCACTCCAGGCGGGCGTTCCGGTGGTGTTCGTCGACTCCAACGGCAGCAATGAGGGCGTCACCTTCATCGGCACCAACAATGAGGTCGGCGCGGCACTCGCCGGCCAGTATCTCTGCGACAACCTGGAGCCGGGCGCCAAGGTCGCCATCCTCCAGGGCATCATCAGCACCACGACCGGCCAGCTGCGAGCCGACGGTGCGCACAATGCCCTGACCGAGTGCGGCCTTGACCTCGTGGCCGAACTGCCGGCTGATTGGGATACCCCCAAGGCGCAGGCCGTGACCGAGGACATCCTCACCAAGAACCCGGACCTGGCGGGCCTGTTCGCCAGCAACGACAATATGGCCCTCGGCGCGGTCGAGGCACTGCGTCTCCAGGATCTGCTCGATCAGGTCGTGGTGGTCGGCTTCGACGCCAACCCCAATGCCGCCGACGCGATCCTTGCGGGCGACATGGAAGCCACCATCGCGCAGAACCCGTACAACATGGGCTGGCTCAGCGTGGAGAGCCTGATCAAGGCGATCAACGGCGAGACGCTCGAACCGGTGATCGACACCGGCACCCTGCTGGTGGACGCCAGCAACGCCGCCGACTTCGTCGGCCAGTAACCTCCGGAGCTCTCAGAGGCCGCCCGCGCTACGAAGCCGGGCGGCTTCACCACGTCTGCTCAGCGCGAGGCGTCGATGCGCTCCCGGATCTGCGACAGGGTGGGCACGGAGTTCATGCCGGGGCCCTCTACCAGCAGGCTGGCGGCAGCCGCACCAAGACGGATGTCACGTCCTCCAGTCCTGGCTTCAGGGCCACCCGCCAGCCGTGCTGCCACGAGACCGGCGAGCATCGTGTCGCCAGCGCCGGTCGGATCGACCTCGGTTCGCGAAGGGATGCTTCCGTAGGCCCTGATCCGCACGGGCCGGCCGGCTTCGAAGTGGATCAACATGCCGCCCAGGAGCCCTGCCGTCAGCAGCATGTCGCATGACGGGCCCAACCAGGAGCCGATGTCCCGCAACGTCAGGTCACCGGGGACGTCGTGCCGGCTGGCGGCGAGGATATCTGCCCGGCTCAGGAATGGCGACGGCCCTGGCGCTCGGGGCAGGACTCGTTCGCCCGGGGTCAGTCGCCGCAGGATGCCCTGCCAGGCGAACGCGACACACGCGCCCGCTGCGGGAACGGTCACCCACGCATCGGGGAGCTCGGAGGCGATCGGCGCGAAGACCCAGGCGGGAGCATCACGCCACGACGGCGGCAGCCTCTCGGCCGGTACCGGATCGCTGAGGGAGCCGCATGTCTGGATGCGCCCGGCCAACGTCTCCACGTTGGTGAAGATCGGACCTCGCCGCAGCGGGACGGTGACGATCTCCACGCCAGCATCCCTGATGAGTTCGAGTTCGGTGGCGCTCGCCGCTTCCCCGTCCAGACCGAGCACGATGCCGGTGCGCAGCCCGAGGCGCGCCAAGGCCAACGCACCGAAGGTCACACCCCCACCGAGCATCCAACCTCGCGGGTCCTGATCGCTCAGGTCACGCGTGGCCGCTCCGACCACCACGACGTCAGGTGACTTCATCCAGTCTCGCTTCCTGTTTGGACCCCAGGTCGTTCGTCCCCAGCTCGTGTGGACCCCAGCCTGTCTCGGCGACGGGCGCGCGACCTGAGAAGCCTATACTCGGACTCGTGACGACGCGCGACGGGGATGCACCCATCTCCTACTTCTACGAACTCCACGAGAGCGACAGTGACCTGTTCGCCGACGTTCTCCTGGCCCACGACACGGAGTTCGACGAGGCCGAATTCCTGGAACTCGTGCTCGAGGCGCGCAAACGGGTCATCGACAGCTACCGCCATGACTCGCTGATCGAGGCCGTGGCGGCTGAACTCGCTGAACGCTCCGGGTTCGTGGTCATCGATGATTCGCAGCTGCGAGTCGCGGTGAACGTGTCTGTCGAAGAAGACCGCACGTTCGTCGCCGAGCTCGAACAGATGGGCCGAGTCGGAAGTGGGAGCAGCGACTTCCGGACGCTCCTCGTTGACGTCGAGCCTGATGATGCTGCCTGGGGCCTCTCCGAGGGCACGCGCGTCCGGGATGATCGCTTCGACGACGACTGAAGCCGCACCATCGCAGCAGCTCGTCAGGCTGGAGGTCGGCTCGCCAAGCTAGACGTTGAAGAGCACCTCGATGACGTCACCGTCCTGCACGAGGTAGGACTTCCCCTCTGATCGGAGCTTGCCTTGGCGTTTGGCCTCGGCCATGGAACCCAGGGCCAGCAACTCCTCCCAACCGATGACCTCAGCCCGGATGAATCCGCGCGCCAGGTCGGTGTGGATGGTGCCGGCCGCGTCCACGGCGGACGCGCCACGGGTCACGGTCCAGGCACGTGTCTCATCCTCGCCGGCCGTGAAGAAGCTGATCAAGCCCAGCAGCGTGTAGCTGGCTCGGATGACGCGCTCAAGGCTGGAGCCCTCCAGGCCCAGATCATCGCGGAAGACCTGCGCCTCTTCGTCATCGAGCTCGCCGATCTCCATCTCGATGCGTGCCGAGAGCTGCACCACCTCCGTCTGCGCGTGCTCGATGGTGGCCGCCAGCTCGGCGGCCATGGCCTCCGCACGGTCGAGATCGGACTCACCCACATTGAGCAGCACCAGCACCGGCTTCTCGGTCAGGAAGCGGAAGCCACGGATGCGCAATGCCTCATCGTCGGCAAGGCCCACGTCACGGATCGGCCGACCCGCAGTCAGGGCCGGCAGGATCCTCTCCAACACAGCCTGCTCGCGTTCGTTGGCTTCCTTCTCAGCCGCGGTGCCGTGGCGACCCGATCCCTGGAGCTTCTCAAGTCGCTTCTCGACCACGCCCAGGTCGGCCAGCGTGAACTCCAACTCCAGCTGCTCCACGTCGCGGGCGGGGTCGACGCGCAGGAGTGGGTGGGCGACCGCATCGTTGGCGAAGGCACGGACGACATGTAGCAGCGCGTCAGCGTTGCGGAGCCGAGCCAGCTGATCGGCAGGGATGTCCGAGTGGGGTTCTCCCTCCGCAGCGGTGGCGGCGGCCGGCAGGTCGACGTAGGTCACGTCGGCCGGGACTTCCTTCCTCGGCTTGAATAGCTGCGTGAGCCTCGTCAGGCGCTCATCGGGCACCTTGACCACGCCGGTGTTGACGGTGAGGCCACCAAAGCCGCCGGTGGCGGCATCACCCCGGGTGAGGGAATTGAAGACGGTCGTCTTGCCCGAACGTGCCAGGCCGACGATGGCGATCTGCATGCGCTAATACCCCGCTGCCGGGTCCACGAGATTGAGCATCTCACGGCCGTCCCGGTAGCGCGCGAGGTTGTCGCAGAACAGCTCGATGCTGCGATCGAGCACGCGGCCACTTGACCACGAGGTGTGTGGCGTGATGATGAGTCCGGGCGCGTCCCAGAGTGGTGAGCTGCTCGGCAGCGGCTCCTCCCAGATGGTGTCGAGCACGGCGCCCTCGAGCGGGCCGCTGCGCAGTGCGCGAAGCAGGGCACGCTGGTCCACGAGCCGTCCGCGCGCCACGTTGATGAGCCACGAACCGGGCTTCATCTGCGCCAGACGGGCGCCATCCATGAGCTTGTCGGTCTGCGCGGTCAGCGGTACCGCCAGCACCACGAAGTCAGCCTCGGCGAGGAGCTCCGGCAACGCATCGTGGCCGAGGATCCGGTCCAGGCCCTCGGGGATCGGCTCGGCGAAGTCCTTGCGCGCGTTCGGCTCCTTGCGGGTCCCGATGACCCGGGCACCGAAGGCCAGTGCCAGGCGTGCCACGCTGCGCCCGATGGAGCCGAGGCCGACGATGCCGATGGTGACCTGCCGAAGTTCACGCGCGGGCAACGGCTGCCAGGTGCGCTCTCGTTGCAGCTCCATGAGCTCAGGCAGCCGGCGCACGATGGAGAGGATCATCATCATCGTGTACTCGGCGATGGGCTCGCTGAACACGCCCCGGGCGTTGGTGATGATGAGTCCCCGTTCGGCGGCGTCGGCGGTCAGCACCCGCTCCACGCCCGCCGTGGCCGAGTGCACCCAGCGAAGCTCGGGGCAGCGCGCCAGAAGGCGGTCGAAGCCGGCGGTGGGGATGGGACCGCGGAGCAGCACTTCGACATCGTCGAGCGAGCTGTCGGAGAGTCCTTCGAGCGAGACGTTGACCAGTCGGGCGTGCGGTGCGGCCTCCCGGATGCGCGCCAGGTCTTCCTCCCGGTAGCGCGCCGACAGGATCGGCGTCAGCGCGATGGCGGCGGGCTCACGTCCCCTGCGAGTGGCTTTGGTCATGCGGCCCCCCTGGCGGCGAGTGCCTCCGGCGCCACGCGCCGGACCCACGCTGCCGGATCCTCCATCTCCTGCTCGGTCGGGAGTGTCGAGGCTCCGTCCCACAGGTGCTCGATGGCGGCGTCCCCACCGACACCATAGACGCCCGCGACGAAACGTTCGCCGCGTCGGTACTGTTCGAGCTTGATGTCCATGCCCGTCAGGCGTGCCATCAGTCGGTCGATGGCATTGCGGCGCTCACCTCGCTTGGCCTCGAACCGAGTGCGGATGCTGTCAACGTCCGGAAGCACTTCACTGCCGACCTGGTCCATGACCCAGTCACTGAAGCCCTCCATCAGGCTCATCACGAGTTGCGTCTCGCGGAAGAGGGCCTGCTGCTCTGGGCCCAGGAAGCCGCGTACGGATCTCGCAGCGGCTGCCTTCCGGACGCTTCGGGCCAGTCGCACCAGGCCACCTCGCTGTAACTGATGGCTCTCGCGCACGAAGAGCGCCACCTGTCGCTCCAGACGGCTGCGGAGATACGGACGTAGCCAGGGATGCGCCTCCAGCTCGAAGGCATGCGTCGTCTCATGCAGGGCGACCCAGAGCCGGAACTGGTCGATGGGCACCTTGAGCGCCCGCGCGGTGGCGCGGATGTTCTCCTCGACATACAGCAGTCGCCCTGGTGCGTGCTCCGCGGACAGGAGCGCCACGTCGTACTGTCCGAGCACGCGTGCACCCAGGTATCCCAGCAGGAACCCGACCTGGCTCGTGGTCACTAGCCGGCTGGTGGCCGCCGCCACGCCGGTGCCAACATTCCCGTCACCGGAACCAGGGGTGAGGTGACGCTCCAGGTGCGCGATGAGGGCCTTGAAGGTGTCCATGTTGGCGACCGCCCATTCACTCCGGCTGACGACGGCATGTCGCTCCACCACGCCGGGCAGTGGTGCGTGGAGACGCGCTTCGAGCAGGGGTACCACGCGGTCCATGTGGCGAGCGTAGGCCAGCGAGGCGGCACGCAGCTGCCCGGGCGTCAGGCGCCCGGGCGCCTTTTGCAGGCGACTGTTCGCGATGCGCTGTGCCCGTTCCCAATCGACCAAACCGCGAGGCACGTTGGCGACCGCTCGGCTGGCGATGGCTCGGACGGTCACCCCCAGTCCCAGGGCCACGCCGAGACGCAATGCCCGGCTCGAGCGCAGCCGACCCGCTGCCGTGATCACCATCAGACACGCGACCCCACGCTGGCTGTCGATCCAGCTGCCGATCCAGCTGCGGAAGCGGCCGCATCGAGGACGACGCCTTCGATGGTGCCCAAGTCATCCCCGAACAACCGCGCCGCGGTGCGGGCGAAGGTGCGTACATCGCCGGTCGTCAGCAGCAGATGCCGGCCGGGTGCACTGCCGGGTGCGCCCAGGTCGTGGACCTCGATCAGGCTGGCGAGTGCGCTGGCGGTGGCCGATGCCGAGTCGATCACCGCGGTGCCCTCCCCCACGATGGCCCGGATGGAGGCGCCCAGGAGTGGGTAATGGGTGCAGCCCAGCAGGAGGGTGTCGATGCGGGCCTCTGGTCGCATCGGGAAGACGAACGACGGGCCCTCATCGTGGGTCGGGTGGACACCGTCGAGGTGCGGCCCAAGGAGCGGGGCGAGTGAGCGACGGAGGGCGGCATCGACGCCGGGCCCGCTGAGTTCGCCGGCCTCGACCAGTGGCACCAGCTCCGGTGTGGCGTGCTCGTACACCTGGACGAAGGGGTCCTCCTCGCCGATGGCTTCGAAGTAGGCGTGCGAGCGGACCGTCGCGGCCGTCGCGATGACACCCACCGCTCGCGTCCGCGTGGCCAACGCGTCTGCCGTCGCCCCTGGGCGCACCACCCCCAGGATGGGCAGCGCATAGCGGCGCCGCAGCACCGGCAGTGCCACCGCGGTGGACGTGTTGCAGGCCACTACGATGGCCTTCACGTCCCGATGAGCCAGCTCATCGAGGCACTCGATGCTGAAGCGCACGACCTCATCGTCGGGCCGCGGGCCATAGGGGGTACGTTCGTTGTCGCCGAGGTAGAGCGTGTCCTCAGCAGGCAGCCGCCGGATCACCTCGCGTAGGACGGTCAGGCCGCCGACCCCCGAGTCGAAGAAGCCGATGGGTCGCGGGTCACCCATCGACGTCAGTCGGGCGACCGTGCCAGGGCGGGTGCGGGTGCGGGGGTGGCGGCGCCTGGTGGCGCGGTGAGTTGCTGAACGATGGCCGCGATCTGCTGGCTTGCTCTCGCCTTCGGCTGCGCCAACACGAAGGGCACGCCTTCCGCACCGGTGGCCTTGACCAGTTGCTGGTCATCGGGGATGGCGACATCCGGCAGTCGACCCAGCTCCGTGCCCATCTGCTCTGGCTTGATGCCCGGGCTTCCAGCGCGGTTCATCACCAGCATCATCTTCTGGGGCGGCATGCCCGCAGCGATGAACGACTGGCCGGCGAGGCGGGCGGCCCGGACCGAGCCGCGGTCCGGGGTGACGACGCTGATGATGCTGTCGGCATCATCGAGATAGGCCAGCGTGATGTCGGTGATCGCCGGCGGCGAGTCGATGATGACGACGTTGTAGATCCGGCGCAGCAGGGAGATCACCTTGTCCACGTCACGTGGGGTGATCATCTCCGCCTGCTCGACGCGGGGCGGCGCCAGCAGCAGGTCGATCCCGGAGGGGTCTCTCCAGAGCACCGAGGCGAGGTCGCTCTCAGCGATCCGATCGGTCGGAAGTTGCAGGATCGAGGGGGCCGTGTCCGGCACCCGCAGCAATCCACGCAGGTCACTGAACTGGAGGTCACCATCGATGAGCACGACGCGAACGCCGGGCATCTGGCCGAACGACACGGCGAGGTTGTAGGCGATGGTGGTACGACCCACGCCGCCCTTGCCGGAGTAGACCACGTAGGAGCGTGACATGGCGTTGGGGGCGCTGGCACGGTAGCGCGCGTTGCAATGATTGAGGGCGTTCATCAGCTCGTAGCCCGAGAAGGGCATCGAGAGCACCTCAGTGATGCCCATACCTTCGCCGGCCTTCACCGGCTTCTGCGGGACGGTCACGATGATGATGGGGATGCGCAGGCCTGCGTGGCGGACCTGCTCGGCGACTTCAAGGCCGTTCACCTTGCCCTGCAGGAGCGCGTCCACCATCAGTGCATCGGGGCGCAATTCACGGATCTGGTCCATCACCATGCGCCCGTCAGTGACGGTATCAAGGAGCCGCACCTGCTTCTGATGTTGGAGAAGGTTTCGCACGTACTGCGACACCTGCGGGACATCCTCGACAAGGAGCAGGCGGATCTGGTCTTCGGTAGCCACCGACGGACTATACCAATCGCGCGACGAGGATGGCGCGGTGACTTCCGGCACCGTATGGGATGGATAGATGGTCCCCCCACAGTTCCACGCGTCCGAAGCCGACTTCCGTCGCCAGCCGGCGCAGGTGCGGCGCGCTGACCAGATGGAGCAGATCGGTCTGAGTGACTCGGGAGACGGGCCCACCATCGGCCGGCGTCCATTCAAACAACTGCGTCAACCGGAGGGTATTCGAGTCAGGATCGTGGTCCGCGCTGATGGTCTTGCTGACCTGGTCGCCTGTTTCTGGATCGTGCCGCAGCCACTCGTGTTGCAGTCGCCTGTCGTATCGCGCCAGCTCAGCATCGTCTGGCGTGCCGACCTCGACGGCCGCGATGCCATCATCGCGGAGGCTCTCTCGCATCGTCACCAGGATCGAGCGGCGTGCATCGTCGTCCTCTGCCAGCAGGAACGTATTGACCGCCATCAGCGCGAGTCCGAAACGTCGCTCCGTGCGGAAGGCGTGAAAATCAGCCTCATGGAGCTGCATCCGTTCGCGTACAGGCCCAGGCCCCAGCCGCTCCCAGGCTCGACGGGCACGCCGAAGCATGGCCCCGTCGAGATCGACGCCGACCACGTCATGCCCGGCGAGCGCCAATGGGATGGCCAACCGTCCGCTTCCGACTCCCAACTCCAGGACAGGGCCTCCGGCCTCCTGTGCCAGTCGCAGGTACAGCTCCGCGTCGTACGCGACATCGAGGAAGTCAAGGTCGTAGTAGCGTGCCAACCGCTCGCCACGCCGTTCGATCGCCGCTGGGCCGGTCATGGGGTCGCCGTTCTCCGGCGCTGCCAGTCTGGACATCATCGCGGTCCGATCACGCGGTCGCTCCCATCATCTCTGCATCGCTTCTTCAACCTGCGCTCGCCAACGCATCAGCGTCGCACGCTGAAGGCGACCTCGACGAGGACGGCGCCTACGATAAGGAAGAGCAGCACCGGCAGCGTGACGACATCGATGGCACGCAGCACCACCAAGATGCTGACCAGCAATCCGACGAGGCCGCTGCGGCGCGCCGAGGTCAGAAGGGCACCGGGCGAACTTCGGCTCCCCGACCATAGCAGCGGCCAGACCGTCAGCCCCACGGCGACGCCCAGCGCGAGCGCACCGAACAACTGAGCCCCGGCGTCCCGCTCTGGCGAGATCATGGTGAAGACGATGGCGACCACGAACCAGGCCACGATCGCGGCGCTGACGAGGATGAGCGTGACCGTGCGTTCGCGAGCAGACACCGGCCGGAGTGTAGACCCGTGACTCATGTGGCGACTGGGCAGATCCGACGGTAGGGGCACCAGTCGCAGGCCGGGAAACCGGGAGTCGCATCGAAGGCGGCCGACCGGATCCCTGCTGCGGCCTGGGCGACTCGCTTTCGTGCGCCCTCGAGCTGACGTGTGGTGGGAGTCACCTGCCCGATGACATCACCCTCGAGGAAGTGCAACTCGACGGCTGCCGGCTGTTCACCGTGCTCAGCCTCCCACGCGAGCGCATAGAGCTGGAGCTGCAGTGAGCTGCGGGCGCGTTGGCGAGCTCTCCCCGGATCTCGCATGTCACCCGACTTGTAGTCGGTGATGATGATGCCCTGGGTGGTGCGCCGCACGGCGTCGTAGCGCCCACGAACACGGTCATCCCCGATCAGCACCGAGAACGGCTGCTCCACCGCCACGATCTCATCGTCGCTCCCCGTGCTGCGATCGGCGAAGCGGGCCAGCGCCGCCCGCCCCGCCTTCAGGCGTGCAGCCTCATGTGCCTGTGACAGGAAGCCCTCGCTCTGCCAGTGCGCCAGCAACGTGTCCTCGAGGCGTGCGGCGTCCACTTGCTCACCTCGCAGCCGCTGGCCGTTGGCCACCGCGGCGGCCTGGTGGAGCGCGTTCCCGAACACGAGCGCATGGTGCGGAGCTGTGGGAACACGCACCTGGTGCCGCAGGCGGTACTTGAGCGGGCACGCGAGGTAGTCATCGATCTGGGTGTAGCTGAGCGTGAGCGGCTCCGCACCTGCCGCTGCGCCGCGAACCTGGGAGCCGCTCCCGACGACCGCTTCCTGGGGCGGCTCCAGGCTGAGCTTGGCGGCCTCTTCGGTGGCATCGTCGACCTCCCGGCCCAGGGCTTCAGCCAGGAAGGTGGACGGCCTACGGTGTCGACCGCCCGACCGACCGGCGGCGGCGTGGCTGAGGATGAGCTCGTCCCGGGCGCGGGTCATGGCGACATAGAAGAGACGCCGTTCTTCAGCCTGGTGGGCCCCGGGCAGATCCTGCTCACATCGTCCGGTCAGTGCTGCTGGCAGCGTCAGCAGGTCGCGGCGTGCTCGTATCGGGAAGCGGCCCTCGGCCATCCCGACCACGTAGACCACCGGGAATTCCAGACCCTTGGCACCGTGCACCGTCAGGACGGAGACGGCATCGGCGAGGTCGTCGCTTTCAGGTGTGACCGGGTCATGTCCCGCGTCGATGAGTGCGCGCAGCGCAGGCACCACTGCGGCCAGGCGCGGATCGTCAACGAGATCGGCCTGCTCCTTCACGATCTCGAAGAGGCGAGCGATACGGCGGAGTGGCGCATCGTCACCCTGCTCAGCCGTGCTCACGAGGCGCTTGAGCCAGCCGCTGCGCCCGAGATGGTCGTAGAGGACGACCGGCGCCGACCGCTGGTGCGCCGCCTCGATCGACTGCTGCAGGTCGTTCACCAGTCGCCCCAACACCGTCCGGGTCGCCGGAGTCAGGCGCAAGAGGCCCGGCTGCTCCACCAGCTCCGTGGCGACGTCCCACAGGCTCCGTCGCCGGCGGCTGGCGAGCTCGCAGACCCGCGTCAGGTCCTGGCCACCGAGCCCATACGGCTCAGAGGTCATGACCGCATACATGTCTTCCGAAGACGCCGGGGCGTGGATGACTCGCATCAGACTGAACACGTCACGAACCTCTCGATGCCCTAACAGGCCAGAGGCACCTGAGAAACGACGCGTGATGCCCAGGACATCCAGGCTGGCGAGCACGGGTGCGGCGTCAGCATTGGTGCGCACGAGTACCGCGACAGAGCGGGGCGACGTGCCGCGGCTCAGTCGGCGCTGGATGTCCGCGGCCACCGCGTCAGCTTCATCGGCAGCGGTCCGGTACGCGTGGTGCGTCACCAGCGCGGGCCGGCGAGAACGCCGCACAGCCGTCAGCGTCTTGTCCAGTCCGCGCTGGATCTCCAGACGATCGGGATCGTTGTGCCGGATGAGTCGGCGCGCCGTTTCAAGGATGGGCTTGCGTGAACGGTAGTTCCGACGCAGCACGACGCCCTGGACGCCGCGATACATGCGGTCAAGCTCCGCCAGGCCCTGCCCCACGGCGCCGCGGAAGGAGTAGATGGCCTGGTCGTCATCCCCGACGAACATGACGTTGCCGGCCGCGCCGGCCAGTTGGCGGACCAGCCGGTGTTGCTGCGGGTTGGCGTCCTGTGCCTCATCCACGACGATGTAGCGGAACCGGCGCCTCAGGATGGAGCGCACGGCCGGCCGTTCTTCGAGGAGGCGGACCGCCTCAGCCACTTGGTCGCCGTGATCGACGAGCGAGCGGTCGATCAACAGGTGCTGGTAGGCCTCGAAGGCGCGGGCTAGCTCGGCGTCCGCCGAAGCCTCGTCTAGCAGACCCGCCAGCACTTCCTGTGCCGCATCATCGGGCGTGGTGTCCAGCGCCGCGCGAGCACCCGCTTCGAGTTCCCGTGCGTATGCAGCCAAGTCCTCAGCGCTGATACCCTCCTCCTTGGCGTGCCCGAACAGGTCCACGAGCCCAGCCACGAAGCGGGTGGGATCACCCAGCGGCAGGTAGCGCTCAAGGCCCAGCTCGAAGACATGATCACGGAGCAGGACGATGGCCTGAGAGCGCCCCACCACACGTGGGTCGGTCGGCCGGCCGATGGTGTGTCCGTGTTCACGCAGCAGCCAGTCACCGAAAGCATGGAAGGTGTGGATGGCCGTATCAGCTTGCCCATACGGGACCAGCAGGTCGATGCGCGCCTGCATCTCCGCCGCAGCGCGTTCGGTGAAGGTCAGGGCCAGGATCCCCGAAGGGCGAGCGCGCTTGCTGGCGATGAGCCACGCCACGCGCCGAGTGATGACCTCTGTCTTGCCGGTGCCGGGCCCCGCGACCACGAGCAGCGGGCCATCTGCATGTGTGACCGCCTGTCGCTGGCGCCGGTCCAGCCCATCGAGCAAATGACGCACACCGTCGATGGCGACCGGGCCCGACGGCGGACGGTCGTTCGCCGGCCGGGGGCCGAGTGGTTGGTAGATCATGTGGCTGGCAGTCATCGATCCGAAGACTGGGCCCCGGTCGTGCCAGCTCTGGTGTCACGGATCTCGTGCCACGGATCTCGTGCCACGGACCCGGGCATCGTCGCCGGTCTCAGATATTGATGCCCGCCTGTCGGAGGGCCTGCTCTTCCTCACCGGACAGCGGTGCGTCAGCCACGCCTCGTCGGAGGGCCTTGACATAGACACGGGTCGTGGGACGCGAATGCAGGCTGCTGAGAACGATGCCATCGCCATCGTCATCGACCAGGGCCAACGCGAACGACTGCGCACCACCGGCGTCCGTGAAGGCGTCGAAGCGCACCAGGCCGATGCGCGAGA
>JBBSAV010000018.1:0-38119 GCA_038251965.1 Candidatus Limnocylindrales bacterium
CTCTGGCCGCGGAGTCGGCGCCGTCCACAAGGAGAGCTTGCGCGCACGGAGCCACATACGGGAGGCCGGTCCATGTCTGAGCGTACACGGTTCATCGGTCTGGATGTCCACAAGGCATCGATCACGGTCGCGGTGGCGGAGACCTTCGGTGACCACGAGGACCACGGCACCATCACGAACGATCCATCGGCGGTCCGGAAGCTGATGCGGCGCCTCGGCGGACAGGACATCGAGTTACGTGTGGCCTACGAGGCAGGCCCGACGGGCTACGCCCTCCATCCCCAGTTGGCCGCCATGGGTATCGACTGCATCGTGGTGGCGCCTTCGCTCATCCCCGTCCGGCCTGGCGACCGGATCAAGACCGACGGGCGCGCGAGATGCCAAGACCGACCTGTTGCGCGCCAAGCACCGCCTCTCCAATTTCCTGCTGCGCTGCAGGGGCGCGCCTGGATCAGCCGATGTGGGTCGATCGGCCCTGATGGATCGGCCGAGTCATGGGATAGACCACGTCCATTCGCGGAGGTGATGACGCGGGGCCTCACCGGGGCGTCAAGATAGAGTCCATATCATGCACCACCGAGCCGACGCTTCATCGCCTATCGCCATCGTCCCAGGAAGTGCGAGCCGCCGGCTCGCATTCGAGATCGCCCACCAGCTGGATCTCGAACCGACCGCGACCCGCGCAGACACGTTTCCAGACGGCGAAACGGACGTCGCCGTGGACCCGAGCGTGCAGGGGGCCGATGCCTACATCGTCCAGTCGCTGGCGCCACCGGTCAACGACCGTCTGGTCGAATTGCTACTGCTCCTTGATGCCTGCAGGCGCGCCGGCGCCGCCCGACTGACTGCGGTCGTGCCATACCTCGGCTATGCCCGCAAGGATCGCCGGACGGCGCCAGGAGAGGCTGTGAGCCTGCGGATGGTTGCCGATGCGATAGAGCACTCGGGCGCCGATCGGGCTGTGATCGTCGACCCTCATGTTCCCCAGGTGGACTCCATATTCTCCATCCCCCTCGAGGTCGAGAGCGCCGTGCCGCTTCTCGCGGCTGCCATCGCCCCGTTCATCTCCGATGACGCCATCGTGGTGGCTCCGGATCTCGGTGCCGTGCATCTGGCAGAGCGATATGCGACCGAACTCGGACTCGAGGGTGTCGGCGTCGTCCGCAAGACTCGGCGCTCCGGTCGAGATGTCGAGATCAGTGGACTCGTTGGCCATCTGCGGGAGCGCCCCGTACTGCTCATCGACGACCTTGTTAGCACTGGCTCGACGCTGGACGCGGCTGCCAGGAGGGTGGTCGCGGAGTGGTCGCCGCCGTCCCTGGCTGTCGCGGTCACGCATGGCTTATTGGTGGGTGATGCGGTCGAGCGACTCGATCGCCTGTCCCCGCTGGCGATGGTGGTCTCAGACAGCGTGACCCCGACGGCGGTGCCGTCGGTCTGTCGTACCGTCCCGCTCGATGGCCTCTTGGCCGACACCATCCGGAGGCTCCACTAGCACCAGCAGTAGCCGCCGCGCGGCGACGACCACCGGCTTGGAACCCAACCAGGTCTTTCGCGCCCTCTCGACCGACTCATCGGAGACGGCGATCCGGCATCACGCCCGCCTGGGAGGCGACGGATTCGATAGCCGCCGTGATGGCGTCCTCATCGCCGAGGTAGCGGTGGTCGTTCGGTCGAAGCGACTCATCGAGGTGGTAGACGAGCGGGATACCAGTCGGGATGTTGAGCGCCGCGACTTCTTCGTCGGTCAGGCTGTCGATATGCTTGACGAGCGCCCGAAGGCTGTTGCCGTGTGCCACCAGGAGGACTCGCTTCCCCGCTTGTATGTCGGGGGCGATGGCATTCTCCCAATATGGAAGGACACGTGCGATCGTTTCAGCCAACGACTCCGCACGGGGCAGCAGGTCCGCGTCGATGTCCGAGTACCTTGGGTCCCCCGCTGGCTCCCGGGGGTCGCCACGCTCGAGGGCTGGTGGACGGACTCCGTAGCTCCTCCGCCAAGCGTGGACTCGCTCCTGGCCGAGCCGCGCGGCGGTCTCCGCCTTGTTCAGCCCCTGGAGAGCCCCATAGTGGCGCTCGTTGAGCCGCCAGCTCCGATGCACCGGCACCCACATCTGGTCCATCTCGTCGAGCACGATCCACAGCGTCCTGATGGCCCGTTTCAGGACCGACGTGAAGGCGACATCGAACGTGTAGCCGCCCTGCAAGAGGAGCGCCGCGGCATCATGTGCTTGTCGAACGCCTGTATCGGACAGGTCCACGTCGGTCCAGCCCGAGAACCTGTTGTCACGGTTCCAGATGCTCTCTCCGTGGCGCAGCAGCACGAGTAGCCGTTCTCGATCACTCACTGGGCTTGCCACCTCGTGGGCTATCCGCTTCCCGAATAGTGACATCCTACTGAGGTCGGCGGGACGGTCACGGGCGGATCGGTCATGGGTCCTGGCTCCACTCGAGATCGTGGACTGGCGCGTGCGAGGTTCGCGAGCCCACTGCGTTGGTTCCTCTCACCTCGTGGCGATGCCCCAGTGACCCCTGAACCGACCCCTATGAAGGAGGGCCGCGTGAGCGCGACAGCGCCGGCGGACGGCATGGTTCGGGCTCCTCGGCGCGAACCTCGGGCTCGCCTCGGCGCACCGACGCCGTGGTGGCGCGACATGACGCCCTCAATGGTGCCCCGGCCGTCGGTCCTCGCGATTCGTAACAGCAGGTCCTCGGTTCAAATCCGAGTGTCGGCTCCACTCTTCCCCGCGTGAGATGGCCGCCGGAAGCCCGTCGGCTTCCTCGACCCAGCTGACCCCTACGATGACCCCAGCGTTAGCCTGTCAAAGCGCCGATCGGGACGACCCTCACGCCATCCTCGCGTACGTAGCCGTACCCGGTCGCGGTCACGACGACGAGCGCGACTGGTTCGCCGGCCGTGTCGGTGTCCACTCGCGCGCGGAGCCGAAGAAGGTGCTCAGCGGCCGAATCGATCTCCCGTTGACCAAGCTTCACTTCGAACGCCGCCCACCGTCCATCAGGCATCTCGACGATCGCGTCTGCCTCCAGACCGGTCTCGTCACGATACGCGAAGACCTGAGCATCAAGGGCCTGGGCGTAGACGCGTAGATCCCGGACGGCGAGGTTCTCGAACAGGAGCCCTAGCCACTCGAGGTCGCGAAGCAAACGCTCTGGTGTCGCTCGCATCGCAGCGACTGCCAGGGACGGATCGACGAAGTGTCGAACCGCTGCGGCACGTAGGCGGGTCCGCGACCGCAGTGACGGCCGCCACGATGGAAGATCCTCGATGACCATCAACCGCGCCAAGGCATCGAGGTATGCCGAGACCGTCTCAGACTTCATGTTGCCGTCCGCGCCGTTCACGTCATGAGTCAACGCATTGATCGAGGCGGCGGTCGCGACGTTGCGGGCAAGCGACCGCAGCAGGCGGGTCACCGTCTCAGGAGCACGCCCAACGCCATCGACTCGCTGGATGTCGGTGCGCGCTACCTCAGAGAGATAGCCACGGACAAGGCGTTGAGTCCTTGCGATCGGCGCACCAAGATTGTCGGGCCAGCCGCCGACCGATACGAGCTCGGCGATACGTCCAACAGTCAGGCCCGAGTCACCCGCGCGGACCACGTCGCCGTTCATGATCGCCTCGAACGAGATGGCCTTGGTCGAGTCGCCGGTCTCGGAGAGTGTCATCGGGCGCATACGGAGTCGGAGGAAGCGGCCGGCGCCAGAGTGCCGGGTCTCGCCATCCGGCGGAACCGCCGACCCGGTCAGGATGAACTGGCCGTTGGCCTGACGGTCGTCCACAGCTCGGCGGACGTGGTTCCAGATCCCCGGCTCCCATTGCCACTCATCGATCAGTCGCGGTGTCTTGCCATCGAGTACGAGGGTGGGATCCGTCGCGGCAGCAAACCGCGCTTGTTCATCGACGTCGAGCCGGATCTCGCTTTCCGCAGCCTGACGGGCAGTTTCGGTCTTGCCACATGCCTTGGGACCCTCGATGAGCACCGCCCCGACGCTCGCGAGGGCTTCTGCCAGTTCGGCATCGACGATGCGGGGGTGATAGACCATCGCTTGATTGTGCGACCGGAGGACCGGAGCGTCAACCACGAGGGGGCATTTGCGGCGTGTCCATGGGGGTGTTTGCGGAGTTCTCAAGGGGGTATCTGCGGGACTGAGACCACAGCGAGGCCGCCACGAGCGCAGCCCACAGCGCTGGCGCCGACGAACTGCGGTACGGCGCCCAGACGGGCGACTTGGCCGTCAGCCCCTCGTGATGCGTAAACAACAGTTCCGCGGTTGAAATCCGATCCTCGGCTCCACTTCCCTACGCACGGGATAGCCCGATTCGGTGACCGGCTCGTGGCAGCTCCCATCTCGACGCTGTGGGCGTGATCGTGACCACACGCGGTCGTCAAGCGCCCGCCACCCACCAAGGGTCGGCCAAGACCACGGCCTGTTCGAGCTCGGCGAGGCGCTGGATCTCTCGATGGTCTCATCGGGAGTCACCGCTTGGTCGCGACCCGATGGCCGATGTCCCGAGGCCGGTGTTTCCATCCCACGCACCGGGCGTTGGCCATCCTCCAACCACCACCCCGCTCGCCGGATATGCCTCAGCAACTCGGAACGTGGGCTTGACTATTCCGCTTTAGTGCACGTATCGTGCCGTAACCCGGTGTAGAGGAAGTCTCATGCCGGATCATCCACCGTTTGACGACTGACCACGACGCGAGGACTCGACGATGTCACATCATGTGAGCCGCCGCTGGGAAGGCAACCCCAGTGCGCCCGGCGGCAGGCGCGCGCGGAGGTCGTTCTCCTACGACGCGTTCGTCCCCGATCGGATCGCGGACGTGTCGCCGACGCTCCGCCTTGACGTGGCCGAGCGGATGTTCGAGGCGACCCGCTCCATCGAGCTCGCCGCGACGGCAGGCCCTGAGGGCGCGCTCGAGACGGTCGGCTCGCTCCTCCTGCACGCTGAGGCGCGGGCGTCGAGCCTCATCGAAGGCATCACCATCAGCCAGCGGAACCTCGCGCGGGCCCTCCTCGACCCTCGCATCGCGCGGGGCGACCCTTATCTGGTGATCGCCGACGTACGGGCGACCCAGGAGAGCATCCGCATCGCCACGAATGCGGAGCAGCTCCGGATCGACCACGTCCGCGACCTTCACCGTACCTTGATGGCCCAGGTCGACCATGCGCGGCCGGGTGGGTTCCGCACGATGCAGAACTGGATCGGCCGGTCGAGCACTAGCCCCGAGGGTGCTGACTACATCCCACCGCCCGAGACCGAGATCGTGCCGCTGATGGAGGATCTCATCGTCTTCATGGGGCGTGACGATCTATCGGCCGTGGCGCAGGCTGCCATCGCCCATGCGCAGTTCGAGACCATCCACCCCTTCATCGATGGCAACGGTCGCGTCGGGCGTTGTCTGGTGCAACTCATCCTGCGGCGGCGTGGTGTCGCGACGTTCACGCCTCCGGTCTCCCTCATCCTTGCCTCGATGGGACAGGCCTACATCGACGGCCTTATCACCTATCGCGACGGCGACCTGTCGGACTGGTGTGACCTCTTCGCCGAGGCCTGCGCCCAAGCCGGGGCGGCGTCGACCGAGCTCGCTGCTCGCGTTCGGGTGCTCGAAGCCGACTGGAGCGAGGCCGCTGGACGCCCACGACGCGGCTCGACTGCTGCCCGTGTCATCGCGCTGTTGGCCCGCTACCCGGTCCTCGACGCTGCGCTCGTTCGCGACACCCTGAAGGTGGATGTCCGCAGAGCCATCGAGGCACTGGAACTCCTGACCAGAACGGGTGTGATCCATCGACTCGGAAGCCAAGCGCGCAACCGCCGGTACGAGGCGGTTGCGTTGTTCGAGTTGATCAGCGCTTTCGAGCAGGATGTCACTTCGGGCCACATCGACCACTGACGGATGTCTCGCTGGCGAGCACTCTCTGGGATCTCTCGAGAACGCCGGGGTCGCGACCCGATGAGTACACTCCGTCGCAGCCGACCCCGCGACCCAGCAGCGACGATCTCCACGCCGAGGTGACGATGCGCGCTCCATCTCCGATGCTTCGAATGCGATCGATCGTTGCCATGCTGGTCGTGGTCGTTCTCTCGATGCCGGCGTTCGCGACGTTTGCGGTCGCGCAGGAGTCCCCAGCCGCCGCGGATCTCGAGACGCTGCTGGCGATGAACGAGCAGGCCAACGTGCTCCGCGACCAGGGCGACCTGGACGCCGCACAGGAACTCGGCGAGCTGGTTCTCAGCGGGCTCACCGAGACTCTGGGGACCGAGCACCCCGACACAGTCATCGCCATGAACAACCTCGCCAACACGCTCCGTGACCAGGGGGACCTTGCCGGTGCCCGCCAGTTGGGCGAGCAGGTCCTCGAAGCGCAGACGCGCATCCTGGGTTCGGACCATGCCGACACGCTCGTGGCGCTCAACAACCTCGCGAATACCGTCTTCGACCAGGGCAACCCGGCACTCGCAGTGATCCTGTACGAACAGGCACTCGCACGGCTCATCGACACGCGCGGCCTCGACGACGACCTGACGCTCATCGCCATGAACGATCTCGCGGATACGCTTCGAGGGCAGGGCGCGTTGGAGCGCGCGCGGGATCTCGGCGACCAGGTCCTCCAGGCACAGAAGCGACGCCTTGGGCCGGACGACCCCAACACGACCATCGCGATGAACAACCTGGCCCTGACCGTGCGTGATGAGGGCGACTACGAGGGCGCCCGAACGCTCTTCGAGCTGCTCCACGAGATCCGGCCCGAGACCCTCGGTGCCGACCATCCCGACACGCTGACTGCCCGCGACGAGCTGGCGATCCTGGCGGCGTACGAGGGTGACTACGAGAGCGCCAGGGACATCTTCGAGGAGGTCCTCGAAGGACGCACCCGGGTCCTCGGGTCGGACCACCCTGACACGCAGCGAACCCGTGGCAACGTCGAGCTGATGACAGCGGAGATCGCCAAGGCGACCGAAGAAGCAGCCGACTGAGGACGTGGCTTCGTCCCCGATGCTCCGGGTGTGGCCGCGTCGGTGTCAATGGCCATGCGAAAGCCCGGCAGATCCTGGTTTCGTCGCGACGCCAGTGGATCCTTGGAGGTCGCTGGTTGACTGTTCGCCGCGCTACCGCTTCTTCTTGTCGCCCGCCTTCGGACCGCCCTTGGGTTTCTTGGTTCCGCTCTTGCTACCCGGTCCCTTGTCGCCCACGATGCATCTCCTGTCATACCTGTCATGTCGGAGGGGTTGACGGGCCTATCGTGACGCCCGATGGCGGCCGTGGCTAGCCCTCTGGCCTGGTGGGCGGCCCTCGCCGCGGGCGATCACTCGTAGGCGATCTCGTCGGCCTCAGGGAGTTCGAGCAGATGGATGTCTTGCGTGCCCGAGCCGATAAGGGCCTTGATCTCCCAGTGGCCCTGTCCTTCGGGTATCATGAACGGGCGAACCGGTCCGATGACGGTCAGGCGGGCGATCACCACGCCCCCATGCTCGTAGCGCACCTGCGTCTCGGTCGCGCCGTAGCGGTCGATGCTCCGCATGGCCAGATCAGCCCGGTCCAGGCCCATCATCTCGGCGACCCACCCACGCGCGTCCCATCTCGACACGATCGACACTCCCTCTGTCCGCCCTCAGCAGCGGCGATGACCAGCATCATTGGTCACATGCACACGGAGGCGGTCGCGCCCGGCGTCCTCGACCCGACGGTCAAGGAGTTCATCGCACTCGGTATCGCCATCAGCGTCCGCTGCGACGGGTGCATCGCCTACCACGTCTGAGACGCTCCCGAAGCGCTGTCCGCAGTCTGGCGTTTCGTGTAGAGCAGACCCCGAGTTCGATTCCGAGTGTCGGCTCCAGTGCCGAGATGGAGCGTTCCCATATGCTACCTTTCTGTACATGAAGTCGACCGTCGGTGTCGCGGAGCTGCGACAGAACCTGAGCCGGTACCTGCGGCGCGTGGAGAAGGGAGAGCGACTCCTCGTCACGGACCACAATAGACCGGTGGCGGAGCTCGGCCCCGTGCCCAGCAGCGCCGATATGGACCGTCTCATCGTGGCCGGGCGGGTGACGCCCCCTGCGCGAACAGGGCTGCCGGCACCGCTGCACCTCGATGCCGATCCCTACGTCTTGAGCAGAGCGCTCGACGAGATCCGCCGAGAGCGCTGACGCGTGGCGCTTCTCTATGCCGACGCATCGGCGATCGTCAAGCTCGTGCTGGATGAACCGGAGAGCGACGCCCTTCGCAACTTCATCGACGGCGCTGACCTGTTGTCCTCCGAGTTCGTTCTTGTCGAGGTGCCGCGTGCTGTTCGCCGAGCAGCGGCCCACCATCCAGGCCTTCCGATCGATGTACTGATGTCTCGAGCCGCGCAGACCATCGACTGCATGGCCCTGGCACCGCTCGATCGTGGCCTGCTGCTCGCCGCGGGCGCCTTGGCCGAACCGATGCTGCGCGCGCTGGACGCGATCCATGTCGCGACAGCAGTCGACCTCAGGCCCATCGACGCGTTCGTTTCGTACGACGAGCGCCAGTCCGCTGCAGCTCGGCTTGCGGGGCTGCGGACTGCGGCGCCCGGCGTGTGATCGTCGCTCCGTGGCGCTCCGTGCCTCAGATGTGCCGATGCAAGTCGCTCTCGGAACTCGTCCCGGGGTCATCGTCGCGTGGAGCTTGCTCCCATCCCATCTGCTCGGCCTCATCGTGGGTGAGGCTGAGGTGGATGGTCTCCTGTTCCACATTGGCGATGTAAGAAGCCGGGACGTAGAGGTCCGCCGCAAATCCCGACCGAGACACGAGGAAGTAGCTCCGACCCACGTCCCTGACTACACCCAGCTGGCGACCGTCATTACCCACGACAGCCCAGCCTGCGCGAAAGTCCGTCATCCGCATCGTGAAACCCCCTATAAGACCAGTGTAAGCATAGCGACAGGCGGGCCTATCCGGCCGGCGCGAGGGTTGCCGCGACGCAAGCTGCTCGACCCCGTCAGGCGGCCACGACATCCTGCTCCGCACTCGTGACCTGCGAGACGAAGGGCGAGGTCATGGCTCGGACGAGAGCGCTGTAGCCCAGCCCGAAGCGGATCTCACCTCCCACCGGGGGCAGGCTCGACCCACAGTCGAGAACCAGGTGGTCACTGCTGGCCCCGGTGATCTCGGACCCGACCGGCGCGACGAGCGCATGGCAGTCCGTGTCCTGCTCGCCGATGGCCAGGATCGCCTGCTGCATGACCCCGTGCCGCCGAGACCGAACGGCCTGCGCGAACGCGCTCTGAGCCGTGACACCCCACGGCTGGGCCGGCTTGGTGCCAGATTCGATGACCTCTGCCACCAGCGTGATGGCGTCGGTGTGGAGCCCCTTGATGGCCCGACGATGAAGGGGCTCGCGGCCCAGCAGCAGCGATTCCCCGAGGCGCAGATCGTTGACTCTCCCCGTGTCGGCTCCACTGAAGACCCAGTCGAGATTGCCCGAGTTGCCTCCGGAGATGGTCGGCAGGTGGAGACTGAACGTCGACTCGATGGCGTCCGCCAACCCGGACAGCTCCGCCATGTTCGTGGCGTCGGGCGAGACCCCGCTGTGACAGGCCAGGTTCGTGCCGATACCGATGAGCGAGAGGTTGGGTAGTCGCAGGGTCTGGTAGGCCACGCCTTCCAGGTCACCGGGCATGATGCCCTCACGCAGATCGCCCAGCTCGACCATCAGCACGATGCCGTGGATCCGCTCGGCCCGAGCCGCGGCCGCGGACAAGTGGCGGATGACGTCGATCTCGGTGTTGAGGCTCACGTCCGCCTGGCGGACCACCACATCGACCTGCGAGATCATGGGCGAGCGGATGAGCGTCAGTCGCGCGGTGATCGAGGCGGCCCGCAGGGCCTGCAGGTTCTCCACGCGGGAGTCACCCAGCCCAGCTACACCGGCCCGCAGCCACACCTGGGCGATCTCCGGCGAGCCCAATGTGGCCTTGGTCACACCCGTGACGGAGATCCCTCGCCCAGCCAGGGCGCTCACGAGCGCGACGGCGTTGTGCTTGAGCTTGGCGAGATCGATCTCCAGTCGCGGTGTGGCTAGCGTGTCGCGGCGCTCGATATCTCTGCAAGCTCCGGGAAGGCTGTGAAGACCATCTCCACGAGCGATGCCGGAGACCGCGTCAGTGCGTCTGTGGTGGTGAGGCCGAGCTCCCGTTCGTACCGACCGATAGCGGCGCTGACCTGCTGGTCGTCCATGTTCTCGTGGTTGATGGTCAGACCGATGACCTGCGTGTCGGCAAAGGACTCGATGAGCTTGATCTCCGTGGATGGCTCGGGCATGGACATCGACGGGAAGTCGCAGCGCCGGGCCCGCCCGGGCGCATGCTGGAGCACGACGGCCTGCGGGCAGCTGCCGCGCAGGATGAAGGACGACGTCGAGTAGGCCGGGTGGCTGAGTGCTCCCTGGCCCTCGATGATGATGACGTCGGGCTTCTCGGCCTGGTAGGCCTCGACGACGGTGGCCTCCAGTTCGCCAGCGCAGAACTGTGATGGAACAGCGTCAAGTGCGACGCCATAGCGGGCGCCTTGCATGAGGCCGGTCTGTCCTGTCCCGACCATCACGGCTTTGAGGCCACGATCGCGCAGGGCTTGCGTCAGGATCGTGGCGGTCGTGCGCTTGCCGATGGCGCAGTCGGTCCCGAGCACCGCGATGCGCGGGCAGTCGACATCGTGGATGCGGCCGCTGAAGACCCGCAGATCCTTCGCCGCTCGAGGCTTGCGGACGTCGCGGATGAGGACGCCATTGGCGGCAGCGGCTGCCGCGAACTCGGGATCATCGGCGAGGAACTCGTGCAGACCGCTGACGATGTCCATGCCCAGCCGCATGGCCTTGAGCACCAAGCCACGCTCATGGACTGACAGCATCCCACTTGACGGCGCGATCCCGTAGATGAGGCAGTCCGGCACACGACCCGCGCGCACGAGGGCTTCCTCGAGGTCGAAACAGACCGGGATGGCATTGGGCTTGCCGTCGAGCACGCTGCCGCTATCGAGGCCTGCCTTGTGGCTGTCGATGACGGCCACGATGTCGTACTTCTCGGAGTGGCGGATCAGCCCGTTGGCGGTCTTGCCGTCGATCTCACCGAAGTTGGCCTCGCAGTACACGACCGCAGTCGCCAGCCGCTTGCGGTCGGCGATCGCCAGAGCTGGCCGCGGTGGCCGCGATGCGACCTCGGCCACTGGTACCCACGAGCCTGCGAGCGGATGCGTTGGGACCTGGCCAGGAGTGGCATCGCCATTTGGCGGTGCCACCATCGGGCTCGTCGGCGGGGATATCGAAGGGACTGAGGTCATCAAGGCTCCAGGTGTCGGGGCGACTGTCGTTAGCGTTGCTTGCGGGATCGGAGGAAGGCCAGGTACTTCAGGAGCTCCTCCTCCTCCTCGGCGGTCAGATCATCGATGGCGAACACGGCCAACCGCCTGCGTCGCTCACCGGTTTCACCGGTTTCGCTGGGGTTTGGCAGCAGATACCCAGCCTTTTCCATCAATGTCTCGTAGGGGACGCCGTAGACCCCTGCCAGGCTATGGAGGACGTTGGGCGACGGCTTCTTGATCTTCTGGTGTTCGAGCTGGCTGAGGTAGGCGTTGGAGACCGCGCCGCCGGTCGCTTCCTGGACTTCGCGGAGCGAGAGCCCCTTGGCCTTGCGCAGATCCGCCAAGACCACGCCGAGCACGTTGGGCTGGCCCACGAACTGGGAGCGAGTGTGGTCGCTCTCGTCGGTGGGGGCGTCTTCGGTCACCTGATTAGTGTACTTCACTTGCAAAGTCTATCAAGCATGACCGTATGTGGACACCATCGGTCGCAGTCCACGACCCGAGCGGCTCGATGATCGGCAATCATCCATGGCCGTGGGGCAGGTGGTTATACTGAAGGTATGAAAACCGCGGTTTCAGTGCCCAACGAGGTCTACCAGCAGGCTGAGGATCTCGCGCGGCTAACCGGCCGATCACGCAGCGAGATCTACAGCACCGCCTTGCGTCACTACCTTGTCCAGCACCAAGCTGCCCCAGTGACGGAGGCGATGGACCGGGTCCTCGCTGAGATCGACCCCGAGCCTGACCCATTCCTCGACGCCGTAGCGCGGGAGACGCTGGTCGAAGCAGAGTGGTAGTCAGCCAGGGAGACGTCTGGTGGACGGATGTGCTCGACCCGACGGGTTCGGAGGCAGGCTATCGACGACCGGTGATCGTCGTCCAAGGCGATCCCTTGAACCGCAGCCGCATCGCGACGGTCGTGTGCGTGGTCGTGACCAGCAACCTGAAGTGGGCCAAAGCACCCGGCAACGTGCGGCTCTCGGCGCGAGAGTCCGGCCTGCCGCGAGAATCCGTGGCCAACGTGTCGCAGATCCTGACGCTCGACCGCTCACGGCTCACCGAGCACGTGGGCCGCGTCGGTGCAGCCAAGCTCGACATGATCCTGGACGGCATCGACGTCACCCTGGGGCGGCAGCCGAGGTAGCACGGCGTCAGCCCAGCCGTCGCGGCTGGACTGACGTCAAGCCGCACAGGCGATCTGGTCAGTCGGGAGGTCGACGCTCGCCTGTGTCGCTCCGTACCCGCGGGCGGCTACTCGACGGTCACCTCGGACACCGCCATATCGGACTCGACGACGAACCAACTGAATGGCGTCGATCGACTCCTTGGACCTGACAACCGGATCGTGAAGGTATCACTGTCGGGGTTCGTGGTGACCCAGAAGGCGCGGTCGCGCAGGTTCGCAGACGGCGTGACCATCACGACCGACCCGGGCACAACGTCCAGGCCGGGCTCGACGGTCACGGAACGACCATTCCTGGGCACGCCGGCGAAGCCGCTGGCACTCTCGATCGGCGGGCCTTGTTCGCCCTGCGGACCAACCTCGCCCTGCGGGCCGACCTCGCCCTGCGGACCAACCTCGCCCCGCGGGCCGACCTCGCCCTGCGGCCCTTGGGGGCCCACAGGTCCGGTCTCTCCCGGCTGCCCTTGCGGACCAGCTTGGCCGGGCTCCCCCATGGCGCCATCGGCACCGGCCGGACCAACCTCCCCTTGCGATCCGGGTTCGCCCTGGGGGCCCTGAAGGCCTTCGAGGCCGGGTTCGCCCGGCTGCCCTTGCGGACCGGGTTCGCCCTGCGGACCGGGTTCGCCCTGGGGACCCACCGCTCCTGGCTCGCCCATGGCGCCATCGGCACCGGCCGCACCGGTTTCGCCTTGCGGACCGGGCTTGCCCTTAGGGCCAACTGCCCCGGGCTCGCCCATGGCGCCATCGGCGCCGGCCGGACCGATTTCGCCTTGCGGGCCGGCTGGACCGGCTGGGCCCTCGGCGTTCCAACTGACGAGCGTGTCGCCGGCCGCGCAATGATCCACCGGCACCTCGCCGACACCGACATCGACCAGCACCGCCTCCGGCGTGATGCAGCCGTAGTAGCTCTCGTTGGGTTGCGCTGCCGCGCCGGCCGGGATGAGGCTCGCCGCCATCATCGCGACCACCGCGACCGCGACCGGGCGAGACGCGGCCCCCCGTTTCGTCTTGAGCGTCTTCTGCATGATCGATCCCTCCTCAACAGACGATAGTCACGCCGTAACAAACGATAGTCACGCCGTGATGCTACTGGGTCGCGACCGGTAGGCGTGAGCCGGTCTGGCATCTATAGTCCGCTGTATCGGAGGGAGAGCGCCTCGTGCGGGAAAGCGGTCCCCGTGCGCCGGCGCCACGATGGAGACCGACGAAAGGCTGTGACATGCGACTCAAGTCAAGAGGATTGGCGGCAGCGACCGCGGCGCTCCTGTTGGTTTCGCTACCGGCGTACGCCCAGGAGGCGACCAGCACCGTCTTGTTCGATGGCAACGGCTTCACATTCGACGAGTCGCTTGGTGCCAGCGTGAACATCACGCAAGTGCCCGGCGGCCCCCCGGGTGAGGAAGGCCCAACTGCCCTCGGTCCGGGCCACCAGGCATTCACGCTGTACGGCCCGCGACAGGAAGGGGCCAAGATCCCACGGCCGTTCAGCGCGCCCGGCGTCGTGCGCTTCTACCACACCGCGGATCTGGCGGGTCACGACTGGCAGGCACAACAACTGACGGAACTGCAGTCCCTGCTCGATGAGCGCCCCGATCTGGCTCCATACACGGCACCGGGTCAAGGTGGGGCATCTCTACCGTTGCCGTTCGTGCTCGATGGCTCAGCCGCTCAGGCCATCGACACCAGGGCGCAGTACATCGACACGCCGTATCTTGCCGGCATCGCCTACCTGACCGTGTTCCGCCAGGACCTCTTCCCGTTCGCGGCAGGCGACTTCTGGTACTCCTTCCAGGGGCTCAGTGCCGATGGCGAGTGGTATGTCGCGGTCGACTTCCAGATCGAGGCTGACATGTTCCCAGCAAAGGTCAGGGGGAAGGACGCGAAGCAGGTCGGGACCGCCAAGAAGTGGATGGCCTACCAAGAGCAGAGCGTCCAGACCCTTGAGGCGGCGGCAGCCGATGCGTTCACACCACCCCTCTCATCGATCGACGATCTGATCATGTCGATCGTGACTGCCTGATACGGCTGCTCGCACGAGGCCATCGATGATGAGGTCCAGCCCGAAGTCGAAGGAGTCGCCGAAGTCGTAACCGGGCCGCAGGACGTGCTCGGTCGTGAACTCAGCGAGATACGGGTAGTCGGCCAAGCCCTCGCGGATCATGTCACCGGCCACCTCCACGATCTCGCCGCTGCCCCCACCCGGCAGGTTGGCCTCTTCGAGCGCAAAGCCGTAGAGGAAGCTGTCGATGATCGCGTAGGCGTGAGCTGTCAACTGTAGTGAGAGGCCGCCCCGCCGCAAGCACCCCAGGACGGCGTCATGGTGGCGGAGGGTGGCAGGGCCCGGGTCGAGCCGCGATTCCATCAGCGGTGGAGCCCACGGATGGCGCCTCAGGATATCCCGGGCCGAACGACACCGGACGCGGATGGCCGACTGCCATTCGACATCGTCGGGAGGGAGAGCGATCTCGCTGAACACGATATCGACCATCCCGTCGAGGATCCTCTCCTTCGACGCGACGTAGTGGTAGATGGTCATCGGCTTCACGTCGAGCGCCGCTGCCAGCCGTCGGATGGTGAAGTCCTCGATGCCGATCTCGTCGGCGAGGGCCACCGCTCCTGTGAGAACGCGGACGCGCGAGAGGGTCGGTCGGTGCAAGTCGGTCGTCATCATCTCGTTCCTGTTGGGATCTTCATCTGTCGCGATCCTCGCCTGTTGACATGCTCGTACTAAGTACGTTAGGGTTTCTCCAGCCAGGTCGTACTAAGTACGATAGCACCCACGAACGGAGGACACACGATGCAGGCGACGACACATCAGGACCACATCAAGAAGACCATGGGCGTCACCGGAGAGCGCACCGGGACCATGCGGGCCATCGTCGGGAGAGCGTACGGATCGACCGAGACCCTTCACCTCGACGAGATCGTCCGACCGGCCGTCGCGGAACAGCAGGTGCTCGTGGAGGTCCACGCGGCCGGTGTCGACCGCGGCACGTGGCATCTGATGAGCGGAACGCCCTACCTCATCCGGGTGCTGGGCTTCGGCTTTGCGCGGCCCAAGAACCCGGTCCCCGGCGCGGACGTGGCCGGCCGGGTGGTAGCCGTCGGGCCGGGCGTGGAACGGTTCAAGGTCGGCGATGAGGTCTTCGGCATCGCCAGCGGCTCCCATGCCGAGTTCGCCGTCGCCGACGCGGACAAGCTCGCGCACAAGCCAGCATCGCTTTCCTGGGAGGGGGCGGCCGTGGCCTCGGTCTCGGGCATCACGGCACTCCAGGCCCTGACCGAGATCGGGAAGATCGAGGCCGGTCAGGATGTGCTGGTGGTCGGGGCATCGGGTGGCGTCGGCAGTTACGCGGTCCAGATCGCCAAGGCGCTCGTGCCCGCGTCACCGGCGTGGCGAGCGGTGCCAAGGCCGAGCTCGTTCGCTCACTCGGCGCAGACGCGGTCATCGACTATGAGCAAGCCGACTACCTCGACGGCCCGACGCGATACGACCTGATCATCGATATCGGCGGCAGGAACTCGCTGCGGCGCCTCCGCTCAGCGCTACGGCAGCGGGGTACGCTCGTCATCGTCGGTGGCGAGGGCGGTGACCGCTGGACCGGCGGGATCGGCCGCCAGCTTGCAGCCATGCTGCTCTCCCCGTTCGTCCCGCAGCGGATGACGATGTTCATCAGCAAGGAGCACTACCGCTACATCGAGGAACTGGCGGGCTTCATCGAGCGCGGCAAGGTGACGCCATCGGTGGGTCAGCGCTACGCCCTTGAGCAGGTCCCGCAGGCCATCGCGGACCTCGCCGCCGGACGTGCGCGGGGCAAATCGGCGATCGTCATCCGCTGAGCACCCGGATCTTCGGCTCGCTTCATGGGGCATGCCGCCCGAGGGTTGCCGTCGCATGTGTGCTACAGTCGTCGCATGACTGAGGTGGCCTCTCGGCAGCTGCGCAACTCGACACGCGCGTTGCTGGATCGTGTCGCGGCTGGTGAGGACATCACCATCACCGTGGGCGGCAGACCGGTCGCGCGGCTCGTACCGTCAGAGTCGCGACAGCGCTGGATGCCCCGGGAGGCGTTCGCAAGCCAGGTCCTCAGCCACCAGGCGGATGCGGGCCTGGCGTCTGACCTCGCTAGTCTGGCGCCCGACACGACCGACGACCTGTCTCTGTGAGCGAGCGCGGTCTGGCGGACACGTCGGTGTTCATCGCCCGGGAGTCCGGCCGGGCCATCGACCTCAAGGCGCTGCCCCAGCGGCTGGCCGTGTCCGTGGTCACCATCGGGGAGCTACGCGCCGGCGTGTTGGCCGCTGCCGATGCTGCCACCCGCGACCGTCGCCTCGACACGCTGACCGCGGCACTGTCGCTCGACCCGATCGGGATCGATGTCTCCGTCGCGAACGCCTGGGCCCGCCTGCGGCTGGCACTGCGTGACTTGGGCCTGCGGATGCCCGTCAACGATTCCTGGATCGCGGCGACCGCGATGGCCTTGGGTGTGCCCATCGTTACCCAGGACGACGGCTTCCCGACGCTCGGCGAGCTGACGGTCATCCACGTCTGACGACGGGGTCACTCACCGGCGACGTAATCTCCTGCTGCGGCCTCCCCAGGCTCGCCATCGGTCGGCACCGCCTCCGCGGTCAACTCCAACACCACGCCCTTCCCCGGTCGAACCTCGACCGCGTCGAAGCGCCGCACCGGATCGGTCAGGACGAGCACGCTATAGGTCCCCGGCGGCACGCTGACCCGTCCGCCACCGACCGTCGCCGTGGCGACCTCGTTACCGGCCGCATCGAGCACCCGCACGGGCGGCTGGACAGCCTGCTGCACCGCCTTCGCAAGGCCCTTGGTTGAGTTGGCGTCGAAGTACGCGCCTTGCCCGGCGCGAGCCCACTTGCGCAAGCGTGCCTTCTGCTCGGGGTCGCTGAGTGCGAGGCCGACGAGGTTCAGTCGCGCATCGATACCGCGGCGGCGCAGGTCACGGATGGCGGCGGCGGGGTTGCCGCCACAGGTCTCCTCACCATCGGTGATGAGCAGGACGATCTTGGTGCCTGCGCCATCCCCGAGATCGTCGGGCACCCGCGAGAGCGCCGCGGCGATGGGTGTGTCGGTCTCCTGGTCCACGCGGAGGTCGTTGACCAGTCGGACCACCTGAGCAGGCTCGAGCGGTCCCAGCGGAACCGCGAGGTTCGTGGCGCAGGGCTGGGCTCGGTCGCCGAAGACGCGCAGGGCCACCGGCGAACCCGCTGGCAGGCGCGAGCGGACGAGCTCGGTGAGCACGTCCCTGGCCACGTCGATGCGGCGCTGGCGTCCCAGGCGCTTGAGCATGCTGCCGGAGGTGTCCAGGATGATCTCCACGGCCACGTCGGCGGCGATGGCGACCGAGCCATCGGCCCCCTTGGCTGCGCGGACAGTGATCGACCCAGGTTCGGCAGAGGGTGGCGGTTCGGCGCGGAAGGACGTCGTCGCCTCCAGCGTGTATGCGGCCGGTCGGCGCAGCCAGGTCGCCAGACGGTCGAAGGCGCGATCCATCTCCGCATGGGAGCGGACGTAGCGGTAGACGCCGCCATTGACCCGAGACCAGTCCTCCATCCAGGCGCGCGTGAGGGCCGGCTCGACGGTGGCGCCCACATGCACCGCGAAGATCATGGGCCGACTGGAGGCGAGGATCCGCCACAGCTCCTCAGCTCGGGCATACGAGCTCGTCTCGGCGTCGGTGACGATCAGGATGGCGCGGGCGCCCTCGCGCACGGAGAGCTCCGTGGAGGCAGCGATGAGCGCGGACTCGGCTGAGCTCGAACCATCCCCCGCCTGGTAGTCGTCCACCGCCTCCTGCAACACGTAGGGCTGGTCGCTCCAGTCGTCGAGAAGTGGATCCTCCTCGAAAGGCACGATCTTCACGGCCTCCTCGCCCTCGGCGATGTCGGCCGTGAACGCGCGCAGGCCCTGGTAGACGTAGTCGAGATAGGGGCCCATGCTGCCGCTGGTATCGAAGGTGAAGACGATCGAGGCAGGCGGCTGCTGGACGCGCAGGTAGTAGGACCCTCCGGGCACCACCTCCGCCGAGTAGCGGACCGAGTCGGGCACAGCGCCAGGCCCGAAGAGGACCGGGACCTCGAAGCCTTCGGCATCCAGCAGCGTGAGGCTCACCACGAGGATGGGCTCGCCGGCCAACTCGATGGTCAGGCTGTTGTGACCCTCGGGCACCGAAAGGGCGTACCAGTCCTCATCGCCGCCGTACTCGATGAGCCCACGCGCAACCCTGCCCGGTTCGAGGGGCAGAGCCGAGGCGGCGTTGCCAGCGTCCACGATCGGTGGCGCCGGGGCCGGCTCGCTCGGGGACGACCATTCGTACGGCCCGGCAGGCTCGGCGGCGCCCCAGGCGCCCAGGATCGACCGATATCCGGGTCCGCTCGGCACCTCGATGACCGCCAGGTCGCCGGGTAGCTCAAGGCTGCCCCAGTCCTTGCCGGGCGACTTGGTCGTGAAGCGCAGGTAGCGCACCCAGGTCGGGTGGTCCAGCACGAGCGGGGTGACGCTCCCATCGGCCGCCCGCTCCAGCTCCCAAGTGCCCAGTGCCTGCCAGGGACCGACCGGGCCATCCAAGCTCAGCTCCACCTTGACCCGTCGCAACCGACCGGAAGGATCGCTGGGCAAAGGATCGCGCCACTCCAGGCGCTCCACCTGGGCCGCCCGATCATCAGCGAAACCGACGACCCAGCTGATCGGCACGCCCGCGTCGAGGTAGAGCGTCTGGGGTGCCAGGTCTTCGTCGAGCATCGATCGCGGCATCGCAGGGTCGGACGGCTGCGGGCTCATCGTCACGATATGGCCGCCGCGACCCGGCTCGGCCAGGTCGATGGGGCCGCCCACCACAGCATCCGGCGCGGCGATGACCTTCCACTCACCGAGGGAGACCCGACCAGTGCCGCCGGGCCACGTCGATAGCAGGCGCAGCCGTGCCCAGGATGCCGGCACCGGCGCGTCGAGCACGAACGACTGCTCCTGCATGAGCGGGGACAGTTCGGCCTGCAGGACCGGCTGGAACTCCACGCCATCGGTCGACAGTGAGAGCTCGACCTCCCGCGGCGCGTTCCCCGGGATGGCGTCTCCGGCCTGCGGGTCGAGGATGACGCCGGCCACCGGTACGGGCGCATCACCGGCCAGGTCCACCGTGAGATCAAGGGGCAGCAGCGACGTATCCGCCCAGAAGCCCATGCCCACGTGGCTCAGGCCATCGTGAAGCTGCGCCTCCCGATCCGGATCGACCACGGGCAAGGGGCTGGCACCGAGCGCCAGGGAGGCGACGTCCAGGCCGCCCAGCAGGGCCGTCGGGACGGACCACGAGCGTTCAGGAGCGACGGGTGGGGCATCACGGCGGGGAGTCACGGCAGCAGTCACGGTGCGCTGTCCGCCGTCTGCCGCTCGCGCGCGCATGGTCAGGCGCACCGGCTCGTCGGCCCAGGCATCAGGCTGGGCGTGGATCATGAGCGGGACGTCGAGCGATCCGGTCGGAGGGACCTCGACGCTCCCGGACTCGGGGGCGATGATCCAGCCGGCCTGGCTGGTGACCCCGTCGAGATCCACCTCGACGACCTGGTCGGACGTGTTGGCAAGGGCCAGCGTGGCCTCAAGTCGTTGGCCCGTGGGCCAGTAGGCCGCCACCTCAGACGGGTGCACCGAGAGCGCCAGGTCGAGCGGCAGCTCCGGGGGCGGCTCGGCCGCGGTGAGCCCGGGTGCGGAGACCTCGACCCGATAGTCGCCCAACGCGGTGATGACGAGGAAGGACGGACCACCGCCCATCACCTCGGTCGAGGTGAAGCGGCCACCATCCTCGGCGAGCTCACCGGGGATCCTGCCGCTGGGCCCCTCGATGGCGACTCTGTCGACCGCGCCGTCGAACTCGACCTGGATCACCGAGCCATCAGCCAGCGGCGGCAGCCGGTACCAGTCCTCCTCACCGCCGGGCGTGCCCGTGCCCGCCACGCGCAGGGTGGCCGGGAGGTCGGCCGCGCTTGCAAGGTCATCGTTGGGTTCCAGGTCGGCCGGCAGGGTCAGCGGGTCCAGGGGGTCGATGGTGAACGTGTAGCGACCATCGCTCGGTGTCGTCGTGGTGAGCCAGACCTCGTAGTCACCGGGTTGCAGCCGCACCTCGTACTCGGTCGTACGGCCAAGTCCGGGCGAGCGGCGCCCGCCGACCACGCCGCCAGCTTCGATGCGCAGATCGACCGACCCGTCCGCGGGTGGCTCAGTACGCAACCGGAGATGCTCCGGCGCTGCCAGGCTGAAGCGGAAGACGTCGGTGTCTTCGAGGCGTGGCAATCGACCCACGACACGCCCACGTGACAGGCGGAACGGCTCCGCGAACGCGGCCATATCGTTGGGCTCGCGCTCGCCGTCAGGGAGCGGTGGACCCATCGGCAGCGCCTGAAGCTCGTACGCCTCGTCAGCCTGGACGGCGAACCAGTGCGCGCCCGGCGTCAGGTAGACATCGTCGAGCACCAGCGAACCATCCTCGGCGGACAGGCTGGCGCGGGCCAACACTCCGCCGTCACGCTTGATCCACTGCAGCCATGCCACCCCCGGGCCGGTCGCGCGCATCTGCCAGAGCTGCGCTTCGCCGGAGATGTCGAGGCGATAGTCGTCCACGTCACCGGACCGGCCGCGCCCCCGCATCGGTGCCGTGGGATCCATCGGCGTGGCGGTGGTGGCGATGTCGTTGGGCTCGATCTCGTAGCCCCGCACCGGAGTGACGGCACGGTCGACGCGCACGACGTAGGAGGCCGTTTCGTCCGCATCTCCGCTGACGGCCAGCTCGTAGCGACCGGGGGCAAGGACCAGGGCATCAAGGACCACGCCCTCGGTCCCTTCACGGCACTGCATGGTCTCTCCGCCAGCGAGAGCCAGGCAGAGACGGCGGTACGGCCCTGCCGGCAGCAGTCGGATCTCACGCAGGATGGGAGCCTCATCCGCGGGCACCTCGAACTCGAAGCGATCGGTATCTCCCTCCGGGTAGAGGCGGCCACGCGCGGCCAGCATCAGCGGATCGAGCTGGAGTCCCTTACCGGGTAGATCGTTGGGTTCGGCGTCGGCGATGGGCACTGTGTGGGTCGCCCGTAGGGCATAGGGCAAGGCGCCATCGATCGCGCCGTCGAGTCTCACCCCGTACTCGCCGGCAGCGAGGTCAAGATCGACGAAGCGGGCGCGGCCGTCCCGGTCGGTGTAGGCATAGGCGATGGTATTGCCCTCGGCATCGAGCAGCGACAAGGTGACGCCCATCCCCGATGCCGCCTCCAGTCCGAGCTCCCAACGCTCATCGCCGCTCGCTTGTGGCACCTCCCAGCGGAAGAGATCGGGACTACCCGAAAGGCTGCCTGACGACTCGAAGGCGCCCTCCACCGGGCTGGCCGACGCAAGGTCATCGTTGGGCTCGCTGTCGAGATTGCTCGGCAATGGCGGACCGGGCTGGACCTGGAGGTGATAGGTCGGCGGTGCGCCATCCGGTTCTCCATCTACCCCGGCGATCACGGCCAGGTAGCGACCTGGTGCCAGAAGCAGCTGGCGGGTCTCGGTAGCGGGAAAACCAGGCCCAGCGTCGAGGGCGGTCACCAGGGCGTCGGTCGCGGGCGGCTCCACACCGGGCTCGGAGGTGATGGTGAATAGCCGCAGGCTCGTCAGTACCCCTGGCTCACCAAGCAGCGAGATCGCCCACGACGCCCCGTCGGCCGAGTCGAGTTCCCAGACCAGGAGGTCCTGGTCTCCCGCCTCCAGCGTGGCGTCAAGGCAGAAAGCGCCCGCGACGCTCGTTGCCTGCCCAGGGTCGTCGTTGGGCTCGGCATCGGCCAGACAGGTCGCCTCAGCGGCTTGGGCATCCGCCACCGGGATCTCGCCGTCCAGTACACCCGCAGCGCCCAGCATCGCAACCAGGCTGAGCGCCAGTATCCGACCGAGCAGCGTCATGCTCGGTCGTGGCCTATGGCGTGGCACCTGAAGCGCCGCTTCCGGCGCACGCGATCTTGGTGGCTGCCTCGCCGCGCTTCCGGTTCTCCTCCGCCGTCTGGGCGATCTTGACCACCCCCTTCACCGCATCGCCACCGACCGCGCCACCGGTGCCGACGTAGAGGAGGCTGCCAGCCAGGGCCACGGCACCTGCGTAGCGGCAGGCCAGATCGCGGTAGCGCTTCGCCCAAGTGATGGACTGCTCGGTCTGGACCGTATCCTCGACCATGTCTGCGTGGCGCCCGCTCTCGTGCTCATCCCGCCACAGGCCGCTGGCGGGATCGCGCGTCCACCAGGCCGTCGTCGTGACTCCGGCCAGCGACGGTGCGGAAACGGGCGTCAGGAGCGACTGGCCGGCCGTGAGTCGCTGTCGCATGCGTGCCTGGGCGGCTGCCGAGGCTCCGGGGATGGAGGGGTCGTCGCCTGGTGCCAGCCAGCGCAGTCCGATACCCTGGTCGTGAGCCGCCTCGAAGACGGCGGCGGCGTCGCCCAGGGGTACGTCCCGCAGCTCGAGCAGGTCGAGCATCAGCGTCTCGGCTGCCACGACCGCTTGGGCGTCGCTGGCGATGCCGGGTGCATCGAGGTCGTCGGGTCCGGGCACATGCAGGGCGTCAAGGACGACACCTGAGGCCGGCTCGCCGTCCGCACCGAGGGCCTCGGTGATCCCGGCCAGCAGCACGGTCGGTCCCGTCCCGCGGCCACCCAGGTCGTGGTACGCCGCCGGGAAGATGCGGAGCCAGGCATCGACCGATGCAGCCAGCCCGTCGGCGGATGTGGGATCGACCAGGCCATCGGCAGCGCCCTCAGGGGCCCGCACCTCGCCCAGGAGGAGGCCGATCTGCCACATCGCCAGCAGGTCTGACTGGCCACCAGACACCTCCGCGAGCGGCTGGACGTCGGCGCTCTCAGCGGTCCCGGCTGCCCGCGCCTCGATGCCGATGCGATCGAAGACGTCGCTGCGCAGCTCGACCGGTGGGCCATCCGGTGGCAGCAGGTCGATGCGCAGCCAGGCTCCGGTGATCGGCTCCGGCTCCACGACGTCGCCGGGCACCTCGCTCTCGGACGACTCATCCCCCAGCACGCCGCCGAGTGCGCCACCGCCCAGGGCGCCACCGCCCTCATCGCCACTACCGAGGGCGTCAGTGATGCGATCGAGCACCCCACGGTCGACGCCGGAGGGCGGTAGCGACAGCGGCGTGCCGGACGTCACCTGGCCATCGATCGCCAGCACCGGGGTGTGTCGGACCAATGTGCCCGATGTCCAGGGGATGCCCGAGAGGAATCCGCCGCTCTCGCCGAAACCGAACGTGATCGGCGATGTCGCGACGTCCGCGGTCGGGACCGTCACGCTGAGTGCCTCGCTCGTGACGAGGGAACCGGCGACCCGCTGTTCGACCTCAAGCGCAAGTCGGACCCTGTGGTCCCAGCGTTCGGGCAGTCGGTCGAACGTCCCTTCGGCAGTGCAAGGCGGCTCGCCACTTTCGGTCGTGAGGTCCAGGTCACGCCAGGTCGGGCCTTTCATCGCCTGGATCCAGACATGCGCGTAGAGCGCTGGTGGGCCGTTCTCGGGCGAGACGCTCCCCGAACTTGCCACTCCCGTCGGGCCTGCCATCACCGCATCGGGTGCCGTCTCGATGGCGTCAGCCAGCACGGTGGCCGCAGCGGCGCTGCTGGACCGTGCAGCGTCACGAGCCTGGACCACCGCTTCGAAGGCGCTACGCAACTCCGGATCGGTGATCGCAGCGATGATCTCGTCGGACGATTCGATGGCCAGCGTCCCCTCGTCGGGTGGCGTGGCCGGGTGCGAGGTGGGTACCGCGTCCGTGGTCGCTGCCCCGGCCACATTCCCGTCCGCCAGCTCACAACTCGCGAAGCGATAGGGCACCAGCGACGCGTCCAGGAACGCGCCCAGGAGCCTCACCTTGTCCAGCTCGTTGGCGGCGCGCGTGAGGAAGGTGCCGCGCGGTCCCTTGAGGGTGCCCTCGTAGTCCTCCTGGTCGATGTGTTCCGCGACCCACACGCGCTGAGCATCGACGTCGAAGAGGAGGTCCTGGGCCGTCGCGGCGATGGCGGCGTCGATCCTGGCGCTTAGCGCCGGAGGGCCCTCGCTTGGCGATTGGCCGAGCGCTCCCGATGCCATCGTCCCGACGGCGATGATGGTCGCCATACCGATGGCGAGCACACGATGCAGAGACCGAGCCATGCACTCTCCTCCGGCCCGTCGTCCCCCGTGATCCAACGGCTCTGCGGTTCCCCCGAGTCGGGAAACGTAGCACGCGCCGATCACCCTGTCATCCATCACCCAAAGCACCGGTAGGCCGGTGTCGGTCTGATATCCTCGTCCATCTCCCCCACCGCACGAGCTCCATGATCAACGAAGGACTGCGACGACTCATCGCACCACACGCGAACGACATCGGTGGGCCTGTGACCGCGCTCCGGATCCTCCAGCAACACAGCGGCTGGATCGACACCGATGCGGTGGACACGGTCGCCGATGTGTTCAACCTGAGCCGAGCGGAGGTCCGTGGCCTGGTCGGCTTCTACGCTGACTTTCGTACCACTCCACCGCCGACGCACGTCCTGCGGGTGTGCCAGGCGGAGGCCTGCCAGGCAGCCGGCGCTCGCGAGCTGACCCGGGCTATCAGCGAACGTCTCGGCATCGCGCTGGGCGAGACGACGGCCGACCAACGCATCGGGCTTGAGGGTGTCTACTGCTTGGGCCTGTGCGCACGCGGACCCGCGATGGTGGTGGACGAGACGCTGGTCGTGGACGCGGATGCCACCGCCGACCGCATCATGGATGGCCTCCTGGCATGACCGATCACGCCTTCGTCCCGACCGAATCGGTCGCCAACGCGCTGGGCGCCGCCAAGGTCGCAGCCGCCCTCGCGGCCGCGGGGACCGAGGTGACTCGCAATGGGTCACGCGGCCTGCTATGGGCCGAGCCGATGGTCGAGATGGAGCGTGACGGCCGTCGCATCGCCTTCGGGCCGGTCGGCTCGGATAGCCTGGATCGATTGGAGACGCATGAGCTGGGAGCCGTGGACGATCTTCTGGCCGGACAGACACGGGTGGTCTTCGCCAACTGTGGCGCATACGAGCCCACGTCCCTCGCGGCCTACAAGTCCCATGGTGGGTTCACCACGCCTGACCTCACCCCGAAGCAGATCATCGACGAGGTCACCAGCGCCGGCCTGCGCGGCTACGGCGGTGCCGGGTTCCCGGCCGGGACCAAGTGGCAGGCCGCCGCCGACACACCCGCGGACCAGAAGTACATCGTCGCCAACGCCGACGAGGGCGATTCGGGCACGTTCTCCGACCGGCTCATCATGGAGGGCGACCCGTACCTGCTCATCGAGGGCATGCAGCTTGCCGGCCGTGCCATCGGAGCCACGCGCGGCGTCATCTACCTGCGCTCCGAGTACCCCCTCGCCGCGACGGTCCTGCGCGAAGCCCTGGCGAACGCGCGTGCGGGTGGCGTCCTCAGCGACGGCTTCGACATCGAGCTCTTCATCGGCGCCGGCGCCTACATCTGTGGCGAGGCCACTTCACTGCTCGAAAGCCTGGAGGGCAAGCGTGGCGAGGTCCGTGCCAAGCCACCGCCCATGGCCGTGAGGGGCCTCTACGGAAAGCCGACCGTGGTCAACAACGTCATCACGCTCTGTGCAGTGCCCTGGATCCTGCGCCATGGTGGCGCCGCGTATGCGCAGTTGGGCGTAGGCCGCTCGACCGGCACGATGCCCTTCCAGCTGGGCGGCAACGTGAAGCGCGGTGGCCTCTACGAGCTCGAGTTCGGCGTCACGCTCGGTGACCTCGTCGAGAAGTGGGGCGGCGGGACCCGCAGTGGGCGACCGGTGCGGGCAGTGCAGGTCGGGGGGCCGCTGGGCGCGTACCTGACGCCCGACCATTTCGACGTGCCCATGACGTACGAGGCGCTGCGCGAGATCGGCGCGGACATCGGACACGGCGGGGTCGTCGTCTTCGACGACAGCGTCGACATGGCGCAGCAGGCACGCTACGCCTTCGAGTTCTGCGCCGAGGAATCGTGTGGCAAGTGCACACCCTGCCGCATCGGCTCGGTCCGTGGCGAGGAGCTGGTCGCGCAGATCATCGCTGATGGCCCGCGCGCCGATCGCCTCACGGTGCTCGACGACCTCTGCACCATCATGGAGGGGTCCAGCCTGTGCGCTCTGGGCAGCATGACGCCCAAGCCGGTCCGCAGCGCACTCAAGTATTTCCCCGAGGACTTCGGGCTACCGGTGGAGGGCCCCTGACATGCGACTGATCGAGACCGACTTCGGGACGCCCCCGAGCACTGCGACAAGCAGCGTCGTTCTGGAGATCGACGGCGTCCCCGTCACCACCACCGCGGGTACGTCGATCCTGCGTGCCGCGGCCGAGGTTGGCGTCTCTATTCCCAAGCTCTGCGCAACCGACGGCCTGCGCTCGTTCGGCTCGTGTCGCATGTGCATGGTGGAGGTCGACGGTCGGCCCGGCTTCAAAGCTGCGTGCACCGAGCCTGTTCGCGACGGCATGCGCGTGCGCACCCAGTCCGAGGCCATCGCCAAGCTGCGTCGTGGAGTGATGGAGCTCTACATCTCCGATCATCCGCTCGACTGCCTGACCTGCTCGGCCAACGGCGACTGCGAGCTACAGGACGTGGCCGGTGCCGTGGGTCTGCGCGAGGTGCGCTACCAGGCGCCCGCCACGCACCTGGACCTGCCGACCGACGCCTCCAATCCCTACTTCGACTTCGACCCCAGCAAGTGCATCATGTGCTCGCGCTGCGCGCGTGCCTGCAACGAGGTGCAGGGCACCTTCGCGTTGACCGTGCTGGGACGCGGCTTCGATTCGGTGATCGCCACCAGCGCGGCGGACTTCATGTCATCCGATTGCGTCTCCTGCGGCGCCTGCGTGGCGGCCTGCCCGACAGCAACGCTGATGGAGAAGTCGGTGGTCGAGCACGGCGTGCCCGATCGCACGGTGCTGACCACGTGCGCCTACTGCGGGGTCGGCTGCTCGTTGAAGGCCGAGCTCAAGGGCGACCAGGTCGTGCGCATGGTGCCCTACAAGGACGGCAAGGCCAACCACGGCCATGCCTGCGTGAAGGGGCGCTTCGCCTGGGGCTATGCCAACCACAAGGACCGCGTCACCGCGCCCCTGATCCGCGAGTCGACCGACCAGCCCTGGCGCGAGGTCTCGTGGGAAGAGGCCATCGGCTTCGCCGCCAGCCGCCTCAAGGCCATCCAGGCCGAGCACGGCAGGTTCGCCGTCGGCGGCATCACCTCATCGCGCTGCACCAATGAGGAGGTGTGGTTGGTGATGAAGCTGGTGCGCGCCGCCTTCGGCAACAACAACGTCGATACCTGCGCGCGGGTCTGCCACTCGCCCACGGGCTACGGGCTGAAGCAGACCTACGGCACCTCCGCGGGGACGCAGCACTTCGATTCGGTCGCCGGCGCGGACGTCATCATGGTCATCGGCGCCAACCCCACCGAGGCGCACCCGGTCTTCGCGTCACAGATGAAGCGGCGGCTGCGCGAAGGCGCGCGTCTGATCGTCATCGACCCGCGCCGCATCGAACTGGTGCGCTCACCCCACGTCGAAGCCGACGTGCATCTGCCTCTCCGACCCGGCACCAACGTGGTGCTGATGAACGCCTTCGCCCATGTGATCGTGAGCGAAGGCCTGCTCGACCACGACTTCGTGGAGCGGCGCTGCGACCTGCCCTCATTCCGCGAGTGGCTCGAGTTCGCGGCGCGTCCCGAGCATGCCCCCGAAGTGGTCGCCGACGAGATCGGCGTACCCGCAGGCGACATCCGTGCGGCGGCCCGGCTCTACGCGACCGGCGGCAACGCCGCCATCTACTACGGCCTCGGCGTGACCGAGCACAGCCAGGGCTCGACCATGGTCATGGCCATGGCCAACCTTGCCATGGCCACCGGCAACATCGGCCGCTTCGGTGTCGGCGTCAACCCACTGCGCGGGCAGAACAACGTGCAGGGCTCGTGCGACATGGGCTCCTTCCCGCACGAGCTGCCCGGCTACCGGCCGGTCGGCGATGCAGCCGTCCGTGCCACCTTCGACGAGCACTGGGGCGTACAGCTCCATGACCAGGCGGGCTTCCGCATCCCCAACATGCTGGACGCCGCGGTGGCCGGGACCTTCAAGGGCATCTACATCCAGGGCGAGGACATCGCCCAGTCCGATCCCAACACGCAGCACGTGGAAGCGGCACTCGAGTCCATGGAGTGCGTCATCGTCCAGGACCTGTTCCTCAACGAGACCGCCAAGTTCGCCCACGTCTTCCTGCCCGGCACGTCATTCCTGGAAAAGGACGGCACCTTCGTCAACGCCGAGCGGCGCATCAACCGTGTGCGCCCGGTTTCGAAGCCGCTCACGGGCAAGGCCGAATGGGAGGTCACAGCGGACCTGGCGGTCGCCCTGGGCTACCCCATGCACTACGACACGGCATCGCAGATCCTCGACGAGATCGCTGCCCTGACGCCCTCGTTCGCCGGCGTCTCATTCGACTTCCTCGATGAACACGGCAGCGTGCAGTGGCCCTGCAACGAGTCGGCACCCGTGGGCACGCCCATCATGCACGTCGACGAATTCGTGCGCGGCAAGGGCCTCTTCGTGCTGACCGAATATCAACCGACCGAGGAGCGCGCCAACCGCAAGTTCCCCTTGCTGCTCACCACCGGGCGCATCCTCAGCCAATACAACGTGGGCGCCCAGACGCGCCGGACAGAGAACATCCGCTGGCTGGAGCAGGACGTGCTGGAGATCCATCCGGCCGATGCCGAGCTCCGCGGCGTCCACAGCGGTGACCTCGTCTCCGTTCAGAGCCGCAAGGGCGAGATCACGCTGCCGGCCACCATCAGCGAGCGGGTCGCGCCGGGCGTCGTCTACACCACCTTCCACCATCCCGACACCGGCACCAACGTGGTCACCACCGAGCTGTCCGACTGGGCCACGAACTGCCCCGAGTACAAGGTCACCGCGGTGGAGGTGCGCCCGGCCAACCACCGTTCCACATGGCAGGACGGCTTCGCCGCGCGCGCTGCCACACAAGCCCGCATGCTGCCCGTCGTGGAGTGAGATGAACCTGGTGCGACCTGCGGCCGATGCGCCGGTGGGGGTCGCCGCGGTCGACGTGAACGTCGTTGCCGATGGTGTGGTGACACGACAAGGCGACGTGGTGACCGTCGAGGAGCCGCTGGAGATCCGCATCGTGTCGGGCCCACCGGGCGAGCGCGTCGAACGCAGCGTGGCGGTGACGATGCGAACCCCGGGCGACGACGTGGCGCTGGTGCTGGGCTTCCTGCACGGAGAGGGCGTGGTGCGCACGATGGAGGACGTCGTCGCTGTCGACCACGCCGATGCCACGGTCGAGGTAGGGTTCCACAACGTCGTTCGCGTCGAGCTGGCGCCGACGGCCGAGTTCGATCCGGACGCCCTCACGCGAAACCTCTACACCACGTCCAGCTGCGGTATCTGCGGCAAGGCTTCCATCGACGCGGTGCGGGTCCACATCCCCGACTACGCCGGCCGCGACTCGTTCGCCATCGACCACGGACTCCTGGAAGCACTTCCCGCGCTCCTGCGCCGCGAGCAACAGGAGTTCGACCGCACCGGTGGCCTCCACGCCTCGGCCGCCTTTGACACGAGCGGACGGATCGTCGCGGCGGCCGAAGACGTCGGTCGCCACAACGCCCTCGACAAGCTCATCGGCCGCTTCCTGTCCGCGGGCACGCTGCCACTGTCGGAGCTGGGCCTCATCTTCAGCGGACGTGCCAGTTTCGAGCTCATCCAGAAGGCGGCCATAGCCGGGTGCCCCTTCGTGGCCGCCGTGGGGCCGCCGTCGAGCCTTGCGGTGGAACTGGCCGCCGAACAACGCATGACCCTCGTCGGCTTCCTGCGCCGACACCGCTTCAACGTGTACACCTTGCCGCACCGCGTCGTCGTCGGGACCTGAACGGACGGGTGGGACCGGAGGAGATCACGGCCATCGTGCTATGCGGCGGATCGGGTGTTCGCTTGGGCGGCGTCGACAAGCCGATGACGCGCCTCAAGGGCCGGCGACTGGTCGAGTACGTGATCGCAGCGCTCTCGCCCCAAGTGGGCACGATCGTCGTCAGCTGTCAATACGGCCGTGGATGTGGCGGAGTGCGAACGGCGGCTTTCAGGCCTCGACTAGCGGGCGACTCCTTCCGGCCACTCGCCGGTGACGATGAGTTCCGGTTGCATCGGCTCGCCTCCTGCGTGTCCCAGAGCAGCACTCGGTGCACGCCAGGAACGTGGCTTGTCCGAAGCACCAAGAGAGCACCGCAGGGGTATGCGGACAACATCAAGCCTGCTACTAGCCCGCACCCACAAGGCCCCGGGGTCGAGGGCTATGTCCCCGGGGGTCGGTAGTCGACATCCGGACCGACCCGACCGACGGCGTCGTCGAGCTCCTCGGCAGATAGCAGTTGCGTCATGGTTACGTGCGCCGCGGCGCTGGCGTTGACGGCGAGACAGCCCACAGCGGCAGCTTCGTCGTCCGGCAGTTCGGCCACGATGAAGAAGTCCTCTCCACCGAATGCCCAGTACTGTGACTCGATCGACCCCCCCAGGCTCTTCATCAGCGCCTTGAGTGCGGCCGCCCTGCCCATGCCACCTTCCTTCAGCACACCCGCTGCTCCGGCCGCGGTGTACGAGCCCTGGAACAGGTACTTCGGCATCCTTGGACCTCCAGTCATGTCACCGGCCGGCGATCCGGAGCGGGCCGGATCTGGCAGGCATCATCAGTATGCGCTGCGGGGTCGTGGTTCGAGCTGTCACTCTCGGGTGGGGCGCGACGTGGTCGAGCCGGGCGGACCGGCCGTGTTGGCGACGGCCCTGGGCGGTACGCTCCCCGGTGTCAGGTGGCGAAGGGAGCCATGAGACCGATCGACGTCGACATGGGTGAAGGAGACCAGTGGCGAGCACGCGCACGGCGATACCGTTCCAGCGACTCGCTGCTGCGTGGATGACCCCCACGAACCTGCCTGAGCGGAGCAGGGCTTCCACCACGCAGCGTCGCCCTGACGCGCCAGCATGGACGCGCGCCTGATGGACGCCTGGATCGCCGGGGGCGTCTTCCTCATCGCCTATGCCGTGATCGCGACGGAACGGCTCAACCGCACGCTCGTGGCGCTGCTGGCGGGCCTGTCCCTGGTGGCGATCGGTGTCATCGACCAGGAAGAGGCCTTCGCGGCTGTCGACTGGAACGTCATCTTCCTGCTGGCCGGGATGATGGTGATCGCAGGCGCCCTCCGGCAGACCGGATTCTTCCGCTGGCTGGGCGTTCACTCCGTGCGCATCTCACGGGGCCATCCACTGCGTCTGCTCATCGCCCTGGCCCTGACCACGGGAATCCTCTCGGCGTTCCTGGACAACGTGACCACGGTGGTGCTGATGACGCCGGTCGTCCTCTCGATCGCGCGGTCCCTGGGCATCTCGCCGGCTCCGTACCTCATCAGCATGATCCTGGCTTCGAACATCGGGGGTACGGCGACGCTCATCGGGGACCCGCCGAACATCCTCATCGGTTCCGCCGCCGGGCTCGATTTCATGGACTTCCTCACCAACCTCGCGCCGGTGATCGTGGTCATCTTCGGCGCCTTCCTGGTGGCGATGGTGATCATCTTCCGGGGGACCCTGCAGGTTCCCAGCGAGCGCCGCGAGGCGGCTCTTGAGGCGCTGGAGGACGCCATGATCACGGACCGGACGCTGCTGGTCCGGACCCTCATCATCCTGGCCATCACCCTCGTAGGTTTCCTGGCGCATGGGATCCTGGGCGTGGAGGTGGCGACGGTAGCGCTCCTCGGAGCCACGGCCCTGCTGCTCATCAGCGGCATCGACCCCGACGACGCCCTGCGTGACGTCGAGTGGGTGACGCTCTTCTTCTTCGTCGGTTTGTTCATCCTCGTCGAGGCCGTGGTCCAGACGGGCATCGTCGGCGGGATCGCGGACAGCATCGTCGAAGCCACCGGCGGGCAGCCTGTCGCGACCACGATGGCCCTGCTGTGGTTCTCTGCGATCGCGTCGGCCATCATCGACAACATCCCATTCACAGCCACGGCCATCCCCGTGGTGCAGAACCTCATCGACGCCGGCCTGCCGGCTGATGGCCTGTGGTGGTCGCTGGCGCTGGGAGCCTGCCTCGGCGGCAACCTCACCATCGTGGGAGCATCGGCCAACGTCGTGGTGGCGAACCTCGCCGAACGGGGCGGTCATCCCATTCGCTTCGGCCAGTTCATCCGCTACGGGGCAGTGGTCACCCTGGGGTCGCTCGCCATCTCCTCGGGCTACGTCTGGTTGCGCTACCTCGGCTGAGCTGGGACATCGCCGGACCGTGCGTGGGGCCGCCGTCGAGCCTGGCCGTGGAACTGGCCGCCGAACAACGCATGACCCTCGTCGGCTTCCAGCGCCGACACCGCTTCAACGTGCACAGCTTGCCGCACCGCGTCGTCGTCCGGGCCTGAGGCTGCCGTCAGGGCCTGATACCAGCTCGCTGGTGCATCCTGTCACCGACTTGTGCACCTCGACCGTGAAGATCATGGCTTAGTACTACTGCTGGTCGGTACTCTAGTCCCATGAGTGAGGCCGATTGGTGGCTCTGCGGTCACTGCCAGAGCCTGAATAACCTCTCGGCACGGAAGTGCTACTCGTGTCGCAGCCGCAAGCCAAAGGACCCGGTCCGCGCCAGCGAGTATCTGGGCTACGTGCCGTTCACCGACGAGAATGGCAAGGTCACCCTGTCGGCTATCCCCCCTCCCACGATGGCGCAACGACGCGAGGCCGCTGCCGTGCGCCTGCCGCCATTGCGAGATCCGATCCTTCGCGACACGCTGGTGGTCGCACCACGTCCTCCGGCGGGGGCACGCATCACCTACTACTCGTCGCCCCTCGTGCCACTCCCGCATCAGCCATCTCCCCTGCCGCCCACGCCACCCCTGCGACTACCGCCACCGCCGGGGCCGGGTCCGTGGCCGGGTCCGTGGGTCACACCAGGTCCGCTGGTCGCGATGGGACCAGGCCCCATGCCCGCGCCCGCCGCTCAGCCCGGCGAGTTCACACCGCTTCCGATCTCGATCCCGGGCCAGACCGAGCGATGGGCCCACTGGAGCGACCTGCTCGACGTGCCCAAACCCGCGGCCGATCGCCTGCGGGCGACGTATGCGCTGGACCGTGAACAAGAGGCCGCGGCGGACGTCGAGGCCGCAAGCAACGGCAACGCCAACGGCAACACCTCGCTCGGCCAGAGGATGAAGGTCGTGCGTGAGGACGACCCCGACGTCGCGAGCCGGTCGGTTCCCTGGCCGGAGAACGACCGACCGACGCCCTGGCCGGCGCTCTCCCCGAGCGACCGCTAGCGGTCTCCTGAACTCGCCGACCGACCGGCCCGCTCAGTTCGCTCAGCCCCCTCAGCTCCGCGGCCGCCGCGTAGACTCGCGGCTGTGTGGTGCCGTAGCGAGCAAGATCTCTATGCCCCGCTGAAGGCGTTCTTCGAAGCGCAGGGCTACGAGGTGAAGTCAGAGGTTCGTGGCTGTGACCTCGTCGCCCAGCGGAGCGGGGAGCCGCCGGTGATCGTGGAACTCAAGACGGGCTTCACCCTGCCGCTCGTGCTACAAGGCATCGACCGGCTCGCCATGTCCGAGCACGTCTACCTTGCGGTCGCGGTGGCGGCGCGACCGGCGCGCAACTCCCTGTGGCGGCGCGACCGACGCGGCATCCTGAAGCTCTGTCGTCGCCTTGGCCTGGGGTTGCTCGCGGTGCATGAACCGAGCCGGGTCGGGGGGCCGCTGGTGGAGCCCCTGCTGGACCCGCGGCCATACCAGCCGCGACCGGACCGCAAGCGCCAGGGACTCCTGCTCAAGGAGTTCGCTCATCGGGTGGGCGACCACAACATCGGAGGGATGACGAGGCGACCCATCGTCACCGCCTACCGCCAGGCAGCGTTGGCGTGTGCCGCCTATCTCCGGGACCATGGCCCCACCAAGGCGGCCCAGGTCGCCCGGGCCAGCAGTGTCGGGCGCGCCGGCAGGATCTTGCGAGACGATGTCTACGGCTGGTTCGAGCGAGTCGACCGTGGGGTCTACCGACTCTCTCCCAAGGGTGAAGCGGCGATGAACGCCTACGCGGATGTCATCGGCGGTCTGGAGACCGCCGCCGGAGACTCACCACCGCAGCGCAGCGGCACGTCCGCCACCTGACCACGCATCCTGACTACGGGTCGCCCGGCTGCGCCTCCAGCAGCTCCAACAGACCACCCATGGGGATGCTGACCCAGTCGGGACGCGAGCCCAGCTCGTAGCGGAGCTCGTAGGCGGCCTTGGATAGCAGCAGCGCATCGAGCAGGACGCTCCAGGCGCGGTCATCGCTGGGCATGAAGGCGGCGCCGTCGGTGACGTCGCGGTAGCCGCCGATACAGGCGGCCGCCACCCAGTGGTACCAGAACGTGGCCCAGCTCTCGATGCCGGTGTCCGACTCCATGGCGTCGCCGTTCGACATGCGCTCCAGGCGCGACCAGTGGGCTGCGTAGTGGAAGGACCGGACCATGCCGGCCAGGTCGGTCAACGCCGAGCGCTTGAGTCGGCGCTCACTCAGCGGTCGTGCCGGCTCTCCTTCGAAATCGATGAACATCACATCGTCACCGGTATCGAGCACCTGGCCCAGGTGCAGGTCCCCGTGGATGCGGATGCGCTGGCCGCCGATCTTGTGCTCCAGTAGTCGACGTACCCTGGCGTCGACGTCGGCCGGCGAGCGCAGCAGCGACTCGCTGGTGGCCCGGTCTCGCTCGGAGAGCAGCTTCTGACGCGAACGCAGCAGTGTCAGCGACTCACGCAGCCCACTTCGGATGGACTGGTAGAGAGCGCGCACGTGGAATGGCGCCATGGCCTCGGGAGCGAAGTCTGCGTCGGAGGTATCGGCAGCCGCCAGGGTGAGGTGCATCTGGCCGATGCGCTCACCGAGCAGACGCGCCGTCTGGAGGTAGGGGCCGATCAACCGATGCGCCACATCGGGCATGGGCGTCCGCGACAGGTCCAGCAGCGATGGTCGGCCCGACTCCGACCATGTGGGGAGCTCGGGCTCGGCAGCGGAATCCTGGAGGAACGACTCCACGGCCACACGTGTGGCGTCCCAAAGGTCGCCCTCGTTGGGCACGAATGCCTGGATCATGGCCACCGCGCCGCCGGACCCTGACTTGACGCCCAGGCTGATCGAACCCAGCACCGGCGGCACGTGCTCGAAGCCGTTGTCGACCAGGTAGCGGCCGACCTCCAGGTCGGGGTTGGGACCGTCCTCGATGGCTCGATAGAGCTTCATCACCAGCTTCTCGGCGAAGATGGCCGAGCTGTTGGACTGCTCGGTCCGCATCGGTGTCGCCGGCAGCTCCTGCGGTCGGGTCCCGGCCCACGTCCGGAGGCCGCCGAAGGCGCGACCAAGCAGATCGTGGCCTGACTCGCCGCGGATGCGCCGCCGGCCTGCAGCGACACCCATGAGTGCCTCCAGCACCTGCGGCACGAGCGCGCCATCGATCAGGTGACTGGTCACGTCTCCATCCACCAGCCTCGCGATGGCGGCGAACGGCGTGCTGACGAGGATGTCGTCCAGATCACCCGCCTGATCGCTCAGCAGCGGCAAGGCGTAGGTTTCCGGCTCGCCGTCGATATATTCCACCCTGAGGAAGGCGAGGACGGCGGTGGCCGACGCGGTACGGAGCGGCACGAAGCCGGACAACGTCGCACCGCGGACCTTGCGCGCCTTGCCGCGATACCAGCGGCGGTCGCGCATCCAGTCGAGCAGCACCGTCGCGACGCGGGCTGGCTCTGTCCGCAACAGCCCCACGATGTCACCCCGCCAGCGCAGCGTGGGCAGATCCTGCTCGATCGCCGCGAACGCCTCGGTCATCGTGTCCGCTGCCAACCGGAACCACAGGAACGAGTGGGGGCCGAGGCTGACCATGTAGGGTGCCGGGCCGATGCGGGGGAACTCCACGGCGCCGAAGAGCTCCACCGGAAGGCGACCCTCGAAGCGACCGAGGGCCAGCTCGGTCCACTGCGCGTAGCGACTGAGGTTGGCGACCACGAGGATGGTCTCGTCCTCGTACTCGCGGATGAAGGCGAGGATGCGGCGGTTGTCGGGATGGAGGAACTCGAGGCTGCCGCGGCCGAAGGCGGGATGCTTCTTGCGCAGCGCGATGAGCCGCTTCATCCACCACAGCAGCGACTGCGGGTTGGCCTGCTGGGCCTCGACGTTGACGGCCTCGTAGTGGTACTCGGGATCGGTCACCACCGGGAGGTAGAGCCGCTGCCGGTTGGCCGCGCTGAAGCCGGCGTTGCGATCACTCGACCACTGCATGGGGGTACGCACGCCGTTGCGGTCACCGACATAGACGTTGTCGCCCATGCCGATCTCGTCGCCGTAGTAGATGACGGGGGTGCCCGGCAGGCTGAAGAGGAGGCCGTTCAAGAGCTCGATGCGGCGGCGGTTGTTGCCCAGGAGCGGCGCCAGGCGGCGACGGATGCCCAGGTTGATGCGCGCCTGTGGGTCGGCGGCATAGACGCGGTACATGTAGTCGCGCTCCTCGTCGGTGACCATCTCCAGCGTGAGCTCGTCGTGGTTGCGCAGGAAGAGCGCCCACTGCCCGGCCGCCGGTAGCTCGGGGGTCTGCTCGAGGATGTCGAGGACCGGGTAGCGGTCCTCCATGCGCAGCGCCATGAACATGCGCGGCATGAGCGGGAAGTGGAACGCCATGTGGCACTCGTCACCCGCACCCTCGCCGAAGTAGGCGACCGCATCCTCGGGCCACTGGTTGGCCTCCGCGAGCAGCATGCGGTCCGCGTAGTGCTCGTCGACGTGGGCCCGCAGCGTCTTCAAGAACCCGTGCGTCTCGGGCAGGTTCTCGCAATTGGTGCCGTCGCGCTCGTAGAGGTAGGGGATGGCATCGAGGCGCAGGCCGTCGACGCCGGCCTCGAGCCAGAAGTCGGTAGCCCGCAGCAGCGCCGCCTGCACACGCGGCGCGTCGAAGTTGAGGTCCGGCTGGTGGGCGTAGAAGCGGTGCCAGTAGTAGGCGCCCGCGACCGGGTCCCAGCTCCAGTTGGCGACCTCGAAGTCCTTGAAGATGATGCGCGCATCGGGGTAGCGCTCGGGCGTGTCGCTCCACACGTACCAGTCGCGCTCGGGGCTGCCCGCTGCCGCCTTGCGGGCACGGCGGAACCAGGGGTGCTGGTCGCTGGTGTGGTTGAAGACGAGTTCGGTGATGACGCGCAGGTCACGTCGGTGCGCCTCGCGGATGAAGGTGCGTACGTCACGCAGCGTGCCGTAGTCGGGATGGACGCCGGTGTAGTCGGCGATGTCGTAGCCGTCGTCGCGTCCGGGGCTGGGGTAGAAGGGCATCACCCAGAGGGCGCTGATACCGAGGTCGGCGAGGTAGTCGAGCCTCGAGGTGAGACCGCGGAAGTCACCGATGCCGTCACCGGAGCTGTCGCTGAAGGCCCGCACGTGGACCTGGTAGATGACCGCGTCCTTGTACCACGTGGGATCGGCTGGGAAGCCGGTGGA